>JANMUE010000034.1:0-16110 GCA_031391205.1 Lysobacterales bacterium | reverse complement strand
CTGGGGTTCGCTGCGCTCACCGCCAGCCTACATCCGCTTCGGCGCCCGTATCGCACCTTTAGTAAGTGCCATTTGTTTCAGACGACAACTTTCCGGCGGCGCGCAAACGTGACGTAGACGAACAGCACCACAATGAGCAATATACCTATGATCATGGGCATCAGCGCTGATTCCAGCGCCTTGTCGAGCAGCAGGAAATCCGGAACGCCGGTCTGCCAGAGTGTCCACTCATAGGCGAGCGAGGTGGCCAATGCGCGATGGCCGGTGACCAGCACGATGATGGCATCGCCATTGTCCGGATTGATCCTCAGCGCTGTATTGATGGCCGGGGCGTTCGAGCCGTCATGGCCGAAGACGTAATTGCCGCTGGCTGTGGGTGCATAGAGCATTACCCCCAGGCCCCAGATATCGGCGCCGAATTTCCGTCCGTGCGGCTGACGCATGGCTTGGACATTGGCCTGATTCAAAACGGATGCACCGAGGCGATCCGCGTGCAACTGGGCCTGGGCGAACTTGATCAGATCATCCGCCGCTGAAGACAGCCCAGTGGCTGCCGCTGCCGCGTAGCGGTATGAAGTCGCCGGTCTGCCATCGGCATCGTAAGACCTGGACGCGTTGTCCACGTCGCCGATATAGGCGTAGGTGGAGCGCTGCATGCCAATGGGGTTGAAGACGGCTTGCTGCATCCACTCGGCAAAGCCCATGCCGGATACCTCTTCGATGAGCAGTTGCAAAATCAGGTAACTACCGCCGGAGTACTGCCATGTGCTCCCTGGTTCCTGTCCCAGAGCGATGACCCTGTTGCCGGACGATGCACGCGGTTGTCGCAAGGTTGCTTCCAGTGAGGGCAGCGCTTCGTCAGGCGCGTAATCGCCAAAGCCCAGACCGTCGGTGAGGCCAGCAGTGTGCGACAAGAGACGGCGCACGGTGACGCCACTGTGATCGAATTGACCTTCCGGTAATTGCCAGCGACTGAGATAACGCGACACCGGCGCATCAAGATCGATCTTCCCTGCCTGAACCAGTTGCATCGCCGCATAGGCGGCGAACCATTTGCTCATTGATGCCAATGGAAATACGGTTCCGCCGTCGATCGCGTCGATCGATGCCGCGAAGTGTTTGTCATGGACCTCGCCATTACGAATCAGCACCAGGGCGACATTGCCTCGACTCTGCTTCTTGCTCAACTCAATGGTTGCGTTCCAGAACGCCTGAGTATCCCCATTGGGAGCGATCGGGGTCAGCCACCAGCCACTGATGGCACCATAGGCTGCGATGACGACCCACAGGATGATCGCGATCAGCGTGAACAACAATCTCTTTAGGAGCACCACATTCTCCCTGGCGGAAATCGGGCATCGGCAATTCGCACAGAAGCTTCATGCGCCGCAGCATCATAGGAATGCACCGCCATGGCATCAGGTGCTACAAGTAACTTTCTGGCATCGAAGTAATCTCGGGAGTCGCTGAGGCCGTCGACCTGTATCACGCTGAACAGCCACGGCTTTGGCTGTGTCCACGGACTCGCCGCTGGTCGACATCCACACCTCGCTGCCGCCGTTTGAAGTGAAATCGGGTGGCTGCGTGGAAGGGTGCAAAGTCGATATAGACGAGAGCAGTTCCATGCGATGCCACTGTGCTGGGGCCGACCTTCCGCCAGGCGGTAACAGATGCGGCGGAAACAGGATCGCCAGCCATTCGATCAGAAGCTGCCCCAAACCACGACCGCGTTGTAGCAGACGTGCATCAGTATGCAGGGCAACAAAGCGCGGGTTCGGGCGAACAACAGCGCACTGCTGGCACCCAATGCGAACACCATTGGCCAGGCCAGCATGGGGTGCAATGCAGCAAAGAAGAAGCTGGTTACGAGCAGCGCCTTGGTCATTCCCCACTCGGACCACATCGCTCGGAACATCAGTCCGCGGAACAGAAATTCCTCGACCCAGGGCGCAATGCCGATGGCCATAATGGCGTAGGCCTTGCGCACCTGCGGTGAAGCGTCGAAGAACTCTCTGCTGCGCTGAACGGTATCGCTCAGTTCGGTCCAATGCGATGTGGCCAGCCAATGCTGATAACCCAGGCCCAGCAGGCCCAGCGCCACACCTGCCAGCAACGCCAGCGCGCAGCCGAGGCCTGGCGCCAAAGCCGTCTGGTCATCAATGCAGAAGATTTCGCCGAGCGACACCGACTTCTTGTTGTACTGCCAAGCAACGACGCAGCAGACCACGATGGCAGCGAGACCATAGCCGATTGCCTGGGCGTAGTGCACAGCTCCCTTACCCAGGAAGAAGAGAAAGGGTAGGCTGAAGAGGGTACCGACCTCAAGCAGCGCAACGACAGCGATCAAGCTTCCCAGCACGGTCGGTGGGCGTATTGCCGGGCGTGATTCAGGATCAAACAGGTAGGCCAGACGTACACGAAAGTTCTGCCATAGCGCGCCGGCAAACACCCAGTTGAACGCGATGGCCGCTATCGCCAGATGCCACTGCGCCGTATATAGACCGATGGCGAAGGTGAGGTTGCCGAGCGAAGCTGCCAGGGTCTGAGCGGAGGGCAGTGGCTCGGATTCGCCCGACGACGCAGGCGCCTGGATCAGCGTAACCGCCTTTTCGCTGATGCTCAGCCCGATCAGCGGCCAGGCGACTGCCACCAGCAGCAGGTAGAGCGTATCGGCCGGAAACATCCAGACGACGACAGCCAGACTGATCCAGACCATTGCCGTCACCAACGCGAAGATCAGTCGGACCTTCGCGCGCAGCGTATCCTCCAACGCACGCGGCCAACTCATCGTCAGCATCAACGCCGGCCCTTCGCTCGTCAACGCGCGCGGACCTGCCATGAACAACATATACGCACCCAGGCCGACCACGACGCCTGCCAAGCGATGCCAGCTCAGATCCGACAGCGAAATGAGGCCGCGCAGATTGAAGCCTTGAAAAAACACCAGCGCGAGCGGAATCCCGATCAATTGCAGCAGGGCGCCGCGGTCGCGCTTCAGCCAAAGCCAATCCTTACGCAGGATCGGATCGCTCAGCCAGCGCGAGATGATGCCCTTGGCTGGCTGCAATGCGCCCACTACCGGTGCAGCATTATCGCCAAATCCACCTTCGAGCCCGCGTGCGGTGGCAAAGCGTAGTATCACGATCGCGGGCAATAGCAGTCCGGCCGCGATCCCGCTGCTGGTCGCCAGCGCACGCAGCCAGCCTGCGAGCGTGCCGGTTTCGATCAGCACATTGGCGCTGGGCAGGGCAGTGAACACCGGCAGCAGTTGCGCTGCGATCTGATAGGCGAAGCTGCGCGAATTCAACAGCAGGATCGGCGCCATCAGGCAGAGGAATCCTATGCCGCTGAGGAGCATCAGCCAGCTGCTGCGATTGCGCGCAGAACTGCGCAGCATGATCAGCACCTCAAACACCTTGGCATAGACCGCCGCGACCAGCACCAACGGAATGGCGATAGGCAGTGTACACAGCGCCACGGCCATTGAATCTGCATGAAACCCGGCGATTGCCGCCAATAGCAGGGGCGCAGTAAACAGCATCGGATTGCTGACCACCGGTGCCAACGCCTCGGCAACAAACACTGCGCTCTGCGGGACGGGAAAGCCCAGATACCATTCCCACATCGGATGCCGCCGACGCTGCGTGTCCATGACCATGCCTTCGCCCTGCATAGCCAGCGACAGGAAACTCAGTGCGATCATCAGAGTGAGCGCGCCTGCGGCGCCCTCACCATCAAAGTCAAACCAATGATCCCGTTCTGGCTCAGGCGCAAAAGCGCTGCTGCCCTCGACCTGGTAGCGGCGCTTGATTTCGCTCAGCCAATACTCGTCCGTACCTCCGCGGCGCATCTGCAGCCGCATGGCCATGAGTTCCCATAGGTCTTCGGACAATGCGCGCGGTTTGGCGGACTCACCTGCATTGCCGCCGAGTTCGGATCGGTGCTGTTCGACCGCCAGCATCGCGTTATAGGAGTAGTCCGAAATCATCAGTCGGCTGCCGGCTTCGTGTTCGGCGTCTGCCGTGGTTCTGGCAAATACTAGGTACGCGAGGCCCAGCATGACCTGCATCGCCAGCGCCCCAAACACCGCGAACACGAACAATACCGACGAGTGCTCGCCGTAGCGGCGCGCGCGCGCCAACCTTGCTGCGGCACGCCGCCAGGCGCTGGCGAGCAACAGCCGCACGACGGCAAGCCAGTTGCGCATGCCCTTCATCGGATCGTGCGCGCCGCCAGTGCCTGGCGCATGCGCTCGCCCGCGGTGTATTTCACCTTGGTCAATTCCAGAAACGCCTGTTCAAGGCTGGTTGCTCCCGTCACCGATGCGGTGACATCGGCAAGCGTGCCTCGTGCCACCAAAGCGCCACGGCTGATCACCGCGACATGCGAACACAGCGCTTCCACCTGCTGCAGAAGATGCGTGGAGAACACCACCGTGTTGCCAGCCGCCTGTTGTTCGCGGATCAGCGCAAAGAACAGCGCCGTACTTTCCACATCCAGGCCGTTGGTCGGCTCGTCCATGATCAACAGCCGCGGCTGATGCACCAGGGCCAGCAACAGACCCAGTTTCTTCTTCATGCCGCGCGAATATTCGTCGGCGAATTGCGGCAGGGCATCGAGTATCTGCAGTCGCTCACTGAGCGGCCGCAATCGGTTCAGTTCCGCTGCCGGATCGCGCCCATGCATTGCGGCTGCCAGCTCGATGATTTCCTGGCCGGTCAGATAGCTGTGAAACACCGGCTCATCCGGCAGAAAGCCGAGTACTCGCTTCACTTCCAGGCGCTGATCGAATACATCAAGCCCCGCGATCGTGGCAGAGCCATACGAAGCCCTCAGGATACCCATCAATATCCGGAAGAGTGTCGTCTTGCCGGCGCCATTGGGCCCGAGCAAGCCCCACATCTGCCCGGCCGGAATATGCAGATCCACATCGCGTAACGCCTGCGTGCCAGCGAATTTCTTGCTCAGTTTGGAAAGTCGGATCATGAAATTTGGGTCCGGAGAGATACGCGAGCATGCGCGATGCGGCACAGTAGTCCATGCTCTTGGACCGATGTTACCCGTGTCGTCGATCAGTGCAGCGTGTGCGGGAGAAGAAAATACCTTCGCCCACAAAAAGGCCCGCGGCGAGACGCCGCGGGCCTTGGAAGTACTGCGACTTATTGTCGCTTTTTGTTGTCGGCGCTGGTGGTGGACGACTGGCTGGAGGCCGAGCGGCCGTTTGAATGGGCGCCGTTGTCGTCCTGCACACGTTCACCATTCTGTGCCGTGCTGCGCGCGTCCTGGCGCTGGCCGATGGTGAGACGATTGTCGATGTCCTTGACGCCCGAACTGCGGTCGACCAGGTTCTCGATGTGATGCTTCATCCAGCGCTCATCGACTTGACCACTGAGCGTGATCTTGCCGTTGCTGCATTCGATCGAGACGTCGCTGGCATCGATATCTGGATCATCGCTGAGACGTTCGCTGATCTCCTCTTTCAGGCGCTCATCCGAGCGTGCATAGCCTTTCGGCCCTACACCCTGAAATCCGCGTGATTGCTGATTGGGCTGGGTACCGGCGAACGAGCCCCCTTGAGCAAAGCGGCCCTGACCATAATTTCCGCCGCTGTAGTTGCCGCCGTTCTGGCCGCCCTGTCCACGACTACCGGCCGGGTTGGGCCCGATACCGCCCTGGCTGCCTGGGCCGCCTTGATAGCCATAGCCGTAGACGGATTCATTGCGATTCCACGGCTCATTGCCCTGGTTGCTGCCACCCTGGAAGTCCGGGCGGTACGGCACGCCGCTGTAGTTGCCGCCATAGCTGCCGGTGTTGCGCGCGTAACCTTGCGACGGCTGGCCATAGTCGTTGCCGTAGGGCTGGTCATCGTGCTGCTGACGCGGGTATTGCTGCCCTTGGTTCGGGCGCTCGTGGCCGCCGGAATGGCTGCGTCCATCATCGTAATTGCCATAGGCACCGCTGGTCATGCGCGGGTCGTATTGACCGCCGCCGCCCCACTCGCTTTCGTCGTATCCCGAGCCTGACCGCCCATCGGCATAGCCGCGCGGGTTACCGGAATCGTTGCGGTCAAAGCGCTGTCCGCTACCGCTGCGATTGTCGTTATCGAATCCGCCTGGTTGCAGATGGCGGTTCTGTCGCTGTCCCTGGTTGCCGGACTGGCCAGAATTTTCAGTACGTCGATGGTTCATTTAACGTTCTCCTCATTGATGTGCTTGATGCGCTCTCGGTGGCGCAGGGGAGTAATTGCAAACCTCGTGCCATTTGCGGTTAATTTGTCTGCAACGACTTTCCGAGCATAAAATTAATATCCTCAAAGTAATTCTTAACGAAATTGTTTCTGCATCCTGGGTGCGGATTTCCCCACTCCAGGCGGCTATACGCGTCAATAGCTATTCGCAGCGGCGGGTGATCGCCGACCATCGGGATCGATCTTCTGCATGAACCGACATTCGCATCGCGGCGCACATCGCCCAGCGTGGCTTGCGCAATGCATTGCCGAACACGCCTGCGGTGCATTGCGCAACGTTGGCACGGCTCTTGATGAAGACAATGCGACAACGGCGTTTTTCAGCGCTGGGGTCGCGTTTTCATTGCAACCTGCACGAATGCCATTGCAGTTTGCAGGAACCCTTCAGCCGATCCGCAAAGAGAGGAAGCGTCCATGAAAATCCAAGACGTAATGAGCAGCGATGTGCATGTGATTGATTCCACCGCAACCGTTAAGGAGGCTGCAGTGATGATGCGGAAGCGCGACATCGGCAGCATTCCGATCAGTCGCGAGGGCGTTCTCGTCGGCATGGTCACCGACCGCGACATCGTGCTGCGCGTTGTTGCCGACGGCCAGGATTGCGAAACCCTGGTGGCCGACGCAATGTCGGATGGCGTGAAGTACTGCTTCGAAGACGAGACAGTCGATGAAGTGGCTCGGCGCATGGCCGATCTGGCGATCCGACGCCTGCCGGTGCTGGATCGCGACATCGCGTGGTCGGCATCGTGTCCCTCTCCAATATCGCCAGCGCCAATGACTCCGGCGCCACTGGCGAGCTTTTGCAGGGCATCGCTCAGCCGCATTGAAAGCGCGCAATACAGACACGTTAGTAACGTCACATGTATTCGGCGTCGATATCGACGATGCCACTTCAAGGAGGCTGATGATGAAAATTCAAATCCGCTTTTTGGCAACCGGTGCAGCACTGCTGTTTTTCGTCGCGGCGCTGCATTCGCCATCATCGGCGCACACCGAAGCATCGGCAGGGGCGATGGGTAGCGCGCAATCCCTGGAAGCCACACCTGAGAACAAGAAGTGCGCAACGTTCGACTGCGTTGACACCGACCGCGACAATACCGTGTCGCCCGACGAACTGACCCACTATGGCGACCCGGCGCTGGAGTTCGACGAGCTCGACAGGAATGACGACGGCTCGCTCACGCTGGACGAATGGAACAGTCGCGACGACCCGCCAGCACCGGCAGGGAGCTGAGCACGCTGCTGCGGGTGACGATGATTGCGTCGTTGCAAACATCGAAAGCGCGCGGGTAAGGCCAGCGCCTACATTTTGCGCAGCAGGTCGCGGGCTTCGATATAGATCGGGGCCTGATCGCCACTACGCCGCCGCAGATCAGCAAGCCAGGCGGCATTGACCTCGTTGCTGCGTGTATGTCGCTGTTCCGCAAGTTTCAGGCGCATCAGCTGCAGGCGATCGAAGCGGGCGCTGGGGCGTTCGGGCTCGACGTTGGCGGCGTATTCGGCCATATGCTTTTCAGCTGCAGCGAGGTCGGCAACGGCGATCGCAGCATCGAAACGCCGCGCTATCCAGTTGCTGCGGGTCGTCTCGGTCATCTCGGCATTCGTCGCCACCAGGTCTTCGCCCTTCGCAAGAAACCGCGCAGCGCGATCCTGTGCACCGGCGAGCAGGGCGAGACGATGCGCGATGCTCAGTGTGCTCACCAGATCGGAAACCGGAACCGGTTGCTGCAGTCTTCGCTGCGCGATGGCGGCGTCGATCTCATCGCGGGCACGCTCGGGATCGCGATCATGCTCGGCGGCGATCACCGCCAGCACCTCGTGCATGCGCGCCAGATGGTTGCGATTGGCTGCGGCATCCGCCTCCCAGTCGGGGCGCACCATCGCGATCTGTTCGGCGGCCGGCACGTAGGTGCCGAGTTCCAGCAGACTCTTCGCATAGTTAAGCCGCAGGAGACTGAACGCGCGATCGGCGGCAGTATCCGGTGGTGCCGATGCGATGGCGTCGGCCAGGGTCTTTGCAACATCCAGCTTGCGTCCGCTGGCAGCGAGCAACAAGGCCAGCGTGGTGCGTTGCGCCGGCACCGTCGCCGCACCCTGGTTGCCGATGCGTTCGCCGATACGGATGGCTTGCTGGATATGCTTCAGCGCGCTCTCGCGCTGACCGAGATAGCCCTCGACCAAGGCCAGATTGCCCAGTGTGCGCCCGGTCTTGCGATGGTCGGGACCGGAGACCTGCATTTCCAGGCGCAACGCCGCGTCGAAGCTATCGCGTGCGGCGGCAAACTGGCGCAGCCCGAACTGCACCGTGCCCAGATTGTTCAACGCGGTCGCGCGCATGCGGCAGGCCTGATCGTTTTTGCTGTCCGGTATACACAGGGTTTCCAGCATCGTCGCTGCCTTCTGGACCATTGCAATGCCTTCGTCGCCGCGGCCGCTGTCGCTCAGGAATGCCCCCAGCGTCAGCATCTGGTCGGCGCTTTCGATGCTGACCCAGCCCTGCCTGATCGACGCCACCACCAGTGCCTCCATGTGTTTCAATGCGTCCGGATCGCCGCGCCGATAGCGCGGGATGACGACATCGAATTCGGCAATACGCGCCTTGTCGCTTCCGGCCCCAAATGCAGCCGCACTGAATTTCGCAGCCTCGTCGCCGACGCGAATCGCGCTGCTGGTGTCGCCCAGCGCGTCGTACATCGCGATCAGCCGTCGATAGATTTCGTGGCGCACCTCCGGTGCCTCGTCGATGCCTTCGCGCACGCGCGCTTCGGCATTCCTCACGATGTCCTGCAGACTGGGCTGCTGCTCCTTGGGTCCGTCCGGAATCGCTGCATCGAACAGGTCGAGCAGGAATTCCTGCACGCTTTCGGACACTGCCAGCGCACGCTGCGCACGCTGGCTTTCGGCCTGTGCCAGTTCGGTCTGCTGCTGCGCCCGCTGCGCTTGACGGCGTGCCTCGGCGCCCTGCCACAGGGCCAGAAACAGGCTGGCAAATACCGCCAGCACCAGCAACGCGGTCAGCGCAACACCGCCACGATGACGCTGGATGAATTTCTGCGTGCGATACCAGGCCGATGGTGGATGCGCGTTCACCGGCCGACCGGCAAGATGATGCGCGATGTCTTCGGCCAGTGCGCCAGCAGACGGATAGCGGCGCGCCGGCTCGCTCTCCAGCGCCTTGAGCACGATGTTGTCGAGGTCGCCCTTGAGCTTGCCGCGCAGCGTGGCGCGGCTGGACGGCAATGTCCATGGATCGGGATTGACCTCGGTGATGCACGACGAAGGGCGCCTGGGTGCATCGCGATCGGGGCGCTCACCGAGCAGCATTTCGTGGATCAGGATGCCCAGGGAATAGACGTCGGTGGCAGTGGTGATGACGGTGCCGGCAAGCTGCTCGGGGGCCGCGTACTGCGGTGTCATCGCACTCAGACCGGCGTGCGTGGTTTCATCGCCTTCCTGGTCCAGCAGTTTGGCGATGCCGAAGTCGAGCAGCTTCACGTTGCCATCGAGCGTCACCAGGATGTTGGACGGCTTGATGTCGCGATGCACGATCAACGCGCGATGCGCGGCATCGACCGCATGGCATACCGTGAGGAAGAGGTCCAGGCGTGCGCGCAGGCTGAGCTGCCGATGTGTGCAGTACTGGGTGATCGGAAGCCCGTCGACATATTCCATCGCCAGGAAGGGAATGCCGGCGTCGGTAACGCCACCATCGATCAGGCGCGCGATATTGGGGTGCTCCAGTGCCGCCAGCGCACGGCGCTCACGACGGAACAGTCGCTGCTCTACTGCCGAATAGAGGCCGCGCTGCAACACCTTCAACGCCACTGCCTGATCGAAATCGGCGCCTTCGCGATAGGCCAGAAAAACGGAGGCCATGCCGCCGCGTCCGATCAGTCGCTCGACACGGAATGGACCGACGCAGCTGCCGACCAGACGGTCGACATCGAAGGGCTCGACCGCAGCGCTCAGCATGTCGGCTGCCAAATGCGCGGGCGTACCCAACACCTGCGCAGTCAATGCGTCGGCCTCCAGCATGGCCGCGAGCAGAGCACGCTGCTTGGGATCAGCGCATTGTGCTTCGATCCAGGCGTTGCGCTGCGACGGTGCTTGCTCGAGGGCGGCCTCGAACAGGGATTGCAGCGGCGAGTGCGATGATTCGGTCATGGCGGTGCCCGGCGTTATTGGCAGTACATCTAAACCAGGGCGAGAAATCGCACGTGCACACGACATTCCCCGGTTTATTCCGAGACATGCGCTTGCAGAAATGCCTTGGCGAATCGCCAATCACGATCAATGGTGCGTGTCGACAACTGTTTGAGCTCGGCAATCGCCTCGATCGGCAGTCCGGCAAAATAGTGCAGCTCGACAATCTCGGCAGCGCGCGCGTTTTCCTTCGCCAGAGCGCGCAGAGCACGGTCCAATTCCAGCGCCTGATCAGCCGAGAGATGCACTTCCAGCACTTCCGGCGCATCCAGCTCGACGCGGCGCAGGTCGCCGCCTGACTTCTGGCGTTGGCGATGGCGCGCACCGTCGATCAGGATGTGCCGCATGGCCTGTGCCGCATAAGCGTAGAAGCGCCCAGCCTCGGTGAAGTTGGCGCTCTGATTGGACGCCAGCTGCAGATACAACTCATGCACCAGACCGGTGGTGTTGAGCGAGACGGAGTGCTCATCGGCGCGCTGGCGATGCGCCAGGCGCTTGAGCCGGTCATAGACCTGGATGAACAAGGCATCCTTCTGCACGTCGTCGTTCAAGGCAAGTCCTCCATACAGCGATGGACGCGGTCGTGCCACGCTGTGTGTACAGAATAGCGTGCGCACAAGAAAGAAGGCTGCGCTGCAGCACCAAGGCCGCGCGGTCACGCGACATCACCACCCACCATGCAGCCTGATCGCGGCGCGGCGTTGCCCAACGGGTCAATGCGCTAGGCGAGCCACTTGGCGAGGCCGGGTGAGACATGCGCGGGTGTGCCTTCTCCTAGGGAAAGCGTAGTGAAAGCGTATCAGTGGTGCTGTTTTCGATTTCGCCGCGCCAGGAAAACCCGCCTATCGCGTTTCAGCGTCCCATCAGCCTTAAGGAGAACACCATGATCCAGCCAACACGATCCGCCACGAAGATGGTCGAGCTGATCGCGAATGATGTTCAGCTCAGGAGCCGCCTCCAGGGAAGCGATCCCGTTCAGGTGCTCAAGGAAGTGGCTGCGCAGGCCGAGCAGAAGACCTGGCAGGGCGATGTGCTGCTGTACCGGATTGCCGTTGGCGTTCTTGGCGGGCTGACGCTGATCGCTGCGATCGGATCCATCGTGTTGGTCACGCAGGACAAGGCCGCGCCGGACGTGTTGGTCACGCTCGGATCGACCGCCGTAGGCGCGCTGGTCGGTTTGTTTGCCCCGTCGCCAACGCGATGAGCGCGCCCGGATCAATGCATCGTGTCCCAGGGATTGCAAGGCACCTGATTCAGCGCCTCGATCGAACACGTCACTTCGGATGAACAATCGCAATGAGCATTCTGGTTGATCAAATCAATAGAGCGATTGCACGCAGCGAAGGTCTGGATCTGCGTCAACTGGGCGACCATGCGCGCAACAGGACGCCGAGTGAGCTCGACAGTGACGCTCATCTCAGACAACGCCATGCATTCCTCAGCGACAGCCTGGGAAGCGCGAGCGAATCGGATGCCTTCTTCGAGCGCATCATCAACGGTAACGAGCTGCAGGACGTCAACTACCTGGCACGCGGTGAACGCGCGACCAAAGCGGTCGCGCGCATCGCGATTCGCGATGCCAGTGGTCGGCAGTTTGGCTGGGGCACCGGGTTTCTGATCGCGCCCAATGTGCTGATCACCAACAACCATGTTCTGCCGCAGACCCAGATTGCCGCGCGCTCGGAGGCACACTTCGAGTTCGAACTGGACATCGATGGCAGCCCACTGGATTTTCTGACATTTGGCCTTGCGCCGGAAAAACTGTTCTTCACCCATCCGGCCTTGGACCTCACCGTCGTCGCGGTGCAATCGCGCCCGCAGAACGGCGCAGCTGATCTCGCCCGCTACGGCTACCTGCCCATGGTCGAAGCGCTGGGCAAAATCAGCGAGGGCGAATGGCTCACCATCGTGCAGCATCCGCGTGGCGAGCGAAAGCAGTTGTGCATTCGCGAGAACCAGATGCTGAAGCGCGATACCGATGTGATCTGGTATTCCACGGACACCCTCGGGGGATCGTCGGGATCGCCGGTATTCAACAACGACTGGTATGTCGTGGCACTGCACCACTCGGGCGTGCCGGAGGAGATCGACGGGCGCATTCAAACCATTCACGGCCGCGATTTCGATCCGTCGCGCGACAAGGAAGAGGACATCAAGTGGATTGCGAACGAAGGCATCCGCGTTTCGCGCATTGTGGAGACTCTGCGCGCGGCCCTGCCATCGCATCCGCTGTTGGGCCCGGTGTTTGGCGCGACACCGGCAAATTCGCGAATGCCCGCGCCCGGCCCAACCATTGCGCAAACGCTTCGCCTGCCCCACATCGGCGCACTCGCCACTGCGCTGCCCGCATCCACGACAACTCGAGATTTCCCCATGAACAGCCATACTGGCGTCGGCACGACCCGTGCCGTCTCGTTGACCTTGAACATCGACTCCACCGGCGCGGTGTCCATCGCATCGGCCAACAGCAGCGCAGCAGAGGCGTATGCGGCGTTGGAGGCAGCAAAGAAGAAAGCGAAAAAGCCGCCAGCGTTCGACGTGCCCTTCAATGCTGCCTACAATGACCGGGCGGGCTACGACCCTGGCTTCCTCGATCCGGCGGTCAAAGCGCATCAGGTGCAGCTGCCAGCGTTGAACGCCGCCCTGCAAAAACGTGCGGTGAAACTATTGGTGGTCGATCCCTTCGATACCAAGAACACGCACGTATTGAAGTACCACAACTTCAGCGTGGTCATGGATGAGGCACGCCGCTTCGCGATCTACACCGCGGCCAATGTCGATTTTGGCGGGCGCTATGACCTGTCGCGCCCTGCGGACGTATGGCGCCTGGACCCGCGTATTCCCACCGACACACAGATATCCAACTTCTATTACGCCAGCAATCAGTTTGATCGCGGTCACCTGACCCGGCGCGAGGACCTTGAATTCGGCAAGAGCCGACGCGACGCCCTGATCTCCGCGGCTGACACCTGCCATTGGACGAATTGCACGCCTCAGCACGCGCGATTCAATCAGAGCAAAGAGCTTTGGCAGGGCATTGAACGCCACCTGCTTGAAAATGCCATAACGAAAAACGATTTTCGTGCACAAGTGATAACCGGCGCGATACTCGACGAAGATGATCCGGTGTGGGAACGATTCGACAAGATTCAGTACCCGGTGCGTTTCTGGAAGGTGGTGGCAGCCATCAACGATTCCGGCAAACTGTTCGCCACCGCCTACATCCTGGATCAAAGCGCGGTGATCGATCAATACGGCATCGAAGCAGTCGGCGAAGTGCCGTTTGCTGCCTTCGACACTTATCAGGTGAAGATCAGCGAAGTGGAACGCCTCACCGGACTTTCGTTTTTCAGCGGCCCGGCAACGAAGTCAACGCCGCTTTCGGATGCAGATCCACTTGCCTCCCCATCCAGGAGAGCCCGCAGCAGTTCCAGCAGAGTCTCGCGTCGAGAAGCAACGTCGCAGCGCCCGGCACCCGAGGGATACGTGATGCTCGAATCCCTGGATGCAATCGTGGATAAAGCCTAGTGCGCTGGATCATTGAAATGGGCAAGCTGTGTAGCGAAGACGATGTGGTGACTTATTCAGAGCTTCCCTAGGTGCTGCCATCTCGGCAGAACGGCGGGCCATTGGCACCGCCGCTTGCTTTCAGCCGGAATTTCGGACACGTCCGAATCGTGCGCCGGCGCACCCTACTCGAAGCTGTCGCGGAACTGGGCGTTGTCGATCTGGCCGCGCAGCTCGCCGTTGGCATGGGCACTGGACTGCACATTGAAGTACCAGTCGCCGCGCTTGAGCTGTGTCACCTGCGCCTCGGTGATTGGAATCGACAGCGAGGTGAACGTGTCGCTTCTCGCGCCCGAGGTTTCCAGTTCGATGATCGCGACGCCATTCTGTCCACGCGGGGCCGGGCCATCGATGCGGGTGAGCGTGTTGTTGCCGGCGAGGCCGATGTAGTTCAGTGTGACGATGATGGCGTCCTCGGGGCCGGCCAGGGTCACCGTGCCGAAGCCAGTGGCCGTGGTGCTGACCAAGGGCACCTGCTGCGAGCCGGTAAGGAAGGCTTCGATCACGCGGTCGCCGAGAATCTGGCCGCGGATCTCACCCGTAGTATTGGCCGTCGAATGTACATTGAAATACCAGAGACCGGCCTTCAGATCGGCCACCTGCTGCGCGTTCACCGGAAACACCAGAGGTCCCAGGATGCCGGAGCTGGCACCGCTGTTGCCAAGATCGAACAGCACCGGTGCGTTGATACCTGGCAAAGCCGGGCCATGAATATGCGCCGCGGTGTTGTTGCCACCGAGCAGGCTGAACTCCAGGCGCACCGTGATCTGATCTTCCGCGGCGTTGAGCACAACACTGCCGCGACCGACACCGGTCGTATCCACCGGCGGCTCTTCCTGTGAACCCTCGAGCGCAGCGGTGAAGCCGATACCCGGCGCCAGTGTCGGCGCGAAATCGAAACCGCTGTGCGCGATCGAACCGAAGCCGGGGATAGCGATCGGCGATTGGCTGAGATTCCCGGTGAATCCGATGACGACCAGCTCATCACCCGGCACGGCGACCGGTGCAGCACCATCAAGCACCTGCTCGGTACCGAGCAGCGGCATCGTGGTGACACGGTCGGCGCCGCCTTCGGCATTGAGTTGCAGCCGCTCGCTGGTGCCGATGTCGACGAAGAAAGGCGCCGGCGCATTGTTGGTGCGATCGAAGCGCACGCGAGCACCCACCTGTGCGATGCTGAACTGCTCGGCAGCTGCCACCGCATTGATGATCACGGTATCGAAGCCGGCGCCGCCCTCGTTCATGTCGTCGTCCTTGCCGGGATTCCAGATCATGGTGTCGTCGCCATCATCGCCAAACACCTGATCCAGCGTCGCGGCAGGGTTGTCATTGCCATCGAGCGTGTCGGCGTCATTGCCGCCGTGAATCAGGTCAACACCATCGCCACCGGTGATGATGTCATTGCCATCGCCGCCGTTGAGTTCCAACGCGATCAGACCATTGAGGCCGGCACCGCCCGTGATGATGTCGGCTCCGGCGTTGCTGTTGACGATCAATCGCTCGGTCGTGCCGATATCGACAAGGAAGGGTGCAGGATTGCTGCGCACCAGGTCCACGCGACCGATATTCACTGCATCCGCGGAAATAGAGAAGGTTTCTCCAGCCCCACCACCGACGATCACCGACGTATCAAAGCCGGGGCCGCCTTCATTGAGGTCATCGTCCTTGCCGGGATTCCAGGTCATGGTGTCATCGCCATCATCACCGAATACCTGATCGACGCTGCCGACCGGATTGTCGTTGCCGTCGATGGCGTCGTTGCCATTGCCGCCGTGAATGATGTCAGCGCCATCACCGCCGATGATGGTGTCGTTGTTGTCGCCACCGTTGAGTTCGAGCGCGATCAGCGCACTCAGACCGGCGCTGCCAGTGATGCTGTCGTCGCCCGCATTGGCGTTGATGATCAACCGTTCTGTCGTACCGATATCGACAAAGAACGGCGCCGGATTTGCGCGCGCGAAATCGACACGACCGACATTCACTGCATCGGCGGCGATGGTGAACGTCTCTGCAGCGCCGCCACCCACGATCACCGAGGTATCAAAGCCGGGGCCGCCCTCATTGAGATCGTCGTCCTTGCCGGGATTCCAGGT
>JANMUE010000025.1:0-1445 GCA_031391205.1 Lysobacterales bacterium | reverse complement strand
AGTAGATACCGATTTCTGGTTTCGATGCAGCGCTGTAGTTCCAGTGCAATGAATCCAGGCATGGACGAAATGATGCTTTTAGCCTTGTTGAATGAGACCTCGAAGGCGTCCTCCTCTCCCGGCTTCACATCCAATTGGGCTGCCTCCAAAATCACTTGTGTCTCCTTGCCGTATAACGCCGCCAATATGCCGCGAGCAAAGGCCGAAGGCTTTTGCGAGTCGGGCGACCGAAGGGTGCGTACATGATTGGCTTGTTAGTCAGACAATACGTCATCTAAGTGCTTCGTGACTCAACTGGCCTGCGCTCCCAAATGACGCTTCCTTTGTCTGTGCTGCCCATGACTTCGATCAGAACTCGATTGTCAAACCCTGGGAGTCTCCGTTGCATCTCTACTAGCAGTTCGCTCGAACCCCTCGCTGCCGTCGGAAAAAGACACCCCGACCTGTTAGAGCCACCAAGGACCCACCATGTTTCGGGTAGGAGCCCATCTTCGATCCTGATTCCAGCCATGATTAGCTCGTCCCACGTCACCGATTCGGTCTTTCGATCTTCGCAAGTGACTGTAATTGCACGATCGTCGAATGTAACGAGAAACGGCGACGCTTGGCGATCGCCTGAAGAGGCACCGCGCAGCCGTCGCGCGTTGCGCCTTAAGACCACATCAAGAACAACCGCCGCCACAAGAAACAAAGCTGCAATCCATACAGGCCATGACCAGTCAGTCACAGCCAATACGGCGACAATTAACGCCATGATGTAGATCGACAAACTCTGAGTTATCTTCATAGTGGCTGACTAACGTAAAGTAGCCCGCCTACAAGGGGCGTTTGAAACCGACAGTTCTCGAAATTCGATTGCGTTTTGCATTTGACTTGTCCGTGAAATCAATCGGTTGATTATTTTTAGCATACCCTACAACAAAACACCAAACGCACCTGCAGGCCCGTGGTGGTAAACGCATTCCCTTGAGGCCGTTGCTCGAGCAAGCACGCGATAAGATGCGCGCCAAGCACTACAGCCTCCGTACCGAGGAAGCCTATCTGCATTGGATGAAGCGATTCATTCTGTTTCGCGGCAAGCGTCGCCTCGTTGGTACAGGGCGTCATCAGCCAACGCCAACCGGCGCGCAGCCAACAACGTGATGCGCTTATCCGCTTGAAGTCAGCACAGCGATAACACAACTTGAGATAGCGCCCATCCCCACACCAACCCTGCGCGGTGACGACTGACCCAACATGGCAAGCTGTCTATGTTTGCAATAGTCCTGCTATAAAGGGCTTTGCCCTTCAGCGGATTTGCATTCATGGCCACCAGCTACAAACCGCCCTTCCTCAAACGGCTTGCCCGGCATCGTAAGCGACAGCGCTGGGATCTGACCGCCCTGCTCAACGCGGCGGATGTCCGCGCGCCGCGTCCCTACCGGCATTTGTGGTTGATCCGGCTG
>JANMUE010000008.1:0-1320 GCA_031391205.1 Lysobacterales bacterium | reverse complement strand
GAATCCGGCGTTGTTGAGCGCAGCCGATGTGATTGTCGATGCTATTTTCGGCACCGGCTTATCGCGACCGTTGGATGAACGTTTGTGTGCTTGCGTGCGCGCCATCAATGCTGCGGATCGGCCGATTCTGGCGCTGGATGTACCCAGCGGACTCAACGCCGACACCGGCGCCGTGTTGGGCGCGGCAGTGCAGGCACATCGCACCATCAGTTTTGTTGGCTTGAAGCAGGGCTTTTATCTCGCCGACGGACCGAACCACGTCGGCAAATTGTTGTTCGATGATTTGGAGATTCCCACCCCGTCAGCTCGACAGGTGAACTGCGTTGCTACGCGTTTGGAGAACAGTATCGTGCAACGCGCGTTGCCGCGGCGTTTGCGCACCAGCCACAAAGGGCAACAGGGACATGTATTGATCGTGGGCGGTGGTCTGGGCATGCCCGGTGCGGTGCGCTTAACCGGTGAGGCGTGTTTGCGTGTCGGGTCGGGCTTGGTCACGGTGGCGACGCGCCCTGAACATGTTGGCGCATTAGTATTCGGACGGCCGGAGTTGATGGGTCGCGGCGTGATGTCAGCCAGTGAGCTAGAACCCTTGCTACGCGCTGCCGATGTCATCGCCATTGGCCCCGGCCTGGGCCAGGATGCCTGGGCAATGCAATTGTTCAAAGCTGTTATGGCTACCGACAAACCCTTGATCGTCGATGCCGACGCCTTGAATCTGCTAGCGCAACAAGCGCCAGTGCACCAGCACTCGGGCAATTGGGTGTTGACGCCGCATCCGGGCGAAGCCGCGCGCCTGCTCAGTACCAACACGACACACATTCAAGCAGCACGTTTACAGGCAGTGCATGACTTAGGCGGTCACTATGGCGGCACGGTGGTGCTCAAGGGCGCCGGCACGTTGATCTGGAGCCGCGATGAATTGCCGACGCTGTGTGATCGCGGCAACCCCGGCATGGCGGCGCCAGGCATGGGCGATGTGCTTACCGGCATCATTGCCGGCATCGCGGCGCAATGCCGCGATTTGTCGTTGGCCGCGCGCGCCGGTGTGTATGTGCATGCGGTGGCCGGCGATATGGCGGCACGTCATGGTGAGCGCGGCATTCTGGCCAGCGATTTGTTTGCGCATTTACCGAGCTGTGTTAATCCATGACCGCAGCCACTAGCGCGACGCGACAAGGGTATTTGCCGGATGCTGTAGCCACACGAGCGGCGGGTGCTGCGCTTGGATCGGCGTTGGCGTTGCTGAAAATAACTGACCCAATAGTTATCCCGCTGCAAGGCGAACTAGGCGCAGGCAAAACCACGTTGGTAAGCGGTCTG
>JANMUE010000608.1:0-4248 GCA_031391205.1 Lysobacterales bacterium | reverse complement strand
AATGTTGTTAACGGTAATACCCAGAGGACCGAGCTCCTGGGCCAGCGTGCGGGTCAGCGAAATCACCGCTCCCTTCGACGCGGAATAATGTGCCATGTTGAAAGCGCCGGTCTGGGCGCTGGACGAAGAGATATTGACGATACGGCCCCATTTGGCGGCCTTCATATCCGGCAGGCAGACTTGCGTGACAATGAAGGTACCCTTGACGTTGATCTCCATCATCAGATCCCACTGCTCGTCGGTGATCTGCTCGAAAGGGACGAAGCCGGTGATGCCGGCATTGTTGACGCAGACGGTGACTGCCCCGAAGGCCTCGCGCAGCTTGCCAACTGCCGCCGTCACTTGGGTGCGATTCGCGATGCTCGCCTCAAGCGCGATCGCTTTGCCACCGCTGCGCTTAATTTCGTCAACGACGCGCTCACAGCCCTCCAGCTTGAGATCGAGCACGCCAACGGCGATGCCCTCACGCGCCAATCTCAGGCTGCACGCCCTACCGATTCCCGCTGCCGCACCTGTCACCAGTGCGACGCGATTGTTGTGTGTTCCCGGCATTTGTTTTCCCCCAACGTTCTCAGGCATGACGGCTCGAATGACACGAGAGGCCATGCCCCCGACACGGCTGTCGGTCTTCGAACGTGGTAACGGTCGCACACGAATAGAGCCCCAGCGCAGGGGAGCATCTGGGTTTTTCCACAACGTGGGACGAGTTGGTTGTCGGTGGCCAGGCTTTAACGTTCTGAGCGAGCAGTATCGTTGCGATACTCAGCCCACGCGCCTCAATTTGCGTTGCTGTTTGGACCCTACAAAGAGCCTATGTCGGGCATCAGATAAACTGGAATAACTTGCGCTGCTTTTAAAGCGAAACTTCATGCACGGGGAAGCGTGCCGCCTTCATCTGATAAGACAACGACTGCACCTCACGCTCAGCCACTTCCGCCGCCATCAGTTCGCTGATAAAGCGCTGCACGTTGGCCTTCGGTTCGTCCTTCAACGTTAGAGTGGTCGAGATGGTTTCAGCGGAAGTGGCTTCGTTCTTTAGTCGCGCCAGTACATTCAGCACATGCTCGCTACTCGGCCGCTCCGATTCCAGCGCCTACTCTACGGCTACTTGGACCGCCTCCAGGCCATGCGTGGGGACGGCCGCCAACAATTGAGCCATGACGCGCGCTGCGTCTCCCTATGGAGGACGCCTCTACGGAAAGAGATTGCGTTGAGTCCTCTTTCATAGTGGAAAACCACATTGTCTACCTAGTCAAATTGGTCCATACGGTCACATTGGTCCAGGTCACCACATTGTCCTGCGGCCATAGAGCCAAGCAAGTCGTTCGAGATTTTTCGGGGGGTAAGCTCATGAAATCTATTCGCGGTTTTTTGCGTCGGTTCTCGTGGATAGCTACGTTGGCGTTGGCCGTGCCATTGCTGGCGGTGGCGGCACCCTTTAACGGTGCTGATCTACCGAACGGCTTGCAGCCGACCCAGGTCAATGTGACCAACGACGTCACACAACGCTACGGAGAGCCAGAAATAGCAGTGAATCCGAGAAACCCGAACAACATGGTCTACGCCGTCATGTCGAACAAGTCGACGTACGCATGCCAGGCGGCGGCTGTCCCGAACTGCACGTTTCCCCCCGGCACGCTGGCCCAGCCTCTTGGCTTCTGGGCTTCGCCCGGCTGGTACAACATGAAGGTCTTTGTCACGTTCAACCGCGGTAAAACGTGGAAGGAAGTCAGCTTCCCCTCCGTCCCGGCATTCAGTGGATTGCCCGGTGAGGCACCGGTTACTGATCACTCCGATCTGATCACGAAGGCCGACCCCATGGTCACCGTCACCGCCAACGGCACCTTCTACTTGGGTTGGGACGCCCAGCACATGGCCAACGTGCCGCCGCTCTCGCCGCCGAACCCTCCCTATTCGACGTGTTGTTCCTTCGTCGCTGGTGGCATCGCGGTGAGCAAGTCGACCAATGGTGGCCGTACCTGGAGCACCCCCTATCTGACCGGCACGGGTGTTAACCGACCGTGGATGACCACCGACCTGTCCACCGGCCGGGTCTACGAAGCCTCCTCGGGCGGCATCAACGGACTACAGGCAAACGGTAACCCCGCGGGGTCGGTTGCCTCGAGCGACCCTGACCGCTACGTCGTGTCGTCTACGAACGGCGTGAACTGGACCACTCCGCAGGGTCTCGGTGCGCACGGGCTCCCGCCCGGTGGTACGGGTTTCTTCTCCGGAGCGAACGCGTCCACGATCTCGGCCGCAAACGGCCAAGTGGTCGCGGGCTTCCGTGCGACGAGCGCCAGTGCCTGTGCGTTCTTTGTCGTGTCGACGGCTCCGTGCACGGTCTTCCAAACGTCGACGGATTCGGGTGCGACGTGGTCCCGCCACGCGGTGCCGGTTCCCGCCGACTCGACCGGCAGCGTCCTGGTGGCCGCGGATCCGACCGACCCGGGAACCTCCACGGTGGCTGTCATGAACTCGACGGCTACTGCGTTCCTGAGCTATGTGACCCACGACAACGGGGTGACGTGGAGCGGACCGACCACTCTCACCGACGACTCGACCACGGTGAAGTTCAAGACCTGGATCAACTACTCACCCGATGGACTTCTCGGGTTGGCGTGGCGGAGCCGCACCTTACCCGGGGGGAATGCGACAACGCCGTACTTGATGTTCGCTGCGACCTCGGATGATCAGGGCGCAACGTGGAGCGACCCGCTACAGATCAGCACAGCGCCATCACCGGGATCCGACCCGCTGTGGCTGGGCGGTGATCGAGATGACACATCGGTCATTGTCCTGAGTAAGCACGACGTCTTGGTGGGTTGGGGAGATTGGCGCCCTGGTGAGGTACAGGGCTTCTTCAGTGCCATCAAGCGGCAGGCGTTCCGTCGCCATGACCACCATGACCACCATGGCAATCATAACCACGACCACTAGCGGCGGGAATTCATTGACGCCGGGCCGTCGCTTCGTAGGGATTGGAACTGAGAGAGGTCACGCCGTGGCCTCTAACCTTCATGGGCCCGTCGACGCGGGTACTGAGCCGATTGATGATCGCCATTATTCGTGCACGCATCGCAACATCTGCTGCCGCAACCGCTTCACTTTTGAGAAGCGCAGCCTAGTCGAGTGGATCGACAGGACGAAACAGCTTTAGGACCACAACGGTGAGTAGCCCGGCAGCGGCGAGCAGCCGTCCTGTGTATTGTGCGGCGCCTGCAACACTCGGCATCTGCGCGGCCGCCGACGGCACCGGAAAGAACAACGGGCCGAACACCAGCGCCGCCGTCGCGTAGATGAAGAAGTCATAGAACTCGATGGTAGTGCCCACCCGCGATGCGCTTAGCACACGAGCGTTGTCACATAGCGGCTGCATGTTCACCTGCCTGCGCTTTGGTGATGCCAACAAAATGGCGATGGCGCTTGGGCCACGACTGACTTGCGTATTCTGCCAATTGAACGCCCCCAACCTCACTTTGTAAGGTAATCCAGTGTAGCTCAGGCAATGAGTTCACCTCCGCGCCGCTCTGCTGCGCTTGCTGCAATGTGGTTTCCGTTCGCACCATCTGCGCAGTCACCTCCGCGGGCCGCTGATAGAGGCAGGCCTGCAGCAACATCGGCGGCACCGCCATACCAATCACACTAAGCATCGATTGGTTTTCATGCTGCACCTCTTAATAAGAATTTTTGCACGTCAAGATGACTGCACTAAATATTCGAATATGAAAATCATAGCGATGACCGGCTGCACGCAGCAGCAGCAACCTGTGTGCCGTTAAGAAGTAACACTCAGCCCACGCGTAGCTGACTGTGGTGTGTCAGCGTTCACTGACCTTGGTAGGAGTGTTTTGCTGTCTAACACCAATAGCAAAAACTAATAAGGTTGAGTCTTAACCTGATTAGTCATGTTCGCCACAGACCGCTCGAGCGAACGCGATTATTACGATGATTGATACGTCATGAACCATCTCTAGCGCTACTGCTATCGATATCAATCCACAAAGCTCGTTGCAAGAATTGAAATTTCCGGAGAACAGCTCATGACGAAACAAGCGAAAGCCAAACAGCCATCACGCAAACAATCGTTGGCGAGCAGCAGTGGTATGTTGGCCGGGCATGGTGGCGAAACTCATCAGCAAGCCGACGGCGAGCGCTGTCTCACTACTAACCAGGGCATTCCGGTCAGCGACAATCAAAACCAGCTCAAGGCCTTTGACCGTGGAGCCGTTTTGCTTGAAGACTTCA
>JANMUE010000157.1:0-11726 GCA_031391205.1 Lysobacterales bacterium | reverse complement strand
GCGGCGGCCACCAATATTTCGGCAACGATGAACGTGATTCAGGAAATCACCACGCAGACCTCTGCCGGTGCCTCGCAGACGGCGGAGTCCATTGGAAATCTGGCTCAGCTCGCTGCCGACCTGCGTCGTTCAGTGGCCGACTTCAAACTGCCGTCCTGATCCGCACAAGGGAAGAAACCCGTTTAATGCTTACCGGTACCGCCCAACGCGCCAAGCCATTCACTCCCTTGCCTGCCATGGGCGAGGAAGAGTTCGTGCGTTGGGTGGATCTGTTGGAGCGGCGCACCGGAGTGTTGGTGCCCCCGGGTCGCAAGACTTTTTTGGTTACCGGTTTGCGTATGCGTATGCGCGAAACCGGTTACGACGATTTTCAGACCTACTTCAATGAAGTGCTGAATGGGGCGCGCGGTGCCATGGAGTGGGCGACCTTGGTGGATCGACTGACGGTTCACGAGACGCGATTCTTCCGGCACGAGCCTTCCTACGACCTGATTGCCGGTGAATGGTTGCCGGAATTGGTTCGTCCTGGGGCTTCTGGCGCGATCCATGCTTGGAGTGTCGGATGCGCCACCGGCGAGGAGGCTTTTTCCTTGGCCATGGTGCTGGACCGTGGCCTGAGGTCGCTTGGAGATCATCGTGTGTACTTTGGGGTGACCGCTACCGATATCTCCAATCCGGCTTTGGGTGTGGGCCGGGCGGCCACTTATCCGCGCGATCGTCTCAACGAAATTCCGGAGCCGTTCCGTTCGGAGTACACCGAACCGGCCGGGCTGGATGCGTTTGTTATCGCCGAACCGCTGCGCAAGCGAGTCGGTTTTGCTCTGTTCAACTTGCTCGAAGTCGCTCGTGCGCCACTGAAACAGTTGGACCTGATCTATTGTCAGAATGTTTTCATCTATTTCGCTCGCGAACGCCGCAAGAAGATGTTGGAAGCGCTTGCGGCGCGGCTCAAGCCAGGTGGTTTGCTGGTTCTGGGTCCGGGCGAAATCACCGGATTTACGGATCCATCGCTGACACGGGTCGGTGGGCGCCAGACGTTGGCGTACCAGCGACTCGGGTGAGGGTGCTTATGCGTCTGCATCAAGAAATCGATTTCACTACGCTCAACTGGGTCAAGCAGGAGCTGGACGAAACCCTTCGTCAAGCCCGGCAGGCGTTGGAGGCTTATGCCGAAGACACCGCCGATTCCAGCTTGATGAGGTTCTGCGCCACTTATCTGCATCAGGTGCAAGGCACCCTGCGCATGGTCGAGCTCTATGGAGCCGCTATGGTGGTCGAGGAGATGGAGCGTGTCGCACAGGCGCTGCTCGATGGTCAGATTCGCAACAAGGACGACGCGTTCGAGGCTCTGCTCCGTGGCACGATGCAATTGCCGGATTACCTGGAGCGCCTGCAAAGCGGACACAAGGACATTCCCATCGTCCTGTTGCCGCTGCTGAATGATCTGCGTGCCTGTCGAGGTGAGAAGCTGCTCAGCGAGGGCGTGCTGTTCACACCGGATCTCAGTGTGGCGTTGCCTGCCACCGTGCGTGGCCCCGAAAAGCCGCTCGCGGATACCGAACTGCGCACAGTAGCGGGACGCCTGCGCCTCAATTACCAGGCTGGTCTGGTCAAGTTTCTGCGTGACCAGACGTCGAGTCTTGCTATCACTGGAATGCTCAATGCATTGGACGGTCTGGGCTCCATCAGCGCCCAGGAAGACGCGCGCAGACTATGGTGGGTGGCATCGGGCCTGCTTGAGAGCCTGCGGTCCGGTGGTGTCGAAGCCAATGCCGCCGTCAAGCTGCTGTTCGGTCGAATGGACCGCGAGATCAAGCGTTTCGTCGACGTGGGCGAGGCCGGAATCCGCGCCGAACCACCCAAGGAAATGCTGAAGAATCTGCTTTATTACATAGCGCAGTCCAAAAGTACGGATGCGCGTACTTCCGAGATCAGAAAGATTTACCGTCTCGAGCAGTTGGTAGCGTCAGAGCAGGAAATCGAACAGGCGCGCGATGCGCTGGTTGGGCGTAACCGGGCAGTGCTGGACACTGTTTCCACTGCGATCAAGGAAGATCTGATGCGCGTAAAGGACGCGCTCGATCTGTTCCTGCGCACCGCCAACGCAAACGCCAGTGATCTCGGACCCCAGGTAGAAGTGCTCGACCGGGTCGGGGATACGCTGGGCGTGCTTGGACTGGGTGTCCCGCGCCGCGTGGTGCTGGAACAGCGCGAATCCTTGAACAAGATGGTCGTCGGTCAGCGTGTGGTCGAAGAGGGCGCTCTGCTCGATGTAGCCGGGGCGCTGCTCTTCGTCGAAGCCTCTCTCGACGACAATATCGAACGCCTCGGCGGCGCCGATCAGGATTCCAGTGCGGCGGATGCGCCAGCGGAAACCAATCTTGAGCTGCCGCAGGCTGAGGTGCGCAAGATCCTTGACTCGCTGATGAAGGAAGTGCAAACCAACCTGCAGCAAATCAAGCAGGATGTGGTCGCCTTCATCGAATCGGGCTGGGATCACGCCAAGGCCGAACAGATTCCGCGCCTGCTGGACGAAGTCAGCGGTGCCATGACCATGGTCAATCTGAGCGAGGCCAGCGGCTTGCTCAACGCGATCAGCAAGTTCATCGACGTCGAATTGTTGCGACGCAAGCGTGTGCCCACTGCAGATCAGATGGATCGGCTTGCCGATGCGGTTGCCAGCATGGAGTTCTATCTCGAAGCGACGCACGCTCAGCGTGTGGGTCGAGAGCGCATCCTGGAAGTGACGCGAGACAGTCTGGCCTCGCTCGGCTACTGGCCGGTGCCGGAAGATACCGCTCCGCTCGCTGTGGCCGCGCCGCGTGAAGTTGTGTCGCCGGCGGCGCACGTCGCTGCCATGGAGCCCAGCGTTGCTCCGATAGTGAAAGTCGCGGCGCCTGCGCAGCCATTGCCGCCAGCACCGATGACGCGTGCCGAAGTCCCGGCACCGCCGCCGGTTGGTCAGGTCGTCGCTAGCGATGCCGAGCTGGATCTGAGTGCGTTGTCGTTCGGAATCGAAACGACCGAGACAAAATCACGCTCGGCAGAACGCTTTCGAGAGCAGGATTTTTCCGATGCCTCGCTTCCTTCATTGGACCTGCCGGGTGCGGCTTCAATCGATGAATTCGTTTCCCGTCTGGGCTCAGCTGACGCGCATCAGCAAATCGTCGAAGAACCGAACTTAGCCCCACCGGTGGTTGAGCCGGAAATGCGTTCTATTGTCGAAATCGCACCTGGACAGGGGCTGGAAGGCCTGGTCGTGGGCGAGGCAGCCGCCGCACCGGTGTCGGAAGTCGCAGAGCAAGATATCAAGGGATTGAGGTTCGCGCAGACCGAAACGGCAATCGCTGCCGAGCCACAGGAAGAATTCGACTACGAATGGGTCGAAATCGAGCAGGAGGTACTGGAGGCTCCGGCCGCGGTCGCGGGCGGAGCATTCCAGTCGGTCCCGTCGGATGATATCGATGAAGAAATTCGCGAAGTCTTCCTCGAGGAAGTGCAGGAAGAAGTCGAGAATCTTGGTCGTTGTCTGCCGGACTGGAAGAATGCGACCAGTGACTTCGAAAAACTGAAGCCGATACGTCGCTCGTTCCACACCATGAAGGGAAGTGGTCGCTTGGTCGGCGCAATGGCGTTGGGCGAATTCAGTTGGAAGGTTGAGAATATGCTCAACCGTGTGCTCGACAAGAGCATCACGACGACACCGGCAGTGATTGCATTGCTCGAAAACGCAGTCGCCGCTTTGCCCTTCCTTTTGGCGGCGTTACGCGGCGAAAAAATTGCTGGCGCAGATATCGCCGGCATCATGGAAGTTGCTGAGAAGTTGGCCGCTGGCGAAGAAGCCTGGTTGCGTCCGGTGGAGCCGGTGCGGCGCACCGAAATTGTTCGCGTCCAGATCAAGAAACCAAGGCCGCGGCCGGTCGCCGTCGTCGAGGCGCCGATCGAACTCAGCGAGACCATGGATATTCTCGAGCCCGTGATCGAAGCCTCGATCACACCGGAAATCGACAGCTTCGTCGATGTCGGCACACTGGATGCTGAGCCGGAAGTCCTGGCAGAACCACAGTTTGTGCGGCCTGCGTATGCGGTACCGTTACCAACTTCCAGCTTCGATTACGCGGCTTATGCGGACGCCGGTAACGCTGCCGTTGATCCGATGATGTTGGAGATACTGCGCAGTGAAGTGGCCGGTCACCTCAACACGGTATCGATCTACCTCGATTCCTGCGCGCGCGCTGGCTGTGCGCAGCCAGTGACTGAAGAGTTGTTGCGCGCAGTGCACACCATGCATGGCGCTATTGCCATGGTCGAGATTCCGTCGCTGTCGCCGTTGCTTGGCCCGCTCGAAGGCTATGTAAAAAGGCTGCGCGGCACCGGTGCAGCACCATCACAAAACGGGTTGCATGCCATCGTCGACGCTGCGACTGCCATCGAAACGGAAATCGCAGCTGTGGATATGGTCAATGTTGTGCGGGTAGACACCGCGCCTCTGGCTGAACGACTGTCCGCGCTACGCAATGAATTGCCGGAGCCCGAAAGCTTTTCCGAAGTATTCAATCTGGTTGTGGCGGACGACGAAGGCGCGGCGGTATCGCATCGTCGTTTCGGTCAGAAAGCTATTGCAGATGCCGCGGACTCGGCAGCGCCGGACCCAGCCCTGACCGACATTTTCGACCTCAATGCGACCTCGTCAGATAAGGACCTGGAGTTCAGTTTTGTCGAGGATTTGCCTGCTCTTTCGGATGAGGACCTCGTTGCGCCCGCGCTTGCCGATGATCTCAGTCCAGCGGTGGAGATGAGCATTCTGCCGGAGATCCCGGCTTTCGATGCGCTTGAGGATTGGAACATCGAGGCTGCGTTCGAAGAAGATCTGCAGATTGGGTCGTCCGATATCGTGCCGACGACACCCCTCGATTCGGTCGAGATGCTCGGTAGTGATACCTCTGTGGATGAATTTGCCTCGCTCGACACGTTGTTCGCTGACGAAGACGTTGTGTTCACCGCTACACCAGACGCGGCTACCGATTCGGATGCGTTACCGACGGAGAGTTCGCAAGGCATCACATTTGCCGAACTCAGCGACAGTGATGTCGCCTTGTTCCAATCCGAGGACTCCGAGCTAACCGCTGTGGAGACTGATACAGCAGATGCCGTATCGCCAGCGCCAGCTGTTGCTGCATTTGCAGATCACGACAATGACGAGCGCGGCAGCTATCAGCGGATCGCCGACGACGAGAGCCCGGAAGGGCCTTTGGACATCGCCGATATGGATGAGGACCTGTTGGAGATCTTTGTCCAGGAAGCAAACGATATTCTGGACAACTCCGACACCATGATGGCGCGGCTGCGCCAGGCGCCTGAAGAACGCGAGATTGTGATCGGACTGCAGCGCGAACTGCATACCCTCAAGGGTGGTGCGCGAATGGCCGGACTGTCGCCGATCGGTGACCTGGGCCACGCGATGGAATCCTTGCTCGAGATCGTGGCCGATGGTCGTCGTGAAATCGATCGCGTAGGGCTGGAATCGCTGGAACGCGGTTTCGATCGTCTGCACGGCCTGGTTGCTCGTGTGGCCAAACGCCAGGCCATTGGCATGCCATCGAATGCGATCGCCCGTTTTGAAGCGCTGGCCGCTGGCGATGAAATTCCATTCTTCGCGATGGAACCGAGCGCTGCTTCGGAAAGCGCCACGCCGATTGCAGAAGCCGCCAGCGCGCCTGCTGCCGAAGCCGCTCCCGTGGTGCGAGTGCTCAAGCCGACGGCGCGCGATATCGCTGCCGAAGAGGGCGAGGAGTTTGCACGACCGCAACAGGAAATGATCCGGGTACGCGCGGACCTGCTCGACAATCTTGTCAACTATGCCGGTGAGGTCTCGATTTACCGCTCGCGTCTTGAGCAGCAGATGAGTACCTTCCGCTTCAATCTTCAGGAACTCGATCAGACAGTACTGCGTTTGCGTGAACAGTTGCGCAAACTCGAAATCGAAACCGAAGCTCAGATCATCGCGCGCTATCAACGCGAGGCAGAGGCTGCCGAGGCGGAATTTGATCCACTGGAGCTCGACCGTTTTTCGACGTTGCAGCAGTTGTCGCGCGCCCTCGCAGAATCCGCTTCCGACTTGGTGGCGTTGCAGGGCACCATGGACGACCTGACGCGTCAGTCGGAAACCTTGTTGCTGCAACAGTCACGCGTCAGTTCGGAACTGCAGGAAGGTCTGATGCGTACGCGCATGGTGCCTTTCGACTCGGTGGTGCCGCGTCTGCGCCGCCTGATGCGGCAAACCTCCGGCGAACTTGGCAAGCGCGCCCAGTTGCGCGTCGAAGGCGCCCAGGGCGAAATGGATCGCAACGTACTCGACCGTATGACCGCGCCGCTCGAACACATGTTGCGCAATGCGCTTGCTCATGGTCTTGAATCGCCTACCGAGCGATCCGCCGCGGGTAAAGCAGAGGAAGGTACGGTCACCATCGGCATTTCGCGCGAAGCGACGGAAGTCGTTATCCGTGTCACCGACGACGGCAAAGGCATGGACCGCGATGCCATCCGGCGCAAAGCGCTGGAGCGCGGGTTGATGAAGCCGGATGTCCAGCTTTCCGACCGCGATCTGTTCGGATTCGTGCTGGAAACAGGTTTTTCCACCGCGGCGTCAGTCAGCAAGATTGCGGGTCGTGGCGTTGGCATGGACGTGGTGAACAGCGAAATCAAGCAGTTGGGCGGTTCGCTTACCATCGATTCCAAGCGCGGCATCGGTAGCGAATTTACTGTGCGCCTGCCCTTCACCCTGGCGGTCACGCAGGCGATCCTGGTGCGGCTCGGTGAGCATTTGTTCGCCGTTCCGATGTCGTCGGTACAGGGCGTAGCCCGCATCAAACGCGAGGAACTTGACGAGCGCTTGAAGTCACACGAACCGGTGTACAGCTACGGCGGTGACGACTACGCCATCTATGAACTCAGCGATTTGCTCGGCTACCAGCAACACCGCGCCAGCGATGACGAGCAGTTGCCGTTGTTGATGACCAAGTCCGGCGATCAGCGTGCAGCGATTCGTGTCGACGCGGTGCTCGGAAGTCGCGAAGTCGTAGTCAAGTCGGTTGGACCTCAGATCAGTTCGGTGCCGGGAATTTTCGGGGCTACGATCATGGGCGACGGTTCCGTGGTCATGATCCTGGATATGGCGCCCCTGGTCCGCCGCAGTGCGGCACTCAAGCGCACCGCCGATTTGGGCATGTTCGATGGCGAAGTCATTCCCGTGCTCGCACCGGTGGAAGTACGCCGCCAGCCACTCATCATGGTGGTGGACGATTCGATCACCATGCGCAAAGTCACCAGTCGCGTGCTGGAGCGCAACGACATGGAAGTCACCACTGCAAAGGATGGCTTGGACGCGGTCGAGAAATTGCAGGACAAGATTCCGGATCTGGTGTTGCTCGATATCGAGATGCCACGCATGGACGGCTACGAATTGGCAACCTATATGCGCAATGATCCGCGACTTAAGACAGTGCCGATCATCATGATCACATCGCGAACTGGTGAAAAGCACCGTCAGCGCGCTTTTGAAATCGGCGTTGACCGCTACCTCGGAAAACCCTATCAAGAGGCCGATCTTTTGCAGAATGTCGAGGAGATATTGAGGTTGAGTCGTGCTATTCACTGACAGGCCCAATGTTGCGGTAGCACTGGTTTACCAGTCACAGGCGCTGCATCAGCATCTGCGGGCGGCATTGGACGAATTTGGCGCGAACATCGTCTACGAAGCTACGACCTCTGGATTTGATCAGACGGCGCTCAATGGTTCGGGTGCAAGTGTGGTGCTGATCAACCTCGATCCGGCGATCGACGAGGAGATCGCGCAGATCGAGAACCTGCTGGTCGACGATACACGCAAGGTCATCTTCAACGACGGCGAAGTCACCAGCAAACTCAGTGGTTGGGATCTGGCGCGCTGGGCACGCCATCTGGCCGCAAAGATCATGGGCGACACGCAGTTGTTGCCGGCGCGCCCGTTGGGTGCGGAGGCAGTGCCGGTGCGCGACATGCCGCAGCATGCGCTGGATTCGGCGTTCAAGCCGGCGGCACTGCAGGCGCCGGTTGTCTCCGGAGAGGCAGAGGCGCTCGCATCGCGCGAGATCAACGCCGCACTGGCATCGTTTTCTGTGGGTTCTGCTGCATCCCAAACGCATTCCCAGGCGCGCGACGAACTGGAGGCCGCGCTGAATGATTTTGGCTTTTTCTCGGAACCGGCGACCGCCAAATCGGTAAACGACTTGCCCGTCGAGAAACGCGCCTCCATTCCCGCCTCAGTCGAGCCCAAACCGGTGGCGAATTTGGCGGTGGAAGATACACCTGATTCATTGTTTGCTGATTTCGACTTTTCTGGCGCGCCAGAGGGCGTTACGGCCGGTGATATCGAAGTTATTGAAACCAGCGACGACAACGCCTTTTCGGACATTCAGTTCGATTTCGATGCAGAACCTTCGCCCGCTGTCCGATCCGATGTTCCGCAAGGGTTGGATGCGTTCCTCGAACAGCATAGTTTCAAGCAGCAGGATGTCACCGTCGAGTTGCCGGTGCCCCAAGCGACCTCCATGGCGGCCCGAAAACCAGCTGTAGATGTTGATAGCCTACTGTCGAATTTGTCGTTTGAGCTCTCGCCGATCGAGGAGGCGCCGCGCGCTGACGATGCGGTAAACGCGGGTACTGCGCCGGCTGCCGCACCAGCCGCGAGCAAAGCGAACGAGCTGTCTTCTGCTTTCGACGACATTCTGAATTCATTGTCGTTGCAGCCGATGGAGGAAGCGCCGCCGCCATTCGCTGCCGCCAATACCGCGGTGCCCGGCAAGATCAAGCCGCAGGCCACCGCCGCGTCAGACCCGTTCGCTGGGCTGTCTCTGGAATTGGAGTCGGTGGAATCTGCATCTGAGGCAGAGGGTGACAATCCCTTCGCCAGTCTGAATTTCTCTACCCTGGAAGATGCAGAGCCTGCAGTGCCGGCTCCGGCACAGTCAGCTGGTCCGGTCGCTAAGACTGCCGCTGCGACGAGTGCGCGCAGTGCTCCGACCCTTACCGGAAGCTTCTCGCGTGTGTGGGTATTGGGGGCATCCATTGGTGGCCCGGACGCTGTCCGTGAATTTCTTTCGGGTATTCCCAAGTCGACCAGCAATGTGTTTCTGCTCGCCCAGCATATGGGGGCGGACTTCATCGATCTGATGGTATCGCAGCTCGCCAAGGCGACACCGCTTGAAGTGAAGATGGCTGCCGCAGGTTCTCCTGCGCTAGCAGGTCAGGTTCTGGTGGTGCCGCTCGCCGAACGACTGTTGCTCGGTGTCGATGGTGACGTGCGCATCGTGCCATTGGATGAAGCCTCGCCGTACAGCCCGTCGATTGATCAGGTGCTGTTTGATGTCGCCGATCGCTTCGGGGCGCGCGCTGGCGCAATCATCTTCAGTGGCATGGCCCACGACGCCATTGAAGGAGCCAGGCATTTAGCCGAGAAGGGCGGCATGGTGTGGGTCCAGGACCCGGCGACATGCGTAGTCAGTTCGATGATTGATGGTGCGATCGAAGCCGGAATTGTGCGTTACCAGGGCAGCCCAGCCGCCCTCGCTCAGAAATTTTCTGCTGAATTTGTTTGATCACGATGGCGACCGTTTCGCTATTGCAACGTGAGAACGACCATGACCTTGCCCAATGAAATTCGCGCCTTGATGATCAGTGTCACCAATGGCAGGGTGTTGCTGCCGAATGCCGCGGTGACCGAGATCATTTCGTTCTCCACTCCCGATGCGGTGGATGGTGCGCCGCCTTGGCTGCTGGGCCGCATGCGCTGGCGTGGTTGGCGCGTTCCACTGATTTCGTTTGCGCTGCTGGCCGGACTTGCGCACAAAGAGGCTGAGCGAAATGCCAAGGTGACTGTGGTCAAGGCGATGGGCGGCAATCCGCGCATGCCTTATCTCGCCATCATGGCGCAGGGGTTTCCACGTTTGACGAATATTTCGCAAGACGCGTTGATCGCCACGGGTGAAGAAGAATTCAAGGCTCCGGGTGTCATGCACACGACGCTGTTGCGGGATGACACCGCGATTGTTCCCGATCTGTTCCAGATCGAGACTTTGATCAACGACGCCCTCGTGCTCGCCGCCTGAAAACCGCCTTCGCCTGTTTCGTCCGATGCTCCACCAGCGGCTGACTGGTGGATCTCGCGCCCGTTGACCCCTATCAATACTTCTTCCGGTACGCATGCGCATCGAAACCAAGCTGCCCAAGGTGGGCACCACGATTTTCACTGTGATGAGCCAGTTGGCGGCCGAACACAAGGCCGTCAATCTCGGCCAGGGTTTCCCTGACTTCGACGGCCCGGAACGACTTCGTCAGGCGCTGATGCGTGCGGTGAGCGAGGGAAAGAATCAGTATTCGGCGATGGCCGGCATCCCCAAGCTGCGCGAACAGATCGCGCTGAAAACAGAGCGCCTCTACGGACATCGTGTCAATCCGGATACTGAAGTCACCGTCACCAGCGGTGCCACCGAGGCGCTGTTCAACGCGATCGCGTTGCTGGTTCGTCCCGGCGATGAGGTTGTGGTGCTGGATCCCTGTTACGACTGCTACGAGCCCGCAATCGAGTTGAATGGCGGCCGTGCTGTGCATGTGCCGTTGACGCTGCCGGATTTTTCGGTCGATTGGCAGCGCGTCAACGAGGCCTGTAACGCGCGCACACGGGCCATCATCGTCAATACGCCACATAATCCCAGTGGTGCGGTGTTCAGCGCGACTGATCTGGATGCGCTCGCCGAGATCGCGCGGCGGCATGACATCGCGGTGATTTCAGACGAGGTGTACGAGCACATCATCTTCGACGGGCGTGCGCATCAAAGCGTGCTGCGCCATCCGGAATTGACGGAACGCAGCTTCGTGATTTCGTCGTTCGGCAAGACCTACCACTGCACCGGCTGGAAGGTCGGCTATTGCATCGCCCCGGCGGCGATGAGCAATGAATTTCGCAAGGTGCATCAATACGTCACATTCTGCACATTCCATCCGGCGCAATGGGCCCTGGCCGAAATCCTTGAAGCCGATCCCCAGCACTATCTGGATCTCCCAGCGTTTTATCAGGCCAAGCGCGATCGCTTCGGTGAGTTGATGTCAGCGTCGCGTTTCGATCTGCTGCCGGTTGCCGGTGCCTATTTCCAGATTGTGGACTATTCGCGCATCAGCGATCGTGACGATCTGAGCTTCTGTGAATGGTTGACGCGCGAGCATGGCGTGGCGGCAATTCCGGTGTCTGCATTCTACGAAACGCCGCCGGAGATGCGTCTTATCCGCTTCTGCTTCGCCAAGACCGACGCTACGCTGGTGTCCGCAGCCGAGAAACTCGCCAAGGTTTGACCGGAACATCACGATGCGCCGTTATATCCCGGGCATGGCGGTCGCTGACATCGTGATCTGGGTGATCGAATGCACGCCCGGAGCAGCACTGATCTCAGTTTTCCTGACGCTCGCGGCATCGATCCTGTTCGATTATTCCCTGGAATCTTCCAGCTGGTCTGGTTTGTTTCTGCGCTTCCTGCCGGGTTTCATCATCGGACTGCTCATCATGCTCGCCATCAGCAATTTCCTGCATGCACTGTTGCGGGGCGTGTTGAGGCTTTTTGGGCGTGACCGCGGATAAGCTCGACGCGGCAGTAGGCTGGCGGTGAGCGCAGCGAACCCCAGCAAATACGCAGGTC
>JANMUE010000547.1:0-4070 GCA_031391205.1 Lysobacterales bacterium | reverse complement strand
TGCCGGAGTCGATCGATTCACCAATGCATTGCGACGATTTCTGATCGCGGCATCCTGGGGTGGCTATGAGTCGCTGGTGTTTCCGGTTGCCGGTGTACGCGAATGGAGATCACTGTCGGATAGCGCCAGCGTGCCGCTCAACCTGGTGCGTCTGTCGATCGGCCTGGAATCGGCAGATGTGTTGATTGCCGACCTAGAACAAGCACTGGCGCAGATCTGATCGAGTCGCCGATTCCTGTCCGCGGCACGATCAGTAATGGATTAGCGTGCAGGACGACGCCGAGTCCCATGCCGGCGACCGTCAGACCCAGCACCAGCGTAAATGCCGCCCAACCGCGCAAACGCGCTGCCCACATCCACGCCTGCTCACCGTCGGCGGCGCCAAACGTATTGAATTGCGCTGCCGTCGCGGGTGGAAATTTCTGCTCGGTTTCGGTGTCGTGCGCGATACGCCCCAGTCCAATGGATACCACGATGCAGGTGAGCAGCAACAACAGCGAAGCGCCTGCGCATAGAATCCGCAGCAGCAGGGTCGAGCCCGCGATCTGTTCCAGGCCATCGGAATCACGCAGGCTGATCAAAATCCAACCGATCAAGCCCCAGGCCAGCAACGTGGCGATGATCGCGTACAGCGTCTTGTTATCCGGTCGCTTCAATTCGGGTCGTCCAGTCTGGCCTGATGCAATGATTTCATGTCCCACAGGAGTCCTGCGTGTCGTCTCAATTTCTTCCGTCAACGATCCGCCTGCAGTCCGAAGATTACTATCAGGCCAGTGCCGGCGCCGCGACGCAATACGCAAAGGCGATTGGTACGACCGATGTCGATGTTCTGGTGATCGGCGGTGGTTACGCCGGTCTCAGTACGGCGCTGGGACTTGCCGAACGCGGATGCAGTGACGTAGCGCTGATTGAGGCGGAGCGCATCGGATTCGGCGCCTCCGGTCGTAATGGCGGGTTCGTGTTCGCGGGGTATTCGTTGGGTGAGGGCGCACTGGTATCGAAACTGGGGCAGGCGCGCGCGCGCAGTCTGTACGAGCGCACACGTCATGCGGTCAGTTTGGTGCGTCAGCGCGTCGCACGATTCGACATAGCCTGCGATGTCGTCGATGAGGGGGTGATCTGGGCCAACTGGTTTCGTGATCCCGAGGTGTTGCGGTCTCGTCGGCAGTTGCTGAGCGCGCAACTCGACATTGAGTGGGAGGAGATTGACGCGGCGAAATTGCGTTCCTTGCTCGACACCGATCGCTATCACGGTGGGCTGTGGGAGCGCGATGCCCTGCATCTGCATCCGCTCAAATGGGTGCGTGGACTGGCTGCAGCCAGTACCCAGCTTGGAGTTCGCATCCACGAGGCATCTGCAGCGATACAGTTGCAGCGGGCAGGGGCCGGCTGGCGCGTCAGCACGCGTGATGGTGCGGTATTCAATGCGCGTGAAGTGGTGTTGTGCTGCGGCGGCTATCTAGCCGGGTTGCGTAGTGCGATCGATCGATCGGTGCTGCCAATAGCTACCTATGTGATGGCGACCGAGCCGCTGGGCAAGCGACTGCAGCAGGCTTTTGCGGGTACGCGCGCTGCCGTCTACGACACGCGTTTTGCTTTTGATTATTATCGCCCGCTGGCCGACACGCGCATTCTCTGGGGCGGGCGCATTTCGGTTCTGGACCGCTCGCCCGAGCAGGTGGCGCGCCTGCTGCGGCGCGACCTGCTGCGGGTTTATCCCCAGTTGCAGGGTGTCGAAGTCGAATACGCCTGGAGTGGATTGATGAGCTACGCCCGGCACAGCATGCCGCAGGTCGGGCAGCTCGAACCCGGACTCTGGTATGCACAGGCATTCGGCGGACATGGACTCGCTACGACGATCGCAGCGGGCGAGGCACTGGCCGCAGCCATTGCCGAGAACGATGCCGGATGGAAGGAGTTCGCGCCGTTCGGACTGCCCTGGGCTGGTAAGCCTATGGGTTTTATCGCGGCGCAGCTGACCTATAGCTGGATGCAGATCCGGGATAGGTGGAAGGCGAGGAGCTAGTGTGGGAGCAGCTGTCTTTGTGGGTCCGACCTGTGGTCGGACGCTTTTGTCTACTGGTTCCGCTCAGTCGAAAGCGTCCGACCGCAGGTCGGACCCACCCAGACAGCCGCCCCCACATGACTTTCGAAAGTTGGGCCTTCCCTGGCCCGGACTCCCCTACGGAGAGATTCGATCAGGGTACGTTGACACCGCCGACCGAAGCCGACATCAGTTCGATCAAGGTGTTCGAGGTACCAAACGTGGTGGGCACTGCAGTCGTGTTTTTCACGGTGCCGATGCTGGGGGTTGCCCACAGGACCGTGTCGACCAGGATGTTGGTGCCCAGTGCCTGCGCGGTGACGTTGTCCTTGACCTCGATCTTGCAGGCATTGGCGAAGGTGCCGGCTGGAACCGTGGCCGACTCGTAACCCACCAGCTTCATCGTGTGCTGATGGCGATCGGTGGCACTGTAGGTGAAGCCTTGCACGGTGACGGTGGTGACCGTATCGAAGGTGCGGGTCACCGTCTCGTTGAGGTTCAAGGTGCGCGGGGTGCGGAACTCCGGCACATACCGCACTGTGCCGCTCTGTACGCCGGTCGCCGGGTCGAAGGTGTCGGCCGCCCACTGCACGTTTTCGGTAGCGGTGAGTTCAATGTAATTCTTTGCGGTGAGGCGATTCTGCGCATCGCGGTTTTCGACGACGAATACCGGATGGCCCTGGTAGGTCGTCGTGCCCGAGACCAGCTCGGTGCTGCCATCGTTCACCTGCGGCTGACCGACGATCTGCGACGTGTTGCGGAATGTGCGCCGATCATTGACCGTGTAGCCGGGGAAACAATTGCCGTCGCCGGAGCCGCCGGGGTTACCGGCCGGTGCTGTCGTGCAAACAGAACGCGGGCTGCTGAACGCATAACGCTGGATGTTCTTGGTCTGGGTGACGCCATCGACGGTGAAGCTCATCGTCGCCTTTTCACCATCGGTGAAGCGCAATGAGACGTTGCCGACGTCTTGCATGGCGCCGGGCTGCACGGCGGCTGTGCCATTGATCTGCAGCAGCGGCGTGCCTGAGCTGGCGCGGAATACGCGACCGGTGTAGCTGCCATCGGCCTGCTTGCCTGGCGAGGCAATCAGCCACACCGGATTGCCGACACTGTCGTAGGTATACCAGGCAGCAGCGACGATATCGGCCTGGTGAATCAGGTTGATGCCCCAGCCGGATTCAGAAGGATTCCACCACAGATCGGTGTAGTTGCTGGCGCTGGCCATGGGAGCACTGGAAAACGCACAGGTCGGTGGCGTCGCCGCAAAATTGTAGCGCGTCATGTGTTTCTGCTGGCTGACACCGTTGATGGTGTAGCTGAGCTGGCCGGCATTGGCGGACGTGAAGCTCAGCCGCGCCGTGCCCACCGCAGTATTTCCGGTCGTCACCGGCGTGCCATTGATTTGTGCGAATGGTTTCCCGGTGGTGCGAAACACAGTGCCCGAGTAACTGCCGTCGGCCTGCTTGGATGCACCCATGGTCAGCCACAGCGGCTTGCCGTCGGTGTCATAGGTGTACCAGGCCGCGGCGATCACATCGCCTTGATGGGCGATATTGAAACCCCAGCCGGATTCGTTCGCGACCCACCACATGCCTTGATAGCTGCTCTGTGCCCAGGCCACACCCGAGCTGAGCAGCAGGCACGCCAGCGTGCATAGGCGTAGCCGCACCGACAGGTGATTGAACAGGGAATTCGACTTCAACATGGCAGCCTCGCCGGATCTTTGACACGCACTATTGCGTGTGGAAAGTCTAGGCAGACTGACGCGGCATCAGGGGAAGCGGGCACCCCATGAATGGGGGGCTGATGCGGATTCAGTGTTCCGGCTGTGCTCCAGATCTTGATTTATGTAGAGCGGGGCTTGCTCCGCTGCCCTAGATTTTTTGACGGTGTACCCGAATCAAGATCAAGGGCAGCGGAGCAAGCCCCGCTCTACATAAATCAAGATCTGGAGCACAGCCGGAACACTGAATCCGCATCAGCCCCCCATTCATGGGGTGCCCGCTTCCCCTGATGCCGCGTC
>JANMUE010000498.1:0-1465 GCA_031391205.1 Lysobacterales bacterium | reverse complement strand
ACGTCGAACTGTCAGCCCTTCTACTCACACGGCGTGCGGCCCTATCGGGGCCGCATCCGGCGGTGATGTTGATGCACAACGCCCATGGCCTGGGCGAGATGATGCGGGAAAAGACGAGCTACCTGGCGCAGCTCGGTTATGTCGCTGTGGCCACCGATATGTATGGTGGCGGCAAGTACCATGCGGATACGCAATCAATTGGCCCATCGTTGCTGGAGCTGGTCAAGGCGCCACAACTTCTGCGTGCACGCACCGTTGCATGGTACGAGCAACTCAAAGCTCGACCCGAGGTCGACCCCCAGCGCATTGCTGCGATTGGCTATTGCTTCGGTGGTCAGTGTGTTCTCGAATTGGCACGCAGTGGCGTTGATGTAAAAGCGGTGGTCAGCTTTCACGGCCTACTATCGACCGCCATGCCCGCCCAACCCGGCGCGATCCAGGGACAGGTTGCCATCTATACCGGCGCGAAAGATCCCTATGCGCCCGCCGATCATGTCGAAGCATTGCGACGCGAACTGACCGACGCAGGTGCGCATTTTCAAATCATGGTGTTCAACGATGCTTTTCATGCGTTCACCGACCCCCATGCAGATGGTATGGGACGTCCGGGCATTGCCTACGATCCGATGGCTGATCGCGTTTCATGGGCGGGCACGCTGGCGTTGCTCGAAGCGATATTCTGATTGAATCGCAATTCCTCGTCTGACCGAGGCGTGTTCATGCGCGTCTGTTGCCGCCTTTGGCAACCTTCTTGCTGCGCACCGACTTGCCTGCGTTGCGTGCGTCAATCAGGCGCGTGGCGTGGCTGAGTTCTTTGGCGATCACCGCTTCGCTGGGCAGTACCGTTTGATATTCCGCAGCGAGCACTTTGTTGGATAAACCTTCCAGTGAGTAGTGGGCTTCGGCGCTACCTTTTTGGCTGCATAGGATCAAACCCACTGGTGGATTCTCACCCTCGCGCATCCAGTTGGCTTTGGCGTAGTTCAGATACAAGTGCATTTGTCCGGCATCGGCGTAACTAAACTTGCCGACCTTCAAGTCGACAATCACCAGGCAGCGCAAACGCCGATGAAAGAACACCAGATCAACACGGAACCAGGTGTCATCAAGACGCAGGCGTTTTTGTCGTCCAATGAAGGCGAAGTCATCACCCAGCTCAAGCAGAAAATCTTCCAGACGGTGAATCAGCGCTTCCTCAAACTCGGCTTCAGAGTACTCGTCTTTAAGATTTAAAAACTCCAGCACATACGGGTCTTTGACGGCATCGTCCGGCGTTACCGTATCTTCGGGTTTTGCAATCAGGCCCTTGGTGAGCATGGCCACCTTGTTGCGCGATAACGCGGTGCGTTCATAAAATTGACTGTTCACTTGGCGATCTAGCTGGCGCACGCTCCAGCCGCCGCGCAAGGCTTCGGTTTCATAGAAGCGGCGAGCTTGTTCGTTCTTGACGGACAGCAGACGAACA
>JANMUE010000452.1:0-2163 GCA_031391205.1 Lysobacterales bacterium | reverse complement strand
GCCAAGGGCGCCAGGGCGGAATTCTGATTCTCAGTGGAGGTTCTAGTAGTTGTAAGCGAGTGCAGCACAGCAAGTTGCTCCTAAAAAGGAAATGGGAATGAGGTTCTGCTCTGGCTGGCCGGCCCTACCCCTTCTTTTAATTATTAAAGGGGTTCAAATAAGGGGGCGTGCACTGGCTACGACAGCAACTAAACAAGATTGTAATTGCGAACTATTCGCATTAGCAATATGATATTTGCACTGCAGCGAGATGTTGTTCGAGTAGGTGCATCCCCGTGCCACAGTTTATGCGTGACTTGTTTGAACGCCCCTCCCGACTAGTTGGTTGGGGAGTGGTGGCGTTGGTGCATTTCATTGCTTGGCAAGCGCTCAGCAATGGTTTGAATTGGGTAAAGGTGATGCCTGTGCTGAAGGCCGTACAGGTCAGCTTGTTAAACGATGAGCAACCACCCGAGTTGCCGTCGCCGTCTTTGCCCAAGGTGGAGCAACCAATGAGTGCCGAGTTGTTTGTGCCTGCACCGGAAGTGAAGGTGGTTCAGGAGTCGGCGATGATCGTCTCGGCGACGATCATGCCGCCTGTAGCAGTTATGTCAGACGCCGCGCCGCCGTCGGTACCGTCTCAGCCGCATTCAAGCAGCCTATTAGTAGTCACGGAGTCGGAAGTAGATTGGTTAGTAAAGCCGGAAGTGCAGTATCCGCTAGGGGCTAAGCGGGCCAAAGAGCGTGGCACGGTCTTGCTATCGGTAATTGTTAATACCCAAGGCATGGTCGAATACGTCAATGTCTATAAAAGCAGTGGCCATCATCGTCTTGATGAGTGCGCCAGGCGTGCGGTACGCGCCATGCGGGTAAGGCCTTATATAAGAAACGGTATGGCCATGGCGATTGAATTGCGGGTCCCCGTGGAATTTTCTTAGCGCTTGACTGTCACAGATCGGTGATCAAGTTGGTGCAGCCAGTCTTGATCGCCCTTGCGTGCTGATTACAAGCTTAAAGATCGGGAAATAACTGGTTTGGCGGTGAGTTTTGACTTGCCTTCGTCAAGTTTTGTATATAAGTTACGCCGGGTTTAGATGCCGTCGAATTTCGCTGATTTAACGCCTTTTTTGCAGGGCATTAATCGGAGTCGGTAGGGGTGCGTAGTGATCGCGATCGCCGGGCGAATTCGTTAGGTGTCGGTTAAGTAAGTAATCGGGTACGGGGCTAAGCAGACCCCGGAAAACGAATTCAGGCGGGGACGCATGGCCTTAACGGCAACAGCAGAACAGTCGAACTCCAAGCGTGGGTTGATCATCGGTATCGTGCTCGCTTTGCATGCGGGTGGGATATATGTGATGGAAAGCGGTCTGTCGCGCACCATCATCGAAATGATTGCGCCACCAGTCGAAACCAAGATTATTGAAGAAGAGATCCAGCAGGAAGAGCTGCCGCCGCCGCCGCCGCCGCCGGAATTTGAGCAGCCGCCACCGTTCATCCCACCGCCTGAAGTGACCGTGCAAGTGCAGGTGTCGACCACTGCTATTCAAACGGTGACCAGTGAAAGGCCACCGGCGGTAGTGCCACCGGTGATGGCGCCACCGCCGCCGGTTGCAGCGCCGCCAGTCCGGGCGGGGTTCGATCCCAAACGTCCGGTTCGCTCTAATGCCGACTACTACCCGGCAGCATCGATCCGTGCTGAAGAAGAAGGTGTCACGACGGTCGACGTTTATGTCGCAGTGGATGGCCGGGTGACCGACGCACGCGTGAAGACTTCCAGCGGTTTCGACAGACTGGACGAAGCCACTCTTAAATACGTCAAAACCTGGCGGATGAAACCAGCCACTCGCGGTGGTGTGCCTGAAGGGTCCTGGGTAACCATCCCCGTGCGGTGGAAGCTGGAAAAATCATAATTTTATTTTGGTTTGATTCAATAAATAACTTGTCTTAAATTTTCGAGCAATTAATACAGAGGGTCTTAGTTCCATGGAACCCATTACACAAGCAGTTGAAAATCCTTATGGTCTGACGGCGATGCTCCAGCAGGGCGGCCCAGTTACCTTGGGCGTGTTTGCTATCTTAATGATCATGTCGGCTGGCTCTTGGCTCATCATGTTCACCAAATGGATGGATCAACGCAGGTTGTCCAAGCAACTAAAGGAAGTGCAGAAGAACTTCTGGAATGCC
>JANMUE010000406.1:0-1460 GCA_031391205.1 Lysobacterales bacterium | reverse complement strand
TAACAATTGTTTCGTGCCGACGCGAATAAGCCTTGCGCTATCTTTCAATTGCCGTGTCCGCGCGGCACAAACAAAGCGTTGGGCGTCATGACTGCCAGCGCATCAAAGTGGTTTCCTGTACCAGACATCAGCACTAGCTTTGGCTCGTTGTCGTACAGATTCGAGGGAGAGACTCTATTGGCCGTCATGCACGGAGAGAGGAATCTGTCCATTCTCTTTAAGGGTGTCGTTGGGGTTCGGTTTGAGCAAGAATGTCCCGGCTTTGATCCGCTTCCTGATGCTTTGCCAATGCTAAGGCCATCTACCACATTCCCACTGCTGAAAATTACAGGTTCGGAGTGGCTTGAGCAGCTCGAGGGGATCTATTTAGGGCTTAATCACTTTGCTCTTATTAGCTCTGATCACTTGCTTCAGATTATTGCCAAGCCTGATGTCATTGCTCATTGGGAGTAACACGATGCCGCCCAACCAAGCACTCAACACGGACGCGCCGAAAGACGGCGCGCCCGTTAGTTAGTTCGTTGTACGTCTTTATGAATCTCACCCTTCCAAGCATCCTAGTAATCGTCAGCACCCTGGTTTTTCTAGTGCTAGAGCGCCTGTTCCCAGGACGCGAGCTGCCTCATTCGAAAGGTTGGTATATGCGAGTGCTGCTGGTGAATGGCGCTCAGCTGCTGATCACGTTAGCTACCGCTCGACTCTGGAGCGACCTTTTTGGGGATGTCTCCCTCTTCCAGCTCGCCCAATGGAACATGCCCTTCGTTGAAGGTTTTGTTGGCTGGTTCATAGGAACTTTCTTCTTCTATTGGTGGCATGTCATTCGGCACAAGAAGGGCTGGTGGATACTGTTCCACCAGATTCACCATTCACCCTCTCGCATCGAGGCGCTTACCTCGTTCTACAAGCACCCGGTCGAGATTCTTAGTGACGCGTTGCTGAGTGCCTTGGTGCTCTACCCGCTGTTGGGATGCTCCATGATGGGAGCGTTCTGGTACAACTTCTTTGCCGCAACGGGCGAGTACTTCTATCACGCCAACGTTCGCACTCCTAAGTGGTTGCGTTATTTCATCCAGACGCCTGAGCTGCATTCAATCCATCACCAGTTTGATGTTCACAACTTCAACTTCGCCGACATTCCTCTTTGGGATCGACTCTTTGGCACTTACAAGGACACCGCAGAGTTTGCTGAGCGCTGTGGCTTTCCGGCCGGTGCTGAGCAAAAGCTGGTGCGTATGCTGGCCTTCAAGGATGTGTATCACGAAGACGTACATCCAGCGGTTCCAGGCGAAACCGCCGCTTCGCGGCGTCGCGCCTGAACCGCGGCGGTTGATATGAAACTCGCATCGCTGAAAGCGCAGGCCAAGCAACTCAAGCAGCACACCCTCACGGTGTATTTCGCAGCGCGTGACCCACGCACGCCACTGCTTTTGGAACGGTTCGCCCCGCCATCGAGCGTGACC
>JANMUE010000287.1:0-1085 GCA_031391205.1 Lysobacterales bacterium | reverse complement strand
GGCGCGTGGCAGCGTTTTACCGCGCAGTTGGATTACTTGAAAGTCGATGCCAAGGTCGATGAAGATTTTGCAGTGCTCAAGCAGCGCCTGCAAAGCAGGGCTGAGTTTGTGCGGGTGTACTTCCTGTCCACGTCGCCACTGCTGTTTGTCGATATTTGCACGCGCTTGCAGGTGTTCGAGCTGGTCACCCCCAAGTCGCGCGTGGTGCTGGAAAAGCCATTGGGCCATGACCTGGTGTCGGCGCAGCTCATCAACCAGCAAGTAGGCGCGGCGTTTAACGAAGATCAGATCTATCGCATCGACCACTACCTGGGTAAGGAGCCGGTGCAGAACATGATGGCGTTGCGCTTCGGCAATGCCTTGTTTGAACCGCTATGGCAGCGCGGCCGCATACAGCATGTACAAATCACCGTCGCTGAACAAGTTGGCGTGGAGGCGCGTGCTGCGTTCTATGACCAGACTGGCGCACTGCGCGACATGGTGCAGAACCATCTATTGCAGTTGCTATGCATCATCGCCATGGAGCCGCCTTCCACCAGCAAGCCTGACGACGTGCGCGATGAAAAACTCAAAGTGTTGCGTGCCCTGCGACCTTTGATCGGCCGCGAGGCCATCGAGAATACCGTGCGCGCGCAGTACAAAGCGGGCGCCATTGCCGGCAAGCCAGTAATCGGTTATCTCGAAGAAGCCGGCGTTGCGACAGATAGCGCCACTGAAACGTTTGTGGCGATCAAAACGCAGGTGGATTCCTGGCGCTGGGCGGGTGTGCCGTTTTACCTGCGCACCGGCAAGCGTATGCAGGATCGGCTGGCGGAGATTGTCATTACCTTCGAAGATGTACCACATGCGATTTTTGATCGACCCATGTCTGATCGCGCCAATAACCGGTTGGTGATTCGTTTGCAGCCGGATGAGAACATCACACTCACCCTGCTGGCCAAGAGTCCGGGCGAAGGCATTCGCTTGAAGCCGGTGAATCTGGGTTTGGACCTGCAAGATTCGCAGAAGCAACGCTCAATGGATGCTTACGAACGCCTGTTGATGGATGTGGTGAAAGGCAACCTCACGTTGTTCATGCGCCGCGA
>JANMUE010000289.1:0-9309 GCA_031391205.1 Lysobacterales bacterium | reverse complement strand
CAACACCTCCTCAGCCGAGAGACCTTCACACCCGTTCGCCAACATGCGACTACTATAGTCGGAAGCGAACACGTGTTCAAGCCTCTCGCAGATTCTCGGAGGTATTTGGCGAGCGGGTTTCGCTGGGGTCACCACCCTCGGCGTCGTTGGGTGTGAGAAGGGGGTAGTGGAGTGGCAGTAGTGGAGTGGCGGGTTTCGCTGGGCGCTGATTGCCCAGCGTTTGAGATGTTGCTGATGTCCTGGGACACCGGGTCGGGCGGCAGGCACAGCGAGCACACAGCTAGCACGGTCAGAGTGATCTTTGGGGTGGTGGGCCTACCAGGCGGAGTCTTCGGCATCTTCCAATCCGATCGACAGACGCAACAAGTTGTCCGCTGTCACGGGATGCTTGCCCTCCACCGATGCACGATGCTCGATCAGCGATTCGACACCACCCAGTGACGTGGCGTTGGTAAACAGACGCACCTGTCCTGCCACCGCCAGCGCAGCGGCACGCCCCCCGCGCAGCTGTATCGACAGCATGCCACCGAAGGCGCGCATCTGGCGCGCAGCAACCGCATGATTCGGGTGACCGGACAGGCCGGGATAATTGACGCGTTCGATCTCCCTGCGCGTGGCCAGGTACTCAGCAACGCGTTGTGCATTTTCCGCATGACGCTGCACCCGCACCTCGAGCGTACGCAATCCGCGCAATGTCAACCAGGCGCTGAACGGCGGCAACAGCGCACCGTGCAGATGCCGGAAATGCGAAGCGCGCTCGAACAAGGCGTCCGCACGCGCGAATACCAATGCCCCGCCCATCACGTCACTGTGTCCGCCCAGATATTTGGTCGTCGAATGCATCACGACGTCGGCGCCGAGCAGCAGCGGGTTCTGCAATGCCGGCGAAGCGAAGGTATTGTCGACCACCAGCAATGCGCCATGCGCCTTGCACATCAAGGCCGTCGCCGCGATATCACCGACCGCCAACAGAGGATTGGAGGGTGTCTCCAACCACACCAAACGCGTCAGCGGGCCAATGGCCGCGGCGAATTGATCGCTGGCGTATTCGGCTTCCAGCACATCCCACCCGGCAGGCGCCAGGAACTCGCGCGCAAGACTGCGCGTACCCTGGTAGAGATCGGTGCCGATCAAAACCTCGCCCGGCCCTTCGACCGCATGCATCAGTGCCGATATCGCGGCCATGCCCGACGCAAAACTCAAGGTCGCTGCGCCGTGCTCGACCAAGGTCAATGCGTTTTCCAGCGCGATCGCATTCGGGTGCGCTTCGCGCTGATACTCCAGCCCCGCTTCAGCACGGGTGCCATCGGGCGCGTGCACAAACGTGGTCGACAGGTGGATGGAATCGGCGACTGCGGCGGTACCGGGCTGCGGCCGCGAAGCAGCATGCACCATCAGCGTGGAAAGTTTCATTGTCGGCTCCGGATGCATAACGCCGCAGGGGACGGCAGGCACTGAGCATAGCGCTGGTGCAGTGGACATCATGCTGGAATTTCCATGGCGGACGATTGATGCCCATCGCCAGCAACATCGAATAGTATGTGCAATCAAATCCGCACGAGTAACCCGAGATGGAAGAAAAACGCTACAACGAGCTCATCGAACTGACCCGTTCGATACAGGGCTGGGCGCATCCGCATTCGCTGGCGACGCTTTACGACCTGGCGCAGCAGGCGCCCAAAGACAGCAACATCGTCGAGCTCGGCTCCTGGAAAGGGCTGTCCGCCGGATGGATAGGCTCCGGGCTGAAGGATCGTGGCCATGGCCGCATGTTTGCTGTGGATACATGGTCCGGGACCCCCACCGAGGGCGAGCATGCCGAGCTGCTCAAGGACTATGGCGCCGATCAGTTGTATCAGGAGTTTCTCGGCAATATGCAGCGGCTCGGACTGCAGGACACTGTGAGCCCATTACGCATGGACACGCGCCAGGCCGCAAGGCAATGGCCGCATGGGACTTCGATCTCGCTGCTCTACATCGATGCCGGGCACGAATACGCCGATGTCCGTGCCGACTTCGAACATTGGGCGCCCAATGTCATCGACGGCGGCGTCATCGTGTTTGACGATGTGCCGACCTGGCCCGGCCCGACACGTCTGATCACCGAGCTGCCGTCCTGGTATCGCTGGGTGAAGGCAACGCCCAACCATGGCATTTTTGTCAAGCTGCCGCCGCGATAATATGCAATCTGGGAGCGGCGGTCGCCGCTCCTACATGGTCGATTACAACGACGCAAACACCTCGCGCGCTGCCGCAATAGTGGTATCGATCACCGCATCATCATGCGCTGCCGAAACGAAACCCGCTTCGAATGCCGAGGGCGCGAAATAGATGCCGCGCTCCAGCATCCCGTGGAAGAAGCGATTGAAGCGCACGCTGTCCGACTGCATCGCCTGGGCGTAGTTTTCCACACGCTGTGCGGTGAAGAACAATCCGAACATGCCGCAGACGCGATTGGTGGTGAATGCCACATTGGCCGCGCGTGCTGCGGCTTCCAGCCCTTCGCACAAGCGCGCCGTACTGCGCTCCAGTCGCGGATAGAAGTCCGGTGCGCGCAGCAGGTTCAAAGTCGCCAATCCCGCCGCCATAGCCACCGGATTGCCGCTCAGTGTGCCGGCCTGATAGATCGGGCCCGAAGGTGCGATCTGCTGCATGATGTCGCGACGCCCGCCATACGCGCCCACCGGCATACCGCCTCCGATGATCTTGCCGAAGGTACTGAGGTCGGGCGCGATACCGTAGAGCTGCTGTGCGCCGGCGGGCGCAACGCGAAAGCCGGTCATCACTTCGTCGAAAATCAGCAGCGCACCGTGGCGCGTGCTCAAAGCGCGCAGATGCTGCAGATAACCCGCGCTCGGCAGAATCAGATTGGCGTTGCCAATGATCGGCTCAAGAATCAGGCAGGCGATGTCGTGGCCAAACTCCGAAAATAATTTCTCGGAGGCATCGAAATCGTTGAACGGCAATGTCAGCGTCAGGTCGGCCAGCGCCCTCGGCACTCCGGGCGAAGTGGGCACGCCCAGCGTCAGCATGCCCGAACCGGCCTTGACCAGGAAAGCATCGCCATGGCCGTGGTAGCAGCCCTCGAATTTGACGATGCGATTGCGCCCGGTGAAACCGCGCGCCAGGCGGATCGCCGACATCGTGGCCTCGGTGCCGGAGTTGACCATGCGTACCATTTCCAGCGCCGGCACCAGATCGATCAGGGTCTCGGCCATGGTCACTTCGAGTGGATTGGGCGTGCCGAAGCTCAGTCCATCACGCGCCACACGCAGCACCGCATCGATCACGTCGGGATGCGCATGCCCAAGAATCATCGGCCCCCAGGAACCGATGTAGTCGATGTAGCGCTTGCCATCGGCGTCGAAGAGATAGGCGCCTTGGGCGCGCACGCTGAAAAACGGCTCGCCGCCGACGGATTTGAAGGCGCGAACCGGCGAGTTCACGCCACCGGGGATCAAGGCCTGCGCCTTGGCGAACAAGGTGCTGCTGACATTCATGAGGTCTTACCTGATTCGGGAAATAGGGAAACAATTGCCTGCGCGGCGCTACCGGGATCAGGGGCGTCCCAGACAGCGCCCAGAACCGCCAGCGCGTTAGCACCGGCTTCGACGAGCTGGTGCCCATTGCTCGCATCGATGCCGCCGATCGCGACAATGGGTACCGAAAACTTTCGTGCATCGCGCAACAGCTGCGGTGTCGCCACGCGCGCCTGTGGCTTGGTACCGGAACTGAAGAAGGCGCCGAAGGCAATATAGTCGGCGCCCTGGTCGACGGCACGCTCAGCGCGCGCAAGCTCGTTGTAGCAGGACACACCGATAATGCGATCGGTACCCAGACGCCCCCGTGCCTCGGCTAGAGGGGCATCGTCCTCGCCCAGATGCACGCCATCGGCAGCGACCGCCAGCACCAGATCGACGTCATCATTGACGATCAGCATCGCGCCATACGTGTTGCACAGAGCACGCAATGCCCGAGCCTGTGCCAGTCGACGAACCGCGTCCATGGACTTATCGCGGTACTGCAGCAGCCTGGCGCCGGCAGCCAAAGCCGCCGTCACGGTCGTGCACAATGCCACCGTGTCCGCGGTTTCGCGCGTAAGCAGATAGAGGCCGGCAATCGACCTGGAACGAGTATTGGGCAATGTGGTGACTTGCGGCATGCTGCAATGGGCTTGGTGATAGACAGCCAGCCTGCAAGAATACGCGCCTGTCGTTCATTTTCCGAGTCTTCCCTATGTCCACACCCAGCGCGGCGCAAGAAGCGCCTTACCGAACCTATGTCTGCGTGGTTTGCGGATTCGTCTACGATGAGGCCAAGGGCCTGCCCGAAGACGGATTTCCGCCGGGCACGCGCTTTGAAAATATCCCAAACGACTGGATGTGTCCGGATTGCGGCGTCGGCAAGGAAGATTTCGAGTTGGCTTGAGCAATCATGTTGGAGCGGCGTGAGCCGCGAAGTTCTTGCTCTGCTCCTGTAGGAGCGGCGGCTTTTTTCAACAGCGAAGCTGGTCAAGCCGCGAAGCTCTTGCTCTGATCTCAAACATCAGAGCAAGAGCTTCGCGGCTCACGCCGCTCCTACATCGTTTAATTCAAGCGCCGCTTCTCACCACCCAGCTCGATCAGCCACAACCGCACCTGATCGGCGTCGCTGGCCTGGGCAGCGCGCGCCAGATAATGACTGAAGTCATCGCGCGCGGCGCTGACGTGGCCCACGCGCCAATACAGCTTGCCGCGATCGCGCAGTTCGTCGTTGTCACGCTCGTCCAGATACACCAGCCTATCGGCACAACGCAGTGCGCGCTCGAAGTCTTCACGCTCGACGTACAGCTGCTTCAGATTGCGCAGCATGCGCATCAGGATCACGCGATTGGGTGCAGGCTCCAACATCCGCCCGAGTTGCTCGTCACCGACACGGCGCCCCGGAACATGCGGGCTGGCGCGGGTCTTGAGCTCGTTGATATCGAGCGAGCGGCCGCGGTGGTACGGATCCAGGATCAGCAGCCCGTCGTCCACCGGAAAACGCAGCAGGAAATGCCCAGGAAATGAAACTCCCTGCATCGGCAGACCCACACGACGCGCCAACTCCAACTGCACGATCGCCAGCGAGATCGGGTTGCCCAGCCGGCGGCTGATTACCTCGTTGAGATAGCTGTTGCGTGGATCGTAGTAGTCGTCGTTGTTGCCGGCAAAACCCTGCTCTTCGAACACGAAACGGTTCAGCGCATGCACTGCCTGCACGGGATGGGCGAGTTCGCTGAGATTGCCGCGAAGCACCTCGCACCAGGATTCCACTGACGCGCTGACTGCCGCCACATCCAGATCCGCGTATTCATCGCGCGCAATCAGCAGCGACGCCCACAGCAGAGGGATGTCTTCGTCGCGCGCGGATTTAAGATAACGCCATCCGTTTTCCGCATCCATCGGCAGGGCATTGGTCTTGATGTCCATGCGCTCTTGATAGGGCTTTGCAGTCCAAATATCAAGTGACAGTGTTTGCAACATTCAGCGCGTAGCGGGCAGGCCCTCGGGAAGTTCGATCTTGTCGCCCGGCGCCAGGTTGAGCGCCATCCCCACCCCGCTGTTGAGTTCCAGCACATAGCGCGCCCGGCCCTGGCTTGGATAGCTTGGACAGTTGTCGCCGCCACTGCAGGTCGGCGTCCGATACGACGCGCTGACGAAACCGCGATCGCTATCGAAATACATGATATCCAGCGGAATGCGCGTGTTCTTCATCCAGAACGCCTGAGGGCCGCTGCCGGGAAAGACAAAGAGCATGCCGTGATCCTTGGGCATGCTGTCGCGAAACATCAGGCCGCGTTCCCGCGACGGGTGATCGAGCGCCAGTTCGACCTTGAACGACTCGCCTTTCAGGCGCACCGTCTTCAGGCCATCGCTGGCGCAGCTGCTGAGCCCGATGCAAAGCAGGCACAAGAAGCACAGCACTCTGAGCATTCCGAATTCTCCGTCAAGTACGTCAAGCTTAAACGATGCGCCCGGAACCGACGATACCGACAGGAACCATCGCCCCATGCCCGATCGAGTTGTCGCCCAACACATCAGCGAAATATCGCCCGCTCAGTGCTTTGCGCCTGTCGCGATGGCGTCTGCACGGGTATTGATTCTGGGCAGCATGCCGGGACAGGCCTCGCTGCGTGCCGTCGAGTATTACGCGCACCCCCGCAATCAGTTCTGGCCGATCATGGGGGCGCTGTTCGGCGCCGATGCGGCTCTGCCCTATTCTGAGCGACTGCAGAAGCTGCAGAAGCATTGCATCGCGCTCTGGGACGTACTGGCCTCATGCCATCGCCCCGGCAGCCTGGATGCCGATATCGACTCGGATACGGCGGTGGTCAACGATTTCTCGGGTTTCCTGTTTGCGCATCCGGGTATACGCAGGATTTGCTTCAACGGTGCCGCGGCAGAACAGCATTTTCGGCGCCGCGTCGCTCCGACCCTGGCGGATCGGAATCTCGAATACCACCGCCTGCCATCCACCAGTCCTGCGCATGCGGGCATGGGATTCGGCGAAAAGCTGGAGCGATGGCGTGCCGGGTTGCTGTAATTCTGTGGGAGCGGCCTCTGGCCGCGAATGTACCGCCTGCCACCCCCGTTCGCGGCCGGAGGCCGCTCCCCCACCAGCCTGCGCCGCTTATGAAATATCTTTCTATGCGGATAGAGAGATTGACAAGTCCAGGCTTGAGGCGCAGACTCCACCTCGAAATCCCATCGTGACCGGCTGAGGGACAGGCCCTTTGAAGCCGGGGCAACCCGCGAAGCGTGACTTCGCCTGGTGCCAAATCCTGCGGTAGCAGTTCGCTGCTTACCGGAAGATGGGTCGTGTTCGGCACACGCCCGCACGACAACCATCGACTGGACCGCTGGAGCGCTGGGGCAGCACTTTAGCTCTGGAGCCGTCGATGAGTCTGACCCAAACCCTGTCTTCCGTGGATTCGGCATTGGGCGCCGATTCCGACCTGGTTGGCTGTCGTGGCACGACACTCGATTTTCTGTTGCATTCGCGCAGCCAGAGCGGTGCAGCACGTGGCAACACCGACACCACATTGAACCTGCGCCACGCCGGCGCCCACAAGGTCAGCATTCGTTGGGAATGCCAGGGGCCGGTCGATGCGCCGGTGCTGATCGTCCAAGGCGGCATTTCGGCCAGTCGCCACGTCTGCGCCAGCGCCCAATTCATTGAACCGGGCTGGTGGCAAGAACAGGCTGGCGTCGGCGCGGCCCTGGATAGCAAACGCTTTCGCATTCTGGCCATCGACTGGCTTGCGGCCGACGGCGCGCTTGATGTCTGCATCGATCCGACCGATCAGGCCGATGCGATCTGCGCGGTGCTTGATGACCTGCGTATCAATCGCGCCCGCGCCTTTGTTGGGGCCTCTTACGGCGCCATGGTCGGGCTGCAGTTCGCCGCCCGCCATCCAGCCCGGGTGCAGCAGTTGATCGCAATCAGCGGCGCGCACAGGTCGCATGCGCAGACCACGGCGCTACGTGTGATCCAGCGCCGCATCGTCAAGCTCGGCCTGCAGCACGAGGCCGCCGCCGAGGCGCTGGCCCTGGCGCGCGCGCTGGCCGTGATCGGCTATCGAAGCGGCGAGGAATTCGAGCAGCGCTTTGACAGCGCACCGACATTGCAGAACGGCAGCCCGCGCTTTGCCGTGGAGGATTACTTCGATGCCGTCGGCAGCAAGTTCGTCGCGCGTTTCTCCACCGCCGCGTATCTGCGTCTTTCCGAGTCCATCGACCTGCAGCGTGTGGCGCCCGAGGCGATTGCTGTGCCGACCGTGCTGGTCGCGATCAATCAGGATCAGATCGTGCCGCTGGCCGATCTGCAGGCGCTCGCCGCCGGCATCGCCGCGTCCTGCGCACTGCATCGCATCGATTCCGTGTATGGGCACGATGCCTTCCTCAAGGAGGTCGATGCCATCCAGAACATTCTGACTTCTGCTCTGAATGCAGGGAGTGTTGCATGAGCGGCACGCGCAGCTTCACCGGCAAGCCGATTGCCACTGTAGCGCGCCACAGCGCGACCGCCGCGGTTCGTGCCGGCATCGACACCGATGTCGCCTATGGCGCGGTGGTGCCACCGATCGTGCTGTCGACCAATTTCAGCTTCGACGGCTACGGCGGCAAGCGCCAATATGACTACACCCGCAGCGGCAATCCAACCCGCGATCTGCTCGGCGATGCCCTCGCCGATCTCGAAGGCGGCGAAGGCGGCATTGTGGTTTCTACTGGCATGGCAGCGATCACCCTGGTGCTGTCGGCATTGCTGACACCCGGTGACCGGCTCGTGGTGCCGCATGATTGCTACGGCGGCAGCTGGCGCCTGTTCAACGCGTTGGCCAAGAAGGGGCACTTCGTTCTCGACACCATCGACTTCACCGATCCGCGCGCACTCGCTGCGGCATTGGCGCACTCGCCCAAACTGATCTGGATCGAGACGCCCTCCAATCCGCTGCTGCGCATCACCGATATCCGCTTTGCCGCCGAGGCCGCGCACAAGGTCGGCGCGCTCGTAGTCGCCGACAACACTTTCCTGTCGCCCGCACTGCAGACGCCGATCGCGCTGGGCGCCGACATCGTTGTGCATTCGACGACCAAGTACATCAATGGTCACAGCGATGTGGTCGGCGGCGCGGTGATCTGCAAGGAACGCGCACTGCACGAGCAGCTGACCTGGTGGGCGAATGCGCTGGGCCTGACCGGCTCACCTTTCGACAGCTTCCTGACGCTGCGCGGCCTGCGCACATTGGATGCACGCCTGCGCGTGCATCAGGAAAATGCCGACATACTGGCTCAGGTGCTGGATGACCACGCCTCCGTGGCGAACGTCTACTTTCCCGGCCTCGCAACACATCCGGGTCATGCGCTGGCGGCACGGCAGCAACGCGGCTTCGGCGCAATGATCAGCTTTGAACTCGCTGGCGGCGACGAAGCGGTTCGCAGCTTTATCGATGGCCTGCAGCACTTCACGCTGGCTGAATCACTGGGCGGCGTCGAAAGCCTGATCGCACATCCCGCCTCGATGACGCATGCAGCGATGAGCCCCGAAGCGCGCGCTGCCGCCGGCATCAGCGATGGACTGCTGCGCCTGTCGGTAGGCATTGAAGGTGCCGACGATCTGGTAGCGGATATAGAAGCGGCGCTGGAGCGTGCCAACCTGCGCAGCGAAGCGGTCGCGGTGTAAAGCGAGCGACCCGCTGCTCTTGCGGTTGTAGAGCGGGGCTTGCTCCGCTGCTTTTGATTGTTGCTCGTCACCAAGGGCGAGAAGCAAAAGCAGCGGAGCAAGCCC
>JANMUE010000252.1:0-1456 GCA_031391205.1 Lysobacterales bacterium | reverse complement strand
CACCGACAATGTCAATCAAGCCATGGTCTCGGCCATGGTCAAACTCGCGCGTACGCTCAACTTCCAGGTCATTGCCGAACAAGTCGAAGACGCTGCGTCACTGGAAGCCGCGCGCCGTATAGGCGTGGACTTTGTGCAGGGTTTCGAGATCGCCCGGCCGCAGCCGTTGGCGCGTGTGGTGATGCGCGCAGTGACTTAAGGAACGGCTGATTAACTCACGGCTGTCATTTCGACCGAAGGGAGAAATCCAGCAAATGTTCTTCGGAGAACCGGCGGCTAGCGATCCGGTGAATTCTGCTTTCGAACTTTGGCGGGGTTGGCTGCTTCGCCCTTGCGTGGACCGCGATCCATAAAACGCTTGTGCCAGAATGAATACATAGTGGCCAGCAGCGTGATCACGATAACCACTATCGCCAGCAGCACCGATGCGCCATGTTCCTGATATAGCTGCGACATTGCATTCTCCTGTGTTGCGAAATTCAGCTGAAAATCTACTGCTCTGCGTAGCGGCACAACAGCGGCAGCGGTCCGATTCCACTGTAGACGACTGCCTACATAGGCTGGATTGAACTTCTTACATGCGTCGCATTGTTCTACCGACTGTCGATGGTTGCTGAACCTGCTATTGGTTATTACGGTGGTACCACGCGTCGCGTGGCGAACGCTCTACTGGAAGACCTCATGGTGGCCACCTGAAAGAGCGTCAGCATGCACGAGCTGAATATAAGTCCGTGCTCTTGTCATAACTTTCAGTTGAGGAGTACCTGATGAATGCGTCAGCACCCACGATTCCCCCGCAGCAGCAAGACACTCAGCCCGGTAAGGAAACTGAAATGTATCCGCAGCCGGTGATCATTGCCGAAACCTATGTAGGTAGCGCCAAGCTGCTTGGCAAGACCGCACTGATCAGCGGTGGCGACAGCGGCATCGGCCGGGCGGTCGCGGTGCACTTTGCACGTGAAGGCGCGAATATTGCCATCATCTATCTGAATGAAGATGAGGATGCACGGCAAACGATGCTGATGATCGAGGAGGAGGGCTCACCGGCCTTGCTACTGCGCGGTGATGTCGGCGACATAAAGATATGCAGGGAAGCGGTGGAAAAAACTGTGGCGCGCTTCGGCGGTATTGATGTGCTGGTTAATAACGCTGCAGAGCAGCACAGCGTGCATGACATCCGCGGTTTGCAGCCGAAGCAGCTGGAAGACACCTTTCATACCAATGTATTCGGCTACATATATCTGGCGCAGGCAGCGGCAGAATATCTGCCGGAGGACGGTTGCATTATCAATACCGGATCGGTGACAGGTTTTCGCGGCAGCAAACACCTGCTCGACTATGCGGCTAGCAAGGGTGCCATCCAGGCATTCACCTATTCGCTGGCGCAGCAGATGGTCGAGCGTGGCATTCGCGTCAATGGCGTAGCGCCCGGGCCGGTATGGACGCCGCTGATTCC
>JANMUE010000234.1:0-2692 GCA_031391205.1 Lysobacterales bacterium | reverse complement strand
CAACACCGTTCTAGACTTGCCTTTCGGTGGTCGCGTAACTGATACGTGGACATTAACGCCGACTACGCCCGCTGTTCCAGTACCTGCCGCCGCATGGTTGTTCGGCTCGGGTCTGTTGGGCTTGGCAGGCATCGCTCGTCGTCGTGCCGCTTGATCTGCTCACGGTGACTTAGACTCGATGGATCATCGCCACATCTTCAAGATTCGCGATGATCTGGAGAGACTGCCGTTGTAGCGAAGTGACTCCTCAGTATCTCGCTTCACAAAAGGCTTTACGCACGCCTGTCCACGGCCGTTGTTTTCGCAAAATTCGGATGCAGCCCGGTGGCCAAGAACGGCCAGGACGCTAGCAACGATCATTAACACTCGCTGAAATTGTTATTACACACTGCTCCAAAAAGTTGCTTGCGATGAAGCTTTTCAGTAGTCGCAAGCCTGTTTCGAGCAGCGCTGAACCCAACATATCAAATCGCAGGCTTACGGTAGAACCCTCCCTCGGCGCATGGCATCGACATAACCATGGTTGGTGCCCGGTCAGGGCACCAACCACTGGGGTCAATTGGGTATCAATTGACCGGGGCAGGTGCCCACCACCACTGCGGCCCCGTCCTCGTCCCTACGTCAGACTTAACAGCCGACAGCAGCACGACCTTGGCGTCTTCCGGCAAGAAGTAGCCGGCTCTCACTCCAGCGCTGAGCGATTGAGACCACTTTAAGACGAACACCGAGTGGCTCTTGTAGAGTTGGGCTAACTTGGCGGGACTGAACTCAATTGTGCTGCCGAATAGGGCACAGGAGAAGCCGGGCGTGTTGCCGGTGCCGCTCAGCGTCGCGACAGGCACGTCTACATGCGGCGATCTAACGCCACCTATCGCATTGCCGTGCACGTCGAGCACGAGCGCACCCGTCGCGGTGCCATCTACGGTCGCCAGTCGCGGCGCGCTTGGCGGTAGCGTGCCGTTGGCGACCCACTTATTCATGTGGCGGAACGCGGCCCGAACGATCCACACCATGGGGCCGGCATTGAGGCCGTAGGTACATGCTGGGACGAGGCCAGGACGGGGGTTATTGAGCGGATACAGCATAGCGTTGAACAGCGCCTCGGCCGGCGCTGAACTTTTGCCGTCGTCTTGCTCTGCTACCAGCGGATGCGCGGTGTACAGGTCGACGTGCGAAGTGCCCGTCGGCTCCCACCAGCGGAACAGGTCCGAGTCGGCTTGCCGCGCCGCCCGGCTGTCGTTCTCTCCCTGAATTACGAATACGGGTACGGCAAGGTCGGTACGGATCAGCGTCAGAGCCGGCGTGCCAATAACCGGTAGTGCGGCGACGCCGCTGCGCAGAGCAGCACTGTTCGCGCTACGGCTGTGGATGAGGTAGCCGTCATAGACGCCATGACCAGAGAGGGTGGCGAAGCCGTTGACGTACGTGACCATCCGGCCGGCTGACTGTGATTCCCCGAGCGCGATCACGCGATCAACCGGGAAGTCGGACCCTAAGAGTTCGGCTGCGTGCTCTCGGACAGCTTGGCCCGCCTGCGAGAAGATGTCATACGAGTAGCTGTCGCCGGGATGCACGAGGCTGCCGTAACGGTCAGGGAACGCGGCCTTTGCTGTATTCAGACCGATGGCTTGTGCGCTCACACCGATAAACACCGCACCCTGTCGGGCCAACTCGACGCGCGCAAGGAACCATTCAGGCGCCGCGTCACGACCGCTGGTCACGTTGAGCCACTCCACGTACACGGTGCCGTTGAATTTTGTGTGGTCCTTGGGCTTCAGTACCTGGACTCGTGTCCTGAACGCAGGCGTGGGCGCCGCGTCGGCCTCAAGAGCCCACTCCCCGTTACTCGTGAGCGGCGCGCCCCCTACCGTGTGGTACGAGTGCGCGGTGCCATCCACGATAAACTCCGAGGCGTCGTAGCCCAGGCGTTCAACATCCAGAGTCGTGATTGCGCCGTTGTTGGGTAGGGTCCCTATGGTCGGCGCACCAGCAATAGGGGTGACCGTCACGGCGGCCTGCGCCGGGCTCACCAAACCAGCCAGCAATGGAATTAAGGCAATTAATGCCGAACCTCTGACGAAGGCGCGTGGCCTTGAAATCTTCATGATTATCCCCTCTTACTTGCTCAGGTCGACCGGTCGACTGTAGAAATGCCATGACCGAAGCCGGGGAACTGAGCGTTGTTTATTTATGTATGTCTTCTGTGTCGCCGAAGCGATGTAGAGCGTCGGAGCCTAGCCCCCAGCGGCGGCGTTCGTCAATGCGCCTTTTCGGTGTGGCCCCCTGATGCCTAGCAGGCTCCTAATCAAACCAACTTGAAACCCTGTTTGCTGAGCGGCAACGAACGCACGCGCTCGCCTGTCGCAGCAAAGATGGCATTACACACCGCGGGCGCCACCGGCGGTAGCGCGGGTTCGCCGAGGCCAGTGGGGGTGTATTCGCTTTGAATGAAAAGCGCTTCGACTTGCGGCGCGTGCGGTAAGCGCAGCAGCGCGTATTCATTGAAATTCAACTCCTGCACACGACCTTTTTCCATGGTGATCTGCTGGCCGAACATCAAACTAAAACCGTCGATGACGGCGCCCTGCGACTGCGCTTCGGCGCCGCTTAAGTTGATAATGGGGCCAACATCCGAGGCAATAGTGACCTTGTGTAAGGTCAACTTCTTGTTGCGATCCACACTCACTTCGGC
>JANMUE010000232.1:0-3342 GCA_031391205.1 Lysobacterales bacterium | reverse complement strand
ATCGATGGTCTTGGTAATCACGCGATCACCCGGTTTGATCTTCAACGCAATGGGATGCGCACCGGAGAACGTCGTGTAGAACTCCTTTGGGATAAAGCGGTGTGTCTCTGCATGCAGCAGCGGCGACGCAAGCGTCAGCGCGAACCCGGCCACAACCAACCGTAGCGGGGTAAAACGCCGGCTGCAATGAAGGGTGCGAGACATGCACTGTCCTCTTAAATACCGTCGTTAACGTCGCTATCAGTTAAGACGGTGTTTGCGACACATCCCCCACCTGGACCGCGGGCTATACCGCCCCACAACAGCTATGGCGTTGAACACAAAATGACGTGATACTTTCAAAAAAGGAGTTCTCCAATGCGTCGTTTAATTGCCTGTCTAAGCGTAATGTTATGGGCACTGGTGGTTTGGGCAGGAGACAAACCGGAATCTGGTCCAGCAGAAACCAGCTCGCTGAATGCCCAACCCGAATCGCCGGCAATAGAGACGGCAGCCCAGTACATAGACCGGGGGGGAAAACTGCTGAGCAGTCGCGACTATGATCGAGCCATTGCTGCCTTTGATAAGGCCTTGGCCATCAACCCGAAAGCAGATATGGCGCTGGCTAGTCGTGGCATTGCTTACGTGGGGAAGCTTGCCGATGCCAAGGCCAAGAACGATTTTGATGCTGCGCTTGTCATTAATCCACGCAATGCCGTGGTATTTTGCGGGCGCGGCATGCTGGCGCTTCGCGTCGATGGTTTACCGGATGCGATCTACAACTTCACCAGGTCCTTGGAACTCGAACCGCACAATAAACTTGCACTCGAAAATCGCGCCCAAGCTTATGCGCGATCCGGCGACCTGGATAAGGCGCTTGCCGACAGCACCGAGGCTATCCGACTGGATACCAATGCAGTTGAAATGTATGCGCTACGTGCCACCATATTCCGTAAGCAAACGAAACAGAATAAAGCAATTGCAGAAGTCAGCGCACTGATCGCCGCCAATTCCGACAACCCGGACGCTCACCTATCCGCGGGAAAGTTATATGCGTCGCTCAAAATGAGCACGGAGTCAATGCAAGCGTTTAACCAAGCGGTGCAACTCGAACCAAGCGAGACGGCCTATTTGACTCGCGCGCAATACCGACCGAAAAACGACACTGCGGGAAAACTGGCAGACGTCGCCGCCGCTCTGCGCTTGAATGAACGTTCCGTACGAGGCCTGACCATGAAAGCTACGCTCGAATCCGAGTCCGGAAATTACTCAGCAGCAATTCAGGCTTACAACGCTTTGTTGTCCATGGACAAGGATAACGTAATGGTTTTTACCAACCGAGGCATCGCGTATGCGAAGAACCAGCAACTAGCTCTCGCCGACACTGACTTTGTCTCGGCACGGGAGAAGGCAACACGCCCTAACCAACTCAATCGCATTTGCTGGGAAATGGCCATTTCTGGAGTTGCACTTGAGCAAGCGCTCCAGATATGCGACGAGGCAGTTGCCAAAACGCCAAATAGAGCCGACTACCTGGACAGCCGCGCATTCGTACTCCTGCGACTAAAACGGTACACCGAAGCCATCGCGACTTATGGTGATGCTTTGAAGCTTGCGCCGATGCAAGCAGCGTCACTATATGGACGAGGCATTGCCAGATTACGTATTGGCGACGCCCCCGGAGGCACAGCCGACATCCGGGCAGCAGCGACTCACAGCCCCAGCGTAGTCGCTACATTCACCAACTACGGCGTAAGTCCCTGATCGTTACTTGGGTCCAAGAAAATTCCATACTCGCCGTACCACAATCTGGGTTGCCTTACCGTTTACAACATGAGGTTTGAACCTGCACCCGGCAGCGCTCTGCAATAGCACGCGGTCAAACACTCCGGCGGGAGTCGATTCAATCACCATCATCTGAACGGGTTTACCGGTCTCGTCTATAAGCATCTGCAAATAGACTCTGCCGTTAATACCTTGCGTTTCGAGTGGACGGTGAATCGGTGGACATGATATGGGCGTAACTTCAGAATCGATAACCACACGGCGGACAAATCCCTTATCGTCTATCAAGCCGTCTTTCTCCAGACGCTCTATGGTCTCCCTTAATTCCGGGATGCTACGTAGTCTGCCTAACATCGCATCCAACTCTTTAGGCAAGAGATACGCTACCCACGGGTCGGCAAAGTCCTGCAGATCTTGGTTACATTCCGGCCAGCGCTTCTGTACGCAGTCAAGACGCAAACGCAGCAAGCGCCATCTATTCCACGAGGTTACGTTTTGTTTAAATTGTTCGGTTGCGGTCACCTGCCCCGCGTCGAATACCCGTCGCGCCTTCGCATCGTCGCCTAACGCGTTGTATGCCAATGCCAGTGCATAGGTAGCTTCCGGGCTGGGGGTGCCGCATATTGGTCGATCATTTCGTTCGTAAAGCGCAACCAGCTCACGCACTCTACCCTGATCTACCAAAAATATTGCCAGCGCGCCACGTGCCCTTTCGCGAACCGGCACGCTCGCCGATTCCAGATCGAAAACCGCTCGATAAGACGCAGCGGCTGCCTCGAATTTCCGGCTGGTCATTTGCGCTATAGCGATCGCCTCGTAAACTGCGGCTTTGGAATCACCCTTGAAGAGCGATAACGACTCCTCTAGTTTCTTCACCATACGCGCGTAATCCGTTTCCTGATACGCGACTTCTATGTTATTGGCGACTCGCGGACTTATCTTCTGAGCAGGTGTGATATCACATGTCCAGCCATCGGCGAGCACGGTGCGACAAACAATCAACGCTAATCCGGCAATCCACTTCTTCCATACCATAACCGGTTCTCCATCGTTATATGGGCAATACAATGCAGCACCAGCATATGATTTCCGTGGGAAAATATCAGCAACGCTTTGCTAGCCCGCTGTGATTCTCAATAACTAATCTTCTCAATCCCCAACAACGGCGTGCTCGGCGGCAACTTGCGATTGGGCGCGGCCTGCTCGAAAGCGTAAGCCAATCTCACGATGGTGGTTTCGTCATAGAGCTTGCCGAGAATTTCCAAGTTCACGCTGATGCCATCGGTGTTAAAACCGGCAGGCACCACCATGGTGGGCAAGCCAGTTACAGTGCTGAGACGGTTGCCGCCCCCGGGGCCAGTCGCGCCGCCGCCCTCACCACCCGCAGCAGCCGTCTCGCCGCGATTCGGCACGGCATCGGCAATGGTTCGGGCAGGTTTGGTTTCAAACGGATACACCACGGCATCGAGTTGCCACTGCTGCATCAACTGCATCAGGCGTTCGCGCATCACGATCTTGCCTTTGTAGCGACCGATGTAGTCGGCGTTGTAAGTCATCTCGCCAACTGCATTGGATTCC
>JANMUE010000229.1:0-35095 GCA_031391205.1 Lysobacterales bacterium | reverse complement strand
CCGCTGCTTTTGATTTTCTCCTCCGATTGCGATCGAAGATCAAGAGCAGCGGAGCAAGCCCCGCTCTACAACGGCAGGCAACGGGGCACGCGCGGCCCAGCTCAGCAGAACCCACGCAACGGTAACGACTCGGCGCCCCGCTGCAACCAATTGCTGGCGGCATAGTGCGTGCGCGCATCCGTCGCATGCAACGAATACGCGTGGCGTGATTTATCCGAGCGATTCGGCGCGCTGTAGTGCGGCAGCAGCCCATGAAAGCAGACTAGGCTGCCGGCACGAACGGGTAGCGCGCGGGCGCGGTCGGCAGTCGGCCAGGGTGTGGCGTCCAGCGTCTGCTTGCTCACTTGATCGTCATTGCGCACGAACAACTCGCGCAATGGACTGCGGTGGCCGCCCGGCTCGACCCACAGGCAACCGTTCTCCAGCGTGGCATCTTCCAGCGCAAACCAGAACGTAGTGACGCTGATCGGATCGGTATGAAAAAACGTCGCGTCCTGATGCCAGCCCACCTCACCGCCTATGCCCGGCTGCTTGAAGATGTACATCGACTGCCACAGCAGCGGCTGTTCCAATCCCAGATCCACCGCCACGGCAGCGAGCTTGGGTCCACGCGAGAAGCGGTCGAACACCGGATCGAGGTCATGCAGCGCATGTCCGATCTTGTTGATCGACAACGCCTTGGCCTGGCGCAGACTGCCATCGGCGGCGAATGCCTCTTCCTCGAAGAAGCAGCGCACCTGATCGGCCGACTCCAGAAAATATCTATCCGTCACCAAGGCCTGATCGCGCGTGGTGAAAACGCTGCGCGTCGCGCCAGGATCGAACCCGTCGACGATTTCGCGCGCCCGCTCACGCACCGCCGCCATCTCGACTGAAGACTTGAAGCCTTCGATCACGACATAGCCGTCGTCTTCGAATTGTTGTTTCTGTTGTTGACTCAGCATGAGCAGTCCCTCGATTACACGGCAAACGATAGCAACAAGCGGGTGCGTCTACATCATCGGATGAATAGCCGACTCCATGGGTGGGTAACGGCATCCCATGTCATTGCTTTGGTCTAATATTTGCAGTTCCTTTCATACAATCGTGTACACCCAACCGATGAAGATCGACGACGCCGAAATCTATTTCCTCAACTTCGAAACCGATCTCGACAACGAAGCGGGCGGTACGCATATCGGGATGTTTCTGGGCTGGGCAGTTCAGCGCGGTCTTGCCGATCCGCGATTGCTGGCGCATGCGCGCGACCTGCACAGCGGCTAGCGCACCGGCCGAGTTCTGCTGTTCGATCACTGCGACGGCTAACTGCTCGATGGCGATCTCTCCGTCGAAGGCGCTGCGTTTGCACGCGCCTATTACGACGCGGATTATCTGAAAGACTATATGCGCATGTTCGCGCTCAATGGCGATGTGTTCGACGACCTCGGCAAGGTCGCCGACGATGCGCACACGCAGGCGCGGGTGAGCGCACGCCTGGACCGCCGCTATTCGGCGTGGCGCATGCGCCAAAGGCTGCCCGATCCGAAGGCAATGCATCAGCGCCTGCTGGCGCTGGCCGAGCCGGTGATCGAGGCGGCTGGATTCGCACGCCAACCAGCGTCGGGCTGGTCGGCGGATTCGGTGGAGACGGTGTATCTGCGTAGCGGCGCCTGGGGCAGGCAACGTGTGGAGTTGTATGCGGCGGCGCGCGAGGACATGTATTGCGGCCTGGGCCTGCGTCTGCAGGTCTGGCTCGAGCCGCTGTATACCCAGACAGTGGCTGAAATGCGGATCGAAGACCCGCGCTTTAACCCCTCGGGGCTTTGCACCGCATCGATTCCGCTCGATGCATTTGCCAAGGGCTGGGCGGGCCCGGTGCTGCCGGAGGGCTATTGCCCTGTGATCTGGATCTTCCACGAAGAAGATATCGAGCCACTGACGCAGTTCATCGCCGCCGGCCTGCGCGACACCGCCCTGCCCCTACTGCGCAGCATCGAATCCGCCGAGGCCATGTGTGCCGCATTCGACGTGCAGTCGTTGAGCGATTCGCTGCTGTTCCGCGGCTGCTTCGACTACGCGATCCCGCTGGCGTTCGAGCGCACGCGGCATCCGCAGCTGGCGGCGGTGCTGGATGTCTTCGAAGCCGGGTGCCGCTCACGTGTCGACTCGGTGGAACGCGTGCAGGCGCGTGACTTGATGGCACTGATTGGAAGGATCAGGTCGCGGCGCCAACTGTAACCGTAGCAGCGCAGGCTGGGGTTCGCTGCGCTCACCCCAGCCTACGTCACCGCTGCGAATGGCCCGCGACCAAGGCATCCGGTATCGTCCGCGCGTGCGGCTGCAAACCCGCGCCTGGCGGTCTCAAGCGCAGTAATCGCGCGACATTGCGCCTGATGCCGAGTTCGCGGAAGTGCTGCTCTGGCCTCAGCTTCGAGGTTTCGCCCGCCTGATGTCGGCTTTTGCTTCCGAATGACGCCGTTATTGCCTGAATAATCTCGATCATGTGCGAGGACAACCATGGACATTCCGATGCGTCACCTGGCACCGAACTCTTTTCTCCGCATACACAATGCGCGCCGCGCTCTGAGCGTAGGGTTCGTCGCCTGCGTTTTGTGGCTGGGATCGAGTCTGGCGTTTGCCGCTCAGAGCCTTGAAGTCATCCCCAGCGCTGCCAATGACCTGGCCGAGCGCGGCGAAGTTCGCCCTTCGTACTGGTCGGTTCCGCAGTTCACGCTGGGCAATCCCAACAACGATCCACTATTCGGTGAAGGCGCGCCCGGTCAGCGGTTCGGTACCGCCATCGCGCTGGATGGCGACACTCTCGCCGTAGGCGCATGGGGCGGCTGGAACGATCAAGGCCAGCAGACCGGCGCCGTCTACATCTTCGGTCGAGTCGGTGACGACTGGGTTCGTCAGGCCAAGCTGTTGGCGCCGGATGCAGGTATCTATGACGCCTTCGGTGCCGAACTCGCACTGGAAGGCGACACCTTGGTAGTCGGTGCGCCGAACTATTCGCGCGCACCATTCAACTACCAAGGTGCCGCCTATGTGTTCGTGCACGATGCGCAGGGCTGGCACTACCAGCAGACCTTACGGGAGTCCACGCAGCAGTCGGACGGCCACTTCGGCGCGGTCATTGCACTGAACCAGAGCACCTTGGCGATTTCTTCGGATCGTCGCTGGTACGGAAACCTCTACGGTGCTGGCGCGGTGTATCTGTTTGGGCGCAGCGGTGGTCAGTGGCAGCACCAGCAGGAAATCACCGCGCCGGTTCCCGTTCAGCATGGCAATTTCGGCTCCTCACTGCTGTTGTTGGACGACGAGCTGTTCGTTGGCGCCAGCGGCGAGACACTTCAGGCCGGCGCGGCCTATGTGTTTGCGCGCGAGAGCGCATTATGGACGCCGCGCCAGCGCCTGGTGCCGATGGTCTCCAACGAATTGGACTTGTTCGGCACACAGATCGCGGGCCACGCCAATCGCGTGCTGATCTCCAGCCCGGCACATCTTGGTAGCGGCAGCGAACCCGGCAAGGTGATCGAGTGGCAACGCGTTGCCGGTCAATGGGTCCAGGGCCAAACCCAGATCGGGGACATGGTGCCGGACTTGAAGAGGTTCGGGCGCCGTCTGGACTACCGAAACGGTCGATGGCTGGTCAGCTCCGAGCTGACGATGTCAACGCCGCCTGCCATGGTGGGGGTTGAACTTTGGACCTACGAAGAGATCGGCGGCACGCTGACCCGCACGATGCAGATCAGTTTGCCCTATACGGGCGATCGCAGCTACGGCCTGCGCAGTCTGGTGTCCAGTGCCGATCAGATTCTGGTTGGCCTGCCCGGCAGCTTTGCGTTTCCTTACGCCTCAGCTGGTGAAGTGCGTATCTACAACGCGATACCGCCTGCTCCTGGTGCGCAGCTGACACTGAACACCGGCGGCACCGCGACCGGCGAAAATTTCGGTGCCGCGATTGTGGCGAATAGCGAATGGCTGTTGGTGGGTACGCCATATGAGCGGCGCCAATCAGCAACCGCAGGCGCAGTGTTCGCCTACCCGCGCGAACTGGCGCTTCAAGTACCGCCGACCGCACTGTATGCCAACGACGCCACAGCACGCGATCGCTTCGGTTCGGCGCTCGCCTGGAGCAGTGACAGCTTGCTGGTCGGCGCACCCGGTAACGCCGGCGCGGTTTATCATTTCACGCCGCTGGGTTTCAATTGGGTGCAGATCGCCAAGTGGCCGGCACCGCCCTCGCCGAACAGCTCACTCTTCGGCAATGCCATCGCGGCCAGTGCCAACCGGGCCGTGGTCAGCGCGGAGTTTGAACTCATTCCCAACAGCGCCGGATCGGGCGTCGCCTATGTATACGAACGCGACGCGGCTGGCTGGCAATCGCCCGAGCGCCTGCAGGTCAGCGATGCGGCCGTCATGGACGGCGTCGGCAAAGCCGTTGCCATCGACCAGGACACCATTGTGCTGGGCGCCGTACCCTTCATTATCGAAGAACCTTTCGGCGCGCCGGGGCTGGGCGAAGGCGCGGCCTATGTGTTCATTAAAACCGCGCAAGGTTGGGTCGAGCAGGCCAAGCTGGTCAGGCCGCTCAGCACCGAAACCCCGGCCGCGTTCGGTATGGCGGTTGCCGTGTCGGGCGACACACTGTTTGTCGGAGCGCCGCGCGTGCAGCAAGTCCACGTATTCCAACGCCAGAGCGGTACTTGGTCCTGGGTGGAAATGCTGCCCGCTCCGCCTGGCATCACTGAAGGATTCGGTACCAAGGTCAGCGTAATGAACGGTGAACTGTGGGTCAGTACCGACACCGACATCGGTGGCAGGTCACACACCGGCAGTCTGCATCTCTACCAGCTTAGTGATGGGCACTGGCAACACCGGCAGTCCTTTGCGCCGGGCGGCGCAAACTCTTACAGCGCCTACGCAACAAGCATCGCTGCAGTCGGCAACACGCTGTATGTCGGCGCACCGGGCGTCAGCGGATACCTGCCGAGCATCTCTCAGGCCGGTACGGTGTTCGTGCACGAGCTGCCGTTGTTCGCAGATGGTTTAGAGAATTAGGAATTGCCGATGACGGTATCGTCATGGCGGTTGGTCGGCGGCGCGTTCGTTGATGCGGTATTCGCGTCGATGATGCGCGCCGGCCCCACACCGCGGCAGTGTCTCAGTTTGAAATGTCGACGACGATGCACCTTCCTCCCGCTGCGCGGAGGAAGGTGGCCCGCAGGGCCGGATGGGAAACGTTCGATAGCCCCCGTTATTTGCGAACGGCGACTCAGCAACACCCTGCACCATCGCAAACCTCCCTCATCCGGCGCTACGCGCCACCTTCTCCCGCAAGCGGGAGAAGGAGTCATCCCCGAGATTCCAACCAATGCAGTACCCAAATCCCGCTCCGCTCGCATTCACCATCGGAAGCGTGCAAGATCGGGGTTGATCTTTCGGCATGATGGCCCTGATGACCGCCAGTGCATCCTTGCAACTGCCCCTTACCCAATGGCTGCAATCCTGGCAGCAGGGGAATGCCGATGCGTTCGCGTCGGTGTTCGAGCAGGCCTATGCGGAACTGCGGCAGATTGCGGCAATGCGCATTGCCAAAGTTGCCGGCGACGCCACGCTGTCCCCGACGGAACTGCTGCACGAGGCGGTGCTGCGGGTGATCGGCAGCAAGGTGACCTGGCAGAACCGCGCGCATTTCTTCGCATCGATGTCGGTCTATATGCGGGCGGTGCTGGTCGATCATGCGCGTGCGCGGCTCAGCGACAAGCGCGGTGGCGGCGCGGTGCACGTCACGCTGGAACGTGCCGAAAGCGGAGAAGCATCCGGCATTGTCGACCTGCTGGCACTGGACCAGGCACTGCGCCAGCTGGAGCAACTGGACGCACGCAGCAGCGCGGTGCTGCATCTCACATTGTTCGCCGGCCTGGCGCGCAACGAGATCGCCGACGTGCTGAACGTGTCGGTGCAGATCGTCGATCGCGAACTGCGCTTCGCCAAGTCCTGGCTGCATCATCATGCCCTCTGACCGAGAGCCGCGGGCGCCGATGGATGCGGCACGCTTCGCGCAGTTGAAGTCGCTGTTCGATGCGGTCTGCGATCTGCCGGAGGCGGAACGTATTGCGCAGCTGAAGATGCTGGGCGCGGATCCCGAAACCGTCGATGCGGTGCTGCTGCTGTGCAGTGATGTCGGCGGATTCACTGGTCGCGTTGCGCATCCGGTGATCGACGCACTGCAGGCGAATCCGGGCGCTGCGCTGCGTTCCGGCGATGTGCTGGGTGCCTGGACGCTGCTTGATGAGATCGGCCGCGGTGGCATGGGCCGCGTATTCAAGGCCAGGCGCAGCGATGGCCACTTCGAACAGACCGCGGCGATCAAGCTGCTCGCTGGCGTCGCCAGCCCGGCGGCGCTGCGCTATCTGGCGCGGGAGCGGCAGATCCTCGCCTCGCTCACGCATCCGCATGTCGCGCGTCTGGTCGATGGCGGCAGCACGCCTCAGGGCCAGCCGTATCTGGTGATGGAATACATCGATGGCATGCCGATTGATCGCTATTGCCAAAGCCGGCAACTCGGCCGCGGCCAGATCCTGCAATTGTTCGTACAGGTCTGTACCGCAGTGGCGTTCGCGCATCGCAACCTGGTCGTGCACTGTGATCTCAAGCCGTCGAATATTCTGGTCAGCGACAGTGGCCATGCGTTCCTGCTCGATTTCGGCGTGTCGCATCTGCTCGGCGATGCTGTCGTACCGTCGCCCGTCGATGCCCCCGCCAGCGGCGCCGGCAATGCACCGACGCAGGCCGCGTTCACGCCTCGCTATGCCAGCCCCGAGCAGCGCCGCGGCGAGCGCGTCGGCACCGCCACGGATTTGTATAGCCTCGGCGTGTTGCTGGCAGAACTGCTGGGTGCACAGTTGCACGAGGGCGGCACGCAGCCGGATGCCCTGACCGAAATTCGCGGCCTGGAACATCTGCCGCGCGATCTTGCCGCCGTCATCGCGCTGGCCACGCACGCAGCAGCGCAGCAGCGCTATCCAAGTGTCGAAGCGTTGATGCACGATCTCGCCCGCTACCAGTCGCGGCAACCGGTAATGGCGCGTACGCGCACCACACCTTACGTCGTCACGATGATGTTGCGCCGTCACTGGCCCTGGGCCCTGGTGTCGCTGATCTTTGTCGCGACGGTTTCCGCCTTTGCCTGGCGCATGCGCAGCGAGCGCAACAACGCGCTGCAAGCCGAGCGAGCGGCGCTGGCAGTCAAGGACTACATGGTCTCGGTGTTCCAGGGCGTCGATCCAGAAGTGAGCGGGCAGCGCGATCTTCCGATCTCGGTACTGCTGGACGCCGGCCGTGACAAGCTCGCCGCCGACCTCTACGATCAACCGGCGGTGCGTACCGAAATGCTGGGCATTCTGGCGGGTGTCTACCTCAACATCGGCAAGCGCGATCAGGCCATCGCCATGCACCAACAGGCGATCGCGTTGGAACGTGGCAACGCGCGCCCGCGCGTGCTCGCCGACTTGCTGCACAAGCAGGCGTATGCGATCTACGACCTGGAAGATTTCCCGCGCGCCGAGCCGATTGCCCGCGAAGCGCTGGCGCTGCACGAGCAACTGGCGCCCGAATCGATCGAACACATCGAAAGCCTGCGCCTGCTCGGCACCATCTTGTTGTATCAGGATCGGCGCGACGAATCGTTGGCGTTGCTGACCCGCGCCTTGCAGGTGGCCGAGCGTGTCGATGGTGCCGATAGTGTCGAAGCGGCGCGCGTGCACCTCGATTTTGCGCGTTTCCACGTCTATATGGACGGCTTTCCGCAGCCAGCCGTCGCGCACGCACGGACCGCGCGTTCAGTCTTCGCCAAACACTACGGCAGTGACCACTATCTGTATGTCAACGCGTTGGAGGCACTGTCGGTGGCGCTGGGCTACACCGGCGCCTTTGACGAAGGCTTGCCGTTGGCGCGCGAAACCAGCGAGAAGCGCATCGAACTCTATGGCGAGGTCAGCAACCAGGCCGGCTTCGCGCTGTATGCCTACGCCGACATGCTCGGCCGCGCTGGCCGACGCTTGGACGCAATTCCAGTGCTGCGGCGCTGCATTGACATCCAGGCCCGCCTCGATGGCAGCGACACGCTGGCCGCTACCGTTCCGCTCGCCCGCCTGGGGCGGGTGCTGCTCGAAGCGGGGGCGCTGGATGGCGCGGTGCGGCACTTGGAGCAGGTGATCAAGGTACGCATGGACCTGCTTGACGAGGCCGATTATCCGGTTACTGATGCGCGCTTTTTCCTCGGTCGAGCGCTGCGCTTGCGCGGTGAGCTGGCACTAGCAGAACCATTGTTGGCAGCCGCGCTGGAGGCCCATCGCGCATCGCCATCGGCCTACCAGCTGGTAAAAGCGCAGTTGGAAATGGCGGCACTGCTGCGCGATCAAGGCAAACTCGACGCGGCCGCGGCACAGATCCGCGCCATCGATGCCGCCGCGTTCGTCGACGAGCCCTGGCGGCAAGGCTTCCTCGATCTGGAGCTTGCACGCATCGCCGCGCAGCGCGGCGACATCAAAGGTGCGATCACGCTGTCGGTGCAGGCCGAAGCGCAGCTCAGCGGCGGCTTGGGTGGGGATCATCCCGACCTGTGGTTGAACCGCATCGACCGTGCCGAGTGGCTCATCGCCGACGCACAGCCGGCTGCGGCGAAAGCCCTCGCGGCCGAGATCGCCATCAAGGCCGCAGCCAGCATCGCTGATGATGGCTATTGGGCGAAGCGGTTGGCAGCGCTTAAGCCGAAATAGAAGGCCCCAAAGGGGCGCGTCAACTCAGCCCAGGGCAACGCCCTGGGGAAAGATGTCGGCGGACATTTGAGCCCTGTAGGGGCGATTCAAACGCCTTGCGATGCCGGCCCAGTAGGCATTTGGGTCGCCCTTTCAGGGCTATCGATCCCTGGACGCACGCTTTCCCAGGGCGTTGCCCTGGGCTGAATTGAAACGCGCCATTGGCGCTAAAGAATGCTAACTGCACGGTCGCAAAGATTTTTCCGCCGCCATGATAAAGCGCCCACGAACTTCCGTAAGGTGATTCAGGAGTGCCACTGCACTGCCATCCCGATCACGCCCCCGCGTGCTGGACGCAGGCCGCGGCCGGGAATGCTACGGAGACTGAAATGCGTAACGACACAACAACGAAATCGCGACCGCTGCTGGCCGCATTGGCATTCTGCACCCTGATGTCGCCGACCGTGGACAGCAGCCCCAATGGCCAGCTCGTCGACTACAGCCACGAGTTCAAGTTCAGCTATCCGCAGATCCCACTGACGAACGGAGTGATCTTCGGTGTCTCGGTCGCCATCTCGGGCGATACCGCACTGGTCGGCGCGATGCGCGACCAGGGTCCGAACGGCGAGCAGGGCGCGGCCTATGTGCTGGTGCGCAACGGCAATACCTGGACGCAGCAGGCCAGGCTCGTCGCCAGCGATGCACCGGCCGGTGCCGCCTACGGGGCTACCGTGGCACTGTCCGGAGAGACCGCATTGATCGGCGCACCGAGCGGACCCGGAGTGGCCTATGTCTACGTGCGCAGCAATGGTATCTGGACGCTGCAACAACGCCTCACGCCGGTAGAAGGCAGCGTCGGCGAACAGTTCGGTTACGCCGTCGCGCTGTCGGGTGACACCGCCCTGGTCGGCGTGCCCAGCGACGATCTGGGCAATTCCTACAGCCACGGATCGGCGTTCGTGTTCACGCGCAGCGGCAGCACCTGGACCGAGCAGCAGAAACTGATCGCCAGCGATGTCGAGCCGGTCAACTATTTCGGCTCTGCGGTCGCGCTCGATGGCGACACCGCGGCAGTCGGTGCGCCCTACGATACCTTCGGCAGCAATGCCCTGCAGGGTTCGGCCTACGTGTTCGCACGCAGCGGCGGCGTCTGGACCGAGCAGGCAAAACTCTTCGCCGCCGATGGCGCCGCCGATGACCTGTTCGGCAGCACGCTGGCGGTGTCGGGCGACACGGTCGTCGCCGGTGCCTTCATCGACGACATCGATGCCCAGACGAACCAGGGTTCGGTGTATGTCTTCGTGCGTAGCGGTGCGACCTGGTCGCTGCAGACCAAACTGCTGATGGCGGGTGGCGAATTGCACGACCAATTCGGCCTGGCCATCGCCATCGACGGCGATAAACTATTGGTCGGCGCGCGACATGACACAGTCGTCAGCAATCGCCAGGGTTCGGTGAACGTGTTTACCCGCAGCGGCAGCACCTGGACACAGGGGCAGAAGATCATCGCCAGCGATGGCAGTCAGTTCGATGTCTTCGGTCATTCGTTCGCGATATCCGGCGACGATTTGATCGTCGGCGCTTATGCGGATGAAGGACCTGGGGCACCGCTCAGCACCGACTCGGGCGCCGTCTATTTCTTTGACGCAGTGCCGCCGCAGGCCGACCTGCAGATCAGCCTGACGAACACCGAGACCCAACTGCTGCCCGGCCAGTCGACAACGTATGAAATCCTGGTCGCCAACGCCGGCCCCAGCGCAGTCACCGAAGCCAGCCTGAGCAACAGCGTGCCGGTCAGCCTGAGCAACGTTCAATGGACCTGCAGCAGCATCGCCGGCGGCGCCATCTGTCCGAACGCACAGGGTAGCGGCAATGCCATTGCGCAGTCGCTGCAGCTACCGGTGAACGGCGTGCTGCGCTATCAGGTCAGTGCAACCGTCGTCGCCGATCCAGGCGCCTTCGTCACCAACACCGCCACCATCACCGCGGCCGCACCCGTGCAGGACGACAACCTCGCCAACAACACCGCCACTGACCAGGACCCGATTCTCTCGATCGGCCTGTTTGCTGATGGCTACGAAGACAGCTCCACCGCGATCACCGTCGGAATCCTGTAGGGCACGCGTGTCGCGTGCCATCTCAACGTCTGCGCATCGTCCAGACGGCACGCGACACACGTGCCCACAAATTTCCGCGGAGCCAGCAGCATGGCTGAGGATCAACGCTAATGAGGAGATTAGTTCAGCGGCAGATAATAATAGTTTCCCATATTTTCGATCGGGTACGGCACGAGTCGCAGGCTGGTGGTGGGCGCAGCGAACTGCGGCAGTCCTGCATGTTTTCTGGGGTTCGCTGTGTTTTCCCTCGCGGCGTCAACGCCGGGCGTTCGGTTCGTCTGACGATGCCCCGGCATCGTCAACACAACTCAGCTCATCCACCAGCCTGCTATTTGTTGATCGATTGCCGGATGACAGGGTGCATCCTGTACGAAGCACCGCATCGTGCGCTGGAGTCCGGTGTTCCTCGATCAGTTGCCGACCGTATCGAATTCGAATGCGCCGATGTCCGCAGGGGCTACTCGATTCCAGCCACGTACGTCATCGGATGCTTCCAGCAACAACGGCAGCTTGTTGCGCAGCGACGAGCCGGAGTCGAAGCCGACCACATTGAATCGGCCACCGAAGTAGTCATAGTGCAGCGCCAGCCTGGAATCGGTGTAAGCGGTTCCCGCACAGGCAGGCTGGCCTTTTCTCTGGGCATTGCCAGCGGCGTCGACGATATAGCCCGACACGAACGGACTGATGCTTTGCTTATGACAGCCCGCAGCCAGCACGCTGTTCTGGAGTTCTACGCCACCAAATGCCGCCGCGTACAAACTACCGCCAACCACGGCGGCGTCGTCCAAGGAGGTGAAGTGCACCAGCTTCGCTGACGCGCCGCCCGTGTTGTACACACCGCCACCGTGGTTCGCCGTATTGGCGTAGGACGACACATTGCGCAGCTGGGTGTCATCGGCCGCGTTGAGGATGGCGCCACCATTGCCACCAGCCACGTTTCCAACAATGCTGCTGCGCTCAATCAAGTTGTCGGCAATCTCGCCGCTGATTTTTACGCCGCCGCCATCGCCAACCGCACTGTTGAATGCGAACTCACTGTCGTGAACGGCCGCGCTGCCACCGGCGTACATGCCACCGCCATCCCCGCCCGTCGTATTCGCCCGCACCGCGAGACGGTGCGCTTCCAGATGACTGCCCGGAACAGTCCCTGAAATCGACGCGTAGCTTGGAGAAATATAGATTCCCCCGCCGTCGGCATTGGCATGGTTCTCCTCGATGCGCAACAAATCATCCAGGCCGATGCTGGCATCCACGATGGAGGCGATGCGCAGCGTGGACTGCAGGCTCGTATAGATACCCCCACCGTACTGGGTGGCTTCATTTCGGGCAATCAGCGAGTCCGTCGACACATTCAGATCCGTCGCATTCGGCAAATAGGCATACATCCCTGCCGAGATGTAGATTCCGCCACCACTCTGGGCATCGTTCTCGATGATGCTGAGCGCCGTAGCGTTGATGACCGAGATCGCCGCAGAAATCATGCCGCCGCCTAGTCCCGCGTTGTTGTGCGAAATGCCGACCCTGTTCAGTTCGACCTGGGAATTGATCACTGCAAGGCCGCCTCCGGCGCTTGCTACGGCGTTGTTTGAGTGGATGTCGACCTCAGACAAATGCGCTTGCGACTGCTCCAGCGCAATGCCTGCGCCAAAGCTGCCGATCGCGTCGATCAGACAGTTGGAAACCACAACGCGCTCCAGCGTAACCGTCGCATGCTCGGCATTGAGACAACCGCCTTTGACCGGGGCCGTGAAAATCGGCACGATGGGCGAATACACATTGCCTTCCTGCAACGCCAGTCGACTCAACACCAGCGATGTTTGCGTTACTTCAATGACACGTGTCTGCTCATTGGTGATCAGGATCTCATTGCGGATGATCGTGGTATCCGCGCCGTGTCCGATGATCCGGAGCGGTTGCGTCACATCAAGGTCATAGTTCAACTGATCCACACCTGCGCCGCTCTGTGTCAGTTGATACACACCCGCGCCCAGCTGGATAACATCCTCTGCCGTGGTGGCATTGGCGGCAATCACCGCTTCGCGCAGCGAGCACCTGTTTACCGTGCAGCTGGTGGGAACCGGATCGTCGAAGCGCGTCACGTTGAAAGTGGCCGCGATGGCTGGCATCGAGGCAAGAAGCCAGGCAACGCCAAACACTATGGATACCGTGATCTTGTCCGTTCCCATGTCGATCCTCGTCGGTTATTTCCGGGATGAATGAACATGGACGTGGATTGCGAACGGACCGGTAAAACAATTCTTCGGGTACCCTAGCTCATTCTGTGGGAGCGGCGTCCCGCCGCGAAGCTCTCGCTCTACTCTTGATAGTCACAGCAGGAGTTTCGCGGCCGGAGGCCGCTCCCACGTGCCTTACTGCGGCCACTGAAACACCTCCTCAACTCCAACAGCAAACGTGCGCGCAATCCGGAACGCGAGTTCCAGCGAGGGTGCGTAGCGGCCCGCCTCCAGCGCGATGATGGTCTGCCGCGTCACGCCGACGGATTTGGCCAGAGCCTCCTGCGTCATCTCGCCGTGATCGAAACGCAGCCGCCGGATCTGATTGACGATGGGTGTGCTGGTCATGGCCGTCGATCACGCCAGTAGGAAATACCGATCACCGCATATTCGACGATGCAGCTCCACACCAGGGTGAAGATCAGCAGATGCGCCGTGACCAACGGCGTGGTCCAGCCCAGCCGATCCGTCGGAGAATACCCGAACATCACCACCAACCCGATCACACTGAACACCAGCGCACCGCGCGCCCATCCCGCTCCACGCGCCGCGATATCGCGGTCGCGCTCGTCTTCGGTCACCTGATGCTTCCAGCGCGACTCCAGCGTCCACGACAGAATGCCCCAGGCGATCAGCAGCATCACGATGCTGCGCCCCACCGCACCAAGATCGCGACGATCCGCAGCCGCAGCAATCACATCGGACTTGGCCAACAGATACACCGCCACCAGCAACGTAAAGCCCAGGCCGATCCACGCCCTCCACTCGCCCGGCGACACCGTCTCGTCCAGCTCGCTGCGCGGCGCAACGGATACGCCATACATCGAGCTCCAGGCCACCGCCGCCGCCAGCGCCACACCCACATTGCCCGAGTCCAACCCCAGCAACTGGTCCGGCCCCGCCAGCAACAGCCAGAACGCCACGCCCGCCAACGCCACCAGCCCCGCCAAACCCCACTTCGGCCAACGCATAGTCTTCTCCAGGTGACTTAATGTCTGGTGTAGATTACATTTTTTGGCGTGAATGTCAAGTTAAGCGGACATTGCCGTGGTTTGGATGAATGGCGCCGGGCCGGCTTTTGTGGGAGCGGCGTCCCGCAGCGAATGCCGTTCAACCCAAGCCCCCGATTCCACCCGCGCCGCGTCCATGGCACGTTGGCGCTCCTGCGCTCCAGCTGGCCTCAGAAACCAGCAGGCTCGGTTACCGGATAATCACCGAGTGCGGGCTAGGACATATCTTCGCCCAGTCCTAGGAATTCTCGCAATTGTGGATGTCCGGTTCTCTGGAGGAATTCTCGCAATTGTGGATGTCCGGTTCTCTGGATGTCCCGTTGTCTGCCGACAGGAAACATTTCCGATAGACACGGGTCGAATGCGGCAACGATACGTATCCGTCACCAAGTCAAACCAATCGAGGATCGCCCATGCGCGCACTGCTTATCAGTCTGTTGTTCGCATCGGTGCTTTCATGCCTGCCCGGCTTCGACGGCACTGCCGCTGCCGAGGTCGAGAAGATTCCCGACAGCTACGCCAAGGCTGCACAGCGGATCAGCATTGCCGAAGGTCGAGTGCTGAATCTTCGCTGCAGCGGATCGGGCGAACGCGTCGTTATTCTTGAGGCGGGCGCGAACACCAATTCCACCACGTGGTACCGGGTTCAACCTTTGCTCGAAAAACGCACGCGGGTATGCGCCTACGACCGGGCGGGCTACGGATACAGCGACGAGGGACCCAAGCCACGTGATCTGGATGCCGATGTCGATGATCTTCACGCGCTGATCGGCGCCGTCAAAATCTCAGTGCCGGTTGTACTCGTTGGCCATTCCCTGGGCAGCAATATCGTGCGTCGCTATGCGCAGCGGTTTCCAAGCGAGGTCGCCGGCCTGGTGTTGGTCGATCCACCGGAACAGGGCGCCGACGATGCAATGCCCGAGCGCTGGAAGCAGGAAGATGCCGCCATGCGCATCCGGCGCAACGCACTGTTGGATGACTGTGCGAAGGCAGCGGAGTCCGGGCAACTCAATGTGCTGAACAAAGCCACGCAGAATTGCCTGCGCGCGCCTCCAACCTGGATGGGTATGCGCGTGGCCGCCGCCATCCGGAGCAGAAAAGAAAAACCAGGCTACTGGCGCACGCTGCGCTCGGAGCTGGAAGAAAACCAGAGGATATTCTCCAAGCCCGTTCCCGCCACCGAGCACTGCGGCGCCCTCCCGTTGCTGCTGTTGAGCGCAGGCAAACCCTACCTCGACGTACCGGCGGATGTGCTTCGCGCACTGCTTCTGGCACGCCGGCACACCCACAATCAGATCCTCGCTACCTCGACTCGCAGCAAGGAAATCCCGGTGCCCGATGCCACACACGACATTCCACTTGATAAGCCCGAAGCCATCGCCGCGGCCGTAGCTGATGTGATGGCCATGGCCGCGGCGACACCACAGTCCCATTGAACCTCTTCTCCCGCTTGGCGGGAGAAGATGGCCCACCGGGCCAGATGAGGGAAACGTTCGACGGTGCTCAGACCTTGCCGCTTCGCTCCCCACCAACACCCCACACGATCAACCGCCCACCTCAACCCACCGTCAACACGTAGCCCTTCCACAACGACCCAACGATAGTCACCACGCTGCCATCCAACACCTCGACCTGCGTCAGGCCGATCTCTTCCAGCACCAGGCGCTGGCCTGCGTAGGTGAATTGCGGTACCACGGCGACGTAAAGCGGCGAGCGCAGATCCTCCAACCACAAGCCGCCAGGCCACACCACCTGCGGCAGGTAGATCGGATTGCCGTCCTTGCAGAGGTTGACTTCGCAGCCGACACCGTAGTTGTTGGCAACCCGCACTTGATTCAACACCAGCCCATCAAATCGCTGCGTAAGCACCGCCCCACACGCCATCCCCACCTGCGGCGCCGCATCGATACGAAAGCATGCCGTGACCTCGGCAAATGACAGCGGCGGCGTCTGGCAACTCAGAACGTCCGGTTCGGCCCGATTCGCCGAATACCGCGCCACCACATCGAAATCCGACGAAATCTCGATGACCTGAGTTCCACCCGGAGGCGGCTCAGCAATCCGCCACGCGATAGTGGCCATCGTGTGATTCCACACCGGTTGCTTGAAGATCGCGAGACGGACGAATTCGGAGGTTTGGTTTAGGGATCCTCTGAACAAGTCCGGAGCCGCGATAGCCCCCTGAGTCAGGGGGCGAAAAACCGCAGGTTTTTCGGGGTGTGGCAAGCACTAAACTGTGTAGCGAAGACGATGTGGTGACTTATTCAGAGGTTCCTTAGGAGGGTGAGTTGGGGCATGGGTAACTCCAGAGAGATCCGCCCGGGTGCAAAGAAGCCATATCAAACTACCTTGGCTGGGAATGACCACGTTTGACCATTAACTGAACTTGATTTCTTGTGCGACAGTCCAAACAGGCACCAGAAATATCTTGCTTTCTGTTCATATTCCCAGCTCGCTCAATACCGCGGTGACGCTTCGATCGAATATCGGCAGCAAGTCTTGATATGTTCGCCAGTAATTCCATTTATACGTCGATATATCAAAGTGTCGCTCCGTTCCGTCTTTGGCAAGCAAAATTACGGGCTTACCCAACGCATGTGCATAGCCAAGTTCGTAATAACAGTTAGGTCGTGTGTCAGTTAGATCTGCTACCACGAAGCGCGATCTCGCTATACTACTAAGAATTACGTCGGTTATCGTCTTCTAGTGAGAAAGTTCATCAACCCGTTTTATTTCGAACCCGTATTGACGAACAACCGGGGATATTACAAATCGATAATTGTGATCGACTTCATCATTACCGAATGGACATATAAAAAAACAGAAACGACCTTTATCACGCTCTATTTGCAAACGAATTCTGTCCTTCCATTTTCCAGATTCCAGCAATACTAGTGCGTCTCGAGTTAATTCCGTAGTGACATCAGTGGCCTTTTCTTCTATCTTCCGCCTTAACTCAGGGTCATATTTGTACCACTGAAAACTTCCATCGTTGTCTTTGTATTCGGCTTTTGATACCGGCCATTCGGAATCGACCACACGCTCCGTCGAAAATACTCTGAGTGATCCGAACGTACTCATGTTGAAAAGCGTTCCCTTGATAATGCAAGGCTCTTTCGCAAGGAACGGACACAGCCAATGCTCGAGCACCTCTTCTCGCGACAGGTTTGTCTCATGCCAAGTTGTGACGCCGGTGACTCCAACGCGGACTTGATAGAACATTCTTTGCCTCACAGTTACAATTTGATGAAGCTTAAGGGTGCAAAAAAGTACGGTAGTTCGAAGTTGCAAACCCTTTGCACGACTCGATTATCTGAATCGACGCGGGAAAATACTAATGATGGACCAGCGTTTCGAACGCTGTGCGCCTGATTCTGTGCATTTAGAACCTTTGATCGATGCTCACCCGGGCGCACTCCAAACTTTGCGCCAAATCGGCCGCAAGAATTCCTATGGTTTGGAAGGCAGTGAAGCACGGTCCACCCTCCAGGTTTACGCGGCGATGGATTGCGGCGTTCACCTGTCCCCCGGGACAGATGGGTTGAGAGTACGCCTGCGTGGGGTGGGGGTCAAACGCGTGGGTGGTGTGGCAGGCTCTGGCTGCGGTTGATGCAGCGGATATACCGATGTCGGGTTCCCTGCGGGGACCCGACCTACGCGTCATGCATGCGCAGCCTCGTCGGCTTTGTCGCCCCGAAGGGGCAAATCATCCCAGCCCAGGGCAACGCCCTGGGAAAGACGACCGTGTGGGTTGGAGCCCTGAAGGGGCGATACATGGTGATGCGGATGGTGCGGGTTTTGGGTCGCCCTTTCAGGGCTTGGGGGCTTCTTGGCTGGTTTCCCAGGGCGTTGCCCTGGGCTGGGTTGAATCGCGCCGTTGGCGCTGGATGATGGCGGTGTCGAACATGCGGAAAGAAGGGCGCGGCCTGACCTGGATATCTTTGGTGAATGGACGGAGATCAAGAGCGAGCTGGTCGGGCCCAGCGCCTACAAAGGCGGTCGAGGATTTGCACGGAAGTAGGGCGGGTCCCGCGTAGCGGTACCCGCCACGTGATCGCCACGATGGCCTCAGCAAACGGGTGGTGGCCGCTGCTTGATCGGGCTGCTGTTGAAGGCTCCAGCTGCGGTTGATGCAGCGGATATTCCGATGTCGGGTTGACCGGCTCCGCCGTTGAATGGCGTCTCCTGCGGGGACCCGACCTACGCGCTAGGCGCTACGCCTGCACGGTGGTCGCTGAATCGGCTATCGCCGCGCGCGCGATGCGTCTGTCGTTTTGTGCGATTCACTGCGTATTGGGAGGTGAGTCCGCCGCCAGTTCGGTGCCGGGCCGTGAACCCATCCCCAGGAGCATCACGATGAAAGTCTCACGCCTCATACTCGCGGCCGCGCTTGTGCTGCCGTTGTTCCCGCACATCGCCCAGGCTGCCAGTGGCGAATGGACCACCGTTGCCTCGGCGTGCATGCCGGACGAAAATGCCATCGCCAGTTACAGCAACGATTCGGCCGCAAGTTTCATCGCCACTGGCATCACCGGCGATATCGTTCTGCGCTGCAATGTCACCAACCCTGCGGACATCGGCGATCCCGATTGGAACATGATGGATGTGACCTACAATGACCAGGACGGCCCCGGCATCGACAAGGCGGTATTGGTCAGCCTGCGTCGCGTCCATGAATCCACCGGCGTAAGCAGCACCATTGCCTCGTTCAGCAGCAATGATCATGCCCTGGGCCAGCAGCGCAAATCGGAGTTCTACACGCATGTCTTCGACTTCGAGAACTATGCCTACTACTTGCAGATCACCCTGCGCCGGGTGAGCCTGGACGCCGACGGTAACGGCGTTGCCGACCCAAGCCCACGCGTTCAGCGCGTGCGCCTGTACACCGTGGTCCCGGGCTGAGGATAGGGCATCAAGATGCAGGGCGGGTCGCGCGCAGCGAAGCGCTTTTCAACGGCGGAGCGGGGCTATCTGTCGCGGGGTGGCCACGTTCGCCTCGGCAATCAGGTGGCGATTGGTGGTGGGCACGCATTGGTGCGGAATGCGACTCGGGTGGAGGCTGCGGATATTCCGATGTCGGGTTCCCTGCGGGGACCCGACCTACTTATCGCGACTTTCCCTAACCCTCCCCCGCGGGGCGGGAGAGGGAATGCTGTGCAGGGCGGAGTGCCCAATGCCTGCGGTCAAAACCTCGACACGAAGCGCGCCTTCGCGGTGACGTCGCCATCGATACGCACTTCGCAGATCGGGGCAGCGAGGTTGGTGCAGGCGCTGCCTGATTCCCAGCCGGCGAAGATGAAGTTGGCGGAATTCACGGCGCGCAGGGTGAGCAGGGTTTCGCCAGGATAGGCGTACTGGCAGTCGCGGCGGCACAGCACGCCGGTGGGGGCGATTTCGACATGGGCGGGAAAGCCGGTGTTGTCGCCGGCGCCGGAGACGCCGAGGTTGAGTCGGCCGGCTTTGCCAGGAAGGCGAATCTTGGTGATGAACCAGTCATAGTTGATCGGATCGTTGCTGTCGCTGGGCAGAAAATCGCCGACCACGAACAGGCTGCGCGCGGCGTTGTCGACACCGCGTTCGACGACCACGCCATCGAAGGCCCACACGCGCTGGGCGCGATCGCCGCGGTCGTCGGGCACCGCATAGGCTTGCGAGCCCTGCGTGCCAAAGCGGGGATCTTCACCATAATACAGACCATTGATCGGCGCGCTGGCGCTCATCGCCACGAAGAAGCGGTCCTGCAAGCCGCCGCAGTTGTTGGCTTCGTGGCAGTCATTCAAGGCACCGAGCAGCAGGTGCTGGTCATCCACGCGCAGGCCTTTTTCCACCAGTGCGCTGGCGTTGTTCAGATCGCTATTCAGCGGCAGCAATCGCGGCTGCAGCACGGTCGAATCGGCATGCAGGCGCTCGCTGATGATCGGGGTGTGATAGTTGCCGCCGGGATAGAAGGCTGTTTCGGTGTTGCCATAGAAGTACAGCCGCTCATCCTCGACCGCGATCGACTTCAGATAGCTTTGCCGCGTGTCCCAATAACTGCCCTGGATGTATTCGCCGCGACCCACGCCGGTCAACAGAAAGTCGTCGCAACCGGAACCCCCGCAGTAATCGGAGCCGATGCTGCCGGCATTCATCGCCACGCCAAGATCGCGAAACCGCCATGGAAATACATACGGCGGCTGCGGATCGAAGATGATCTGGGTGTCATAGCCGCCGAGCCACAGCTGGTCGCGCGAAAAGACCGAGTCGGTCACCCGCATGCCGTAGTTGTCGCCGTAGTTCCATCCGGGAACGATGCCTGGTACGAAAAGATGCGCGCCGCTGGGTTTCAAGCTGGGCGCGTCGTCGTCTTCATCGTCGTACTCGTGGCAACTCAAACCGCGCTCGCGATTGCGCTCGTACTTGCCGCCTGCAAAATCAAACTCCGTCGACGCCACCACGTAGTCGAAATCACTGGATGATCCGTACACCGTTTCCAGCGTGGCGTTGCCTGTCACCACCAGATTGCCGGTTGGGCCCTGGGCAAGACTGTAAGCCGCGATTCCGTGGAACTTGACTTCATCGGGATACAGAAACGTATTGGTTTCGTCCATGTAACGCAGGGTGCCATCGCAGATCAGGTCGGCGCCGCGCCAGTTCAGTTCCACGGGCGGAAGGGGGACCCAGTCGTTGTAGAGGGTTTGAATGGGCCGTGGTCGGCCGTTGGCATCGAACACCTCGACGAAGAAGTCCCAGACCCTGGGATCGTCGCTGCGCTGATCGCTGTAGGCAATCACCACATCGCCGTTTTCCATCAGCTCGAGCCCGGCCAATTGTCCGACACGTCCGCGTGTGCTGAAGGCGATGCCGTTGTCGCCGAATGCGGGCAGGGGTTTTCCGTTCAACGTGTACTTGGCGATCGCGACGCGGTCCCCGGCGATGCCGGCAACGTACAGGAATGGCCGATCGCCCTGCTGCCCGCGCTCGCTGCGCACCTTGACGTGGCGCGCCGAGTCGAACGGCGTATCGCCGCGGTCGATGCGCATACGCACCCAGCCATTGTCGCCAAAATTCGGGTCGATATCGCCAGGCGCAATATCCGCCGCATGCAGCGAAAGCCAGGGCGCGAACGCAGCCAGTACCGCAACACAACAACACATCATCGAACGCAGGGTATTCATCAGAACTCCGGATTGAGCGTAGTGCGCACAGCGGGCGCGACGCCTGTGGGTGGATGGGAAGGGGTAATCGACTTGCGGTTCGGCGCCTTATTCAAAGCCGCTGCGGAACAGGGCAAGGCCGGGCTCGATCAGCTGGCGCTCCATCGCGCCGCTGTCGCACAGCGCGCTGCCATTGCCGTCGCCGTCGATCGGGCGCGGTTTCAGCCGCATGTCGCTGCCAGCGCAGGAGAAGCGATCGATCAGCACGCTGCCCGGCAATGGCAAGTAGCCGCGATGATTGCCGCCATAGTCGCCAAACTCGCCAAGGCCGAGGCCGGCAAACGTGGTGACATTCACATCGCTTGCGTGGTTGAGCACGCACGCCGCGCTCGGCCCGACATTGTTGCCGCCACTGGTGATGGTTCCAGGCGTGCTGGTGACGCAGGCGCTTCCGGCCGCCACCCAGATCGCGTTGCCACGCAGGATGGCGCTGGCGCCGCCGCCAACAAAAATGCCGCCCGCGTCGCCGCTGGCATTGCCGCCGATCAGGTTTGAAAGTTCAACTTCGCCCAGTGCGTTCTGCAGCGCCAGATCGCCCCCCGGACCATTCTGCACGCTGTTGTTCGACGTCGTGATCTGGAACATCTTGAGACGGGACGTGACGTTGACCGCGTCGATGGCGCCGCCGCGCAAAACCGCAACATTCGCGCTGAACGTACAGTCGTCCAGCGTTGGCAGGAAGGCGCCGCTCAGCGACACGCCGCCACCCACCTGCGCGCGATTGTTGTGAAAGGTGCTGAGCGCCAGCACAACGTCAGTGAGCGAACGAATGGCACCGCCCGCGCCTTGGGTGGCGATATTGCCTTCGAAGGTCGAGCTGTACACGTTCACCTGCACGGCGTCGGCTTCGGCGTAGAGGGCGCCGCCGTCGATCGCTGCGGTGTTGTCGCGAAGGCGCGAATCTTCAACGAGAACCGACGCACCGCGCTTGTAGATCGCCCCTCCGCGCTCGGCGAGATTGAAGACGAAACCACTGCGGCGCACGGTCAATTGCGCCACCCAGCTCTGGATGGCGCCGCCTTGGACTGTGGCCGTGTTCAAGACGAAATTGCTGTCTTCAATTACGGTCTGCGCACTGGTGGCAATGGCGCCGCCATCGTTGCCGCTGTTGTTGCGGAAGTTCGAGCGAAATACATACAGCAGCGAGCCTGGAGCCATCGCCACCGCGCCGCCGGTGAGCCCGGCGCGGGAGTCGTTGATCGTCACACGATCCAGTGTGAGTGTTACCCCTTCAGCACCGAGGATGGCGCCGCCGAAATCGCCAGCGGAGAATCCGCGAAGCAGGGTGATGTCGCGGATCGTCACCTCGGTTTGATCGCCCGGGCTGCGCGGCGCAACGACGAAGATGCGGTGCAGATTGTTGCCGTCGAGCGTGATGCTGCCGCCGCCATCCACGACGGTTTGGCTGTTCAAGAAGCTCTGACCATCGACCAGTATCGTGTGTGGATTCGATCCACATTCGAAGCGCAGGGTGCCGCCTGGTGCCTGGCCCAAATCCAGCGCGGCGACGGCATTGTTGAACGCCACCGTGGTGCAGCTTGCCGCGCTGCCATTGCCCACGGTCGCGTCGTCGGCCAGCGCGTCGACGCTGACGACCATCAAGAGAAGCCAGTAAAAGCGCATACACCCACTCCAGAAGCTGCAGTCCCTGGGCATACGCGCTGCTGCGGCCAAACCTGACATGGCGATCGTAGGGCGGGTCCCGCGAAGCGGTACCCGCCGCGTGGTGACCACGACGGCTATTGAGTTCGGCTCGGTGTGATACTGCGGATACACCGATGTCGGGTACCCCTGCGGGGGACCCGACCTACGTGGATGTAACCCAGCGTATCCATGCGCGCAAATCCAGGTGTATCAACCAACCGCCATCCAATTGATGAAGAAATTTTGCGCGGCATTGGGGCTGGTCAATTCGAAGTAGGTGGGTGTCACATTGGTCACCGTGTCGATCGCTCCAACCCCTGCGTTCTGGTCGTTCCACCAGGGTGAAATCACCACGTCTGGTATGTTTTTGAAGGCCTGCGGAAAATAGACGCGAAGCAGCCCTCCGCCTGACTTGTTGGCGATGCCCGAAATCAAGGTGCGGCCGTTGACGGTGCCACTGCCGACGTTGGCCGCGACATACGAGGTGAAATAGTCTGCGCCGGCCTTGTTGCCGCTGGCGACCGTGCACTCGCTCGCGGCTGAGTTATCCAGGGTGTCGACCGCGCCGACGCCAGTGCCGGAATTCTGCCAGAACGGAGCCAGCAAGATCACCGGATCGGGCGAACTCAAAGCGCCGTTCGGAAAATTGATCTCGACGATGTCCTGGGTCTTCGGCGCGTTGCCGGCGACGATCGGAAGCGCCCCGAAACTGGCTTGACCCGAGTCGACGGCGAGCACGCTGACGTAGTAGTTGCTGGCGGCATTGCCGCTGGTAATGATGCATTGGGTCGTGGAGACGGCGGTGACCGTTTCCGACGCGCCAACAGCCTTCGACGAACCGCTCCAAAAGCTGGAAACGATCACGATCGGAACGTTTTTGAATGCGGTTGGAAATGTGACGGTGATCGAGCCGGTGGTTTTCTGCGCTTTTATTGTCTGCAGTTGCATATGAACTCCTGATTCCATGTTGTGGTGGGTATCGACGTAGCCCGCAGTGCTGCGGTTCGGCGATGTGGCGATAGCGGAATTGCGACTGCGTTTATGCTGGCATTTATTGGTAATTTAAATGATCGCAAAGTGGGTGCGCATTGGAATCAATTCATTGTGCCGGTACGCGACGACGACAAATTAGAAATGGCGGAATATCAGAATAGTCCGGCATTATTAAACTCCGTGCGCATTAACCTAAGGAACCTCTGAATAAGTCACCACATCGTCTTCGCTACACAGCTTATTGCTTGCCACACCCGGAAAAACCTTCGGTTTTTCGCCCCCTGACTCAGGGGGCTATCGCGGCTCCGGACTTGTTCAGAGGTTCCCTAATGCGGCGCAGTGGTCGCGAGGGAAGTAGGGCGGGCCCGGTTTGGTCCCTTTGCCGAATGGACGCAGATCAAGAGCGCGCTGGTCGGGCCCAGCGCCTACAGAGGCGGAGTTGTATTGCTTTGGCGGGATTGGTCTGCGTTCCGGGTTCCTTGCAGGACATCCCCTGGAGCAAACCCATGAGCTCATCCCCGCACAACCCATCCCGCACGCTGCGCGCCACTCTGCTGGTGTTTTCGTTGCTGATCAGTCCGCTCGGCATCACCTGCACTCCGATTGCGAGTGTTCCGTTTGCGATCACGCAGCCGGGGAAATATTGCCTCGCAAGCAACCTCAGCAGCAGCAGCAGTGCCCAGGGCATCCAGATCGGCATCAGTGCCAGCGATGTCGAGCTTGACCTGGCGGGCTACAGCATCAGCTGCACGGCAAACCAGAATGGCGTCTTCACCAGCAATTCGGTCACGCTCAATCGTGTGCGGATCAAGGGTGGGCAGATCGTCGGCTGCAATTTCGCCATCAGCCTGGCCCGCTGCAGCGCGTGCAGCGTGCGGGCGATGACGCTGCACAACAACGCCGCCGGGATTGCCGTTGGCGGCGACGGCGCGCGTATCGAAGGCAATACGATACGCAACGACGACGCCAATGCCGGGCGTCCGGCGATCAAGCTCGATGCCTACGGCAGCGTCGTGCAGGATAATCTGGTCAGCGGCTCACTCTTCGGGCTGGACATCAACGGCAAGGACAACCTGATTCGCAGCAATCATTTTTCCAACTGCGGCACTGCCATCCGATTTGCAACTCCCGCCACCTATCAGGACAATCTCGCACGCTGCGCTGTCAATTTCTCTGGAAGCGGTCTGGCGCACAGTGTGGATGCGGGTGGTAATCATTAGAGAACCGCTGAACCTGAATTTTTCGCGCGCTGGCTCAGAAGCAGGACGGGTCCCGCCGGTCGGATCATCAGGACGATTCGTCACTACCGAGTCCAGGTAAACCCCTCAATGCGAGCGAGTGCTTCCATGTCGCAACCATAGAGCAGCCCGTCGGTGGTTGGCGGCGGTGTGGGCACGAAGGTCGAGCGGACCAACTGATAACGGAAGGCGTGGTTGAGCACGTCCATGGCGACGGCCAGTTCGGCGTCCACTGCCGACTCGGCGGATATCACGTTGATGCCGGTGTGCGAGCCGCCGGCAGTGCCAAGGCTGCTCGGCAGCACCAGCGGGGGTGGCAGCAGCGCCATCTGGTTGCCGATAATCAGGCCGCTGCCGTTGTCGAACCGCCGCGCGCTGAACTCGATCCAGTTGAAGGCGCTACCGGCGATGTTGCCGAAGGGCGTGCTGACGGGTGGATCGGTGCAATTCGGCGGAGTGCCCTTGTTGAACGTGACGATTTCGGCGATACCGTCGTTGTTGAAGTCGCCCACCCCCTGGTGGCCGATCACGGCGCTGCCGCGTGGGATGGTAAACACCGATGGCGGCGGTGATTGCGCGCCCGCCAGGCAGTTGAAATCGATGTTGAGCTGCGAGGCATCGTATTGGTGCCAGCGGGTCTGGCCATCGGTGCGCATGAACATCAACGCAAGTACGTGCGGTCCCGAACCCCGTAACGCCTGGCTCTCTGGCATCGCGGCAATGGCCGGACGCAAGCCACCCACGAATGGTGTCTTGACTGCGGAGAAAGACACCCAGGGGTTGACCAGATCGATCGGTGCGCCAGTGTCGCGGAACAGCGGCAGGCGCGAAAGGGAACGGTCGCTGTAGATGAAATACGTCGTAGTTTGATCGGATGTGGCGACGCAATCGGCGCTGTCGTACAAGTCGTTGTCAGTCACCGGCACGTTGACCACGATGCCGGCGGCGCTACCGACGAAGCGCAGTATCTTCGGCCGGTTTGCATCGATGAAGGGAAAATCCAGTTGGTTGCCGCGGCGGCAGCCACCGCCCAGAGAAAACGCCGTGCCTGCAGCGATCACCGTCGTCCACGTCGGCGCCGGGCTGGTGCCGGCGAGCAACGCATTGACCTCGGTCACGGTGGTAAGCAGCGAGGTCGTGCCCGCGGTCGGCCCGTTGGTGATCACCACGGTGCGCAGTTGCGTCGCGCCACTGGGATCGGCGCCGACGCGGATCTCCTGTACGGTGCGACCGTTGGGATTGACGGTGCGCTCCGCTAACACCGTGAGTTGTGCGTGCGCCGGCAGGGCCATGGCGGCCAAGGCACCGGCTACCCAACCGTATATGCAAGCGGCATGGATGGCGTTCCGGATGAAAAGCACAGCGCGGGACATGGCGTCGCTCCTTTTGGTGAATGTGTCGGTAATGCGCTGAAACCCGTCGAACCGCGCCACGAGCGGGAGCGCTACGACCAAGCAGGGTTCCACGCTGCGATCGGTGCCGTAGATGAAATGTCCGGGCTGGAGGGACTGCGCGTGAGGCGAGGCGGGTGACACGCAGCGGTACCCGCCGCGCAGTCACCACGATGGCCTCGACCGGCGCGTGATGGATTCCACCGCGTCGAATGACGCGCTAACGGCAGAGCATTGCGCCGAATGCTGTTACAGCACTGGGTGGCGACGAACACCCGATGCGGCGCATGATATTGCGCCCTACTTACTGCCATACGATTTGCACCCCCGCCACCTATCGCGCGCTGTGCGTCAATTTCTCCGGAAGCGGCCCTACGCACAGTGTGGATGCGGTAGGTAGCAGGGCTTGATCCGCTGGGCTTGCGTTCTCACTCGAATCCATTGTCGAAAATTTCGTCGTAGCCAAACAGCACCACGCAATTCTGCGCGGGCAGGCCGGCGATGAGTTGTTGGCGCACGCGGTCGTGGGCGAAGGTTGCGGGCTGCGCGGGAGCGCCTACGCCACCGCGGTGATGCATCGTTGAGCCGGTTTTCTGCGAAAGCCCGAATCAGGTTTTGTCGAAAGAACGATCGCATGGATTGACGAACTTTCCAGGCATTCGGGCGCCCTGCTGTGCGGCGCCTGCTGCCGGGTCGTGCAATGCCGTCCCTTCGACGCAACTCATGTCGCGGACTTCTCGGGGATCATAAAGATGAAACGATGGATAGGCATTTTCTCGGTTTTGCTTTTCTCAGGCGCCTATTCGGCATCGCTGCATGCGCAGGAGCCGATGCGGCCTTACGAGGAACATGCCAAGCGCATCGATGCCGCCGGAAAAGTCGGTCCGCTCGGCTCGGACCTTTTTGGCGACCAGATCAGTCTCTACAACGGGGCCACGGAATTTTCGGTCGTGGACATCGATCTGCCGGGCAATGGTCCGCCGATGCAGTTGCGGCGGCGCTTCAAGGTCGAGACCAAGAAAGGCGGCGAGATCCTCGGCGGCTTCGGTGCGTGGGACTTGGACGTGCCCTATCTGCATGGCACCTTTGATTCGGTTCACAAGTGGAACGAGAGCGCCAGAGGTCCGGCCTTGAGCCGGCGCTGCACCGATTTCTGGCTGCCGAAGTATGACCTGTCGATCCGCAGAAACGAGATCTTCACCGGCATTCATATGTACGTGCCAGGCCAGGGTGATCGCGAACAGCTTCGTCTGCCCAATCTACTTTCGGACCGACCACCCGGCGCCCAACCGCCCTATCCCAATCATCCGGAGCAGGTGCCGGCCGATGGCGAGACCTACCGATGGGCCGCTCGCGACAATATCCGTTTTCGTTGCAAGGACACCCTTCCCGGCTACACAGGAGAAGGCTTCGTCGCCGTGGATGCGCAGGGCACGCAGTATTCCTTCGACCTGGGTATAGAGCGCGGTGCGGGCGAAATCATCACACTGGACAATGCCCGCTTCGGGCGCGTGCGCGTGTATCTGATGGCCAGCCACGTCGAGGATCGCCACGGCAATTGGGTCAAGTATCACTACGATGGACAGGGCCGTCTTGATCGCATCGAGTCCAAGGATGGCAGGCTCATCGATCTGCATTACCTCGGCAACAGCAAGCGCGTGGATCGCGCGACTGCGAATGGCCGCGAGTGGCGGTATTTCTACGACACGAATTATCTTGGACTGCCCGACGCGAAACTGCTGCGGCAGGTGACCCTGCAGGGCGAATCGATCTGGACCTACCAGTACACCGGCGGCCTGGTGCCGCACTATCCCGACCCCGATGCGTTCCTGCATGCCAGCTGCGCGCTGCTGCCGGAAGTCGCGTTCGACACCTTCAAGCTGGCGGTCACGCATCATGCCGGTGCGACCGGCGAGTTCGACTTCTCATACACGCGCCACGGCCGCAATGGCGTGCATCAGAATATGTGTCAGCCGGTCAATCCTCAGGTCCCGGAGGCAGGCTTACCCTGGGCGTGGGCAACGGTGGTGCCCAATTATTTCGACCTGTATTCGCTGACCACCAAGACCATTACTGCGCTGCAGGGAAACGCGCCCTCGATCTGGCGCTATGGCTATGACTACGATGAAACCGCCAGTGCGTTGACGATTCAGGCTACTCCCTGCCTGTCCTGCACGCAGAGCAAGACGACGACCTTGACACAGCCGGATGGCGCGCGCGAAGAACACATCTTCGGCGTGGTGCACGAGTACAACGACGGCCAGCTGCTGAGATCCCGCGTGCTGCAGCCGAGCACGAACCAACCCCCGGGCCAGCCTCCGGTATGGACGCTGCTCCGCGAGAGCACCACTGACTACGTGTTCTTCGATCAACGCGTCGCCGGTGTCGGCGGCCACCCACTGGCATGGACCTATCCATTTGCGGAGATGATTGGTTTGAATCCCGCTGGTGACGATCCGAGCGGGATGTACAACCGGCCGCCATTCCGCACCACGGTGTGGCAGCAAGGTGTGCTGTTCACTTCGTTGATCGACGAGTTCGACGAGTTCGCACGCCCACAGCGTGTTATCAAATCCAACGATCTGTCGAAGACGAACACCAAGACCGAGCGCAGCGAGTACGAAGACAATTTCGCGTTGTGGGCACTGGGCCAGCTACTGTGGGTCCAGGACGAGTCCACTGGGCGCTATCCCGTGCTGCTGGATTATGACGACTCGGCATCGCTCGCCAGCCTTACGCGCTTTGGCCGGTTCGAGCAGTCCTACACCTATAACGACGACGGCTCGCTGAATACGGTCACCGACGGCCGCCAGAACCAGGTCACACTGGAGAATTATTTCCGCGGGATACCGCGCACGATCCGCTGGGCCAGCGGCGTCGAGCAGAAGGTCGTCGTCGACGATCGCGGGCAGATCACCTCGGCCACTGACGTGCTTCGCAACACTACCGGTTACACCTATGACGACTTCGGGCGCCTGCGCACGATCGTGCCGCCGGCACTGGATACGCAGTCGTGGAACACGACGACGATCGACTACATCAGGTCATCGGGCGAGTACGGCATTCCGTCCGGCCTTCTGCAGCAGATCACGACAACCGGAAACCATCGCAAGATCACCCATCTTGATGGCCGCCTGCGTCCGGTCCTTACGCATGAATACGACCTGGGTCACCTCACCCAGGGCCATCGCTTCGTGGTGCGCCAGTTCGACCACGATAGTCGCGAGACCTTCGTGTCCTACCCGGTATCGAACCTCAGCAATCTGAGTGAGGTCAGCGTCGGTAGCCGAAGCGTTTACGACGCGCTGAGTCGCCCGATACGTTCCGAGCAGGACGGCGAACTGGCGCAGCCATTGCTAACGAGGATCGAGTATCTGCCCGACTTCCGGAAGCGGGTGACCAATCCGCGCGAATTTGTCACCACTTACGGATATCAGATCTTTGATCAGCCCGATGATCGCGCCCCGACCTTGATCGAGCAGCCCGGCGGCATCAACACGCGTATCGATCGCGATGTGTTCGGAAAGCCGGATCTGATCGAACGCTACGGCGTCTACGAAGGTGCGCCGATCAGCGAAGAGCGTCGCTTCGTCTACGACACACAGCAGTTGTTGTGCAAACGCATCGATCCCGAGGCGGGTGCCACGATCTTCGCCTATGACGCGGCGGGAAACATCGCCTGGTCGACCGAAGGTTCGACGCGAACCAGTGCAATCTGCGATCGCGATCTTGTCCCACTCAAGCACCGTACGGTCCGCAGCTACGACGTCGTCAACCGGCTGCTGTCGGTGACGTTCCCCGACGACAGCCAGAACCTCAGCTTCATCTACGCGGCCGACGGCAAGATCGATCTGGCTAGCGCCGGTAATGTCAGCACGCGCTATCTCTACAACGCGCGTCGCCTGCCCACATCGGAGTCGCTGACGGTGGACGGCCGGCGTTTCGTCATGCACTACAGCTACGACGGCAACGCAGTTGCGTCGGGCCTGACCTATCCCGATGGCACGGCGATGAACTTTGCGCCCAACGGCCTGGGGCAACCCACGCAGTCCGGTGCGTACGCCAGCGGTGCACACTATTGGCCGAATGGCGAACTGGCCGGTTTCCAGTACGGCAACGGCATCGACTACGTTTCGGATCAGAACGATCGCAAGCTGCTCGGCAATTTCAGCTATGTCCACTCCAAGACCGCAGCCACTCTGCTCAGCCAGGATCTCTTCTACGATGCCAACGCGAATCTGGTGCGCATGGACGATCTCGCTGATGGCGCGCTGCGTGACCGCGCGATGGAATACGACGCGGCCGATCGCCTGACCTTGGCGCGTGCCGACGGACTTTGGGGGCAGGAGGGTTTCCAGTACGACGCACTCGACAATATTCGTCGCGTCACCCGCGGCCCGCAGGTGCGCAACTATGTTTACGATGCCTCCAACAAGCTGACCTCGATCAACGTCAATGGCAGCGCGATCCATTCGCTGGGCTATGACGAGCGCGGCAATGTCAATGCGCGCAACGGCCAGGCGATCAGCTTCGATGTCGCCAATCGCCTGCGCAGCTTCGGCAGTACCGCGCAGTACGCCTACGACGCGCATGGCCGCCGGGTGAAGCGTGACGAGGGTGGCGTCGCCACTTACTTTGTTTACTCGGTCGGCGCGCAGCTGCTGTATGAACTGAATGCCGGGAATCTTCAATACACCCGTCATCATTACCTGGGTGGGCGCTCGATCGCGCGCGCGTCGGGGACGCTTGAACGATTGAGCGCGCCGCGGCTCAGCGTGCCCGCCACCAGCACCGGCAACTACACCGTGAGCTGGTCCGCGGTGATCGGTGCCACCGGCTATCTGCTGGAGGAGAAGATTGATAACGGCGTCTGGGGCGCCGCGCTGCGCGTCGAAGAAACCGAGTGGCGGTTACGCAACCGGCCCAATGGCATCTATCGCTATCGCGCGCGCAGCTGCAACGACGCCGGAGTGTGCTCGGCGCATTCTGCCGAGGTGTCGGTCACCGTCGGCCCGGTGGTGCCGATCGGCGTACCCATACTCACGGTTCCGGCACAGAGCACGACCGGCAACTACAGCGTCAACTGGTCACAGGTCACTGGCGCCACGCGCTATCTGCTGGAGGAACAGCAGGGCGTGAGCACGGCCACCGTGTACGACGGCCCGGCACTGACCTTCGCTTTGAGCGGGCGCGCGCCCGGCAGCTATGGCTATCGGGTCTCTGCGTGCAACCTTAGCGACTGTGGCGCCTGGTCCGAAGTGAAGACCGTGCAGGTGATTGCCGCCTTCGCGATTACTGTCTCCGGTGAGAGCGCCACGGGCACTTTCACCTTGTCATGGCCGACGATCAGCGGCGCCACGAGCTACCAGCTCGAAGAAAGCAGTGATGGCGGCAACTCTTGGACCACGTACCAATTCAACGCGGCCACGAACTGGTCACCGCAGCCAGCGAAGAGCGCGGGCGTCTATCGCTATCGGGTGCGTGCGTGCATCTCGCCATGCGCTGCGCCCTCGGAGGTGGTGGTGGTCACGGTGCTTGGCACGTCGACACTGACCCTGCCCGCGCACGATGCCGATGGAAATTTCAGCGCAGCCTGGACGTCGGTGACGCAGGCGACTGCGTATCGGCTGGAGGAAAGCAGCGACGGCGGCGCGACCTTTGTGATCCGTCAGGATTCTTCGGCGACCACCTGGTCAACTCCTGCAGCGCTGGTCGCTGGCCGCTACATCTATCGCGTCAAGGCCTGTTTGACTAACGGCTGCGGCCTGGCGTCGGCAACGCAGACCATCCTGGTGATCGCGACACCGGTGCTGACCGTGTCGGTACCCAGCAACGGCAGCTACAGCGTCAGCTGGACCTCAGTACCGTTCGCCACGCACTACGAATTACAGGAAAGCGTGAATGGCGGAGGCTGGACGATTCTGCAGAACAGTGCAGCGCTGTCGCACGCGATCATCGGCAGACCCGCGGGCAGTTACAGCTACCGGGTGCGCGCCTGTCATACCATCAGCTGTGGTGCCTATTCAGCCGTTGCAACGGTGACGGTGCCAGCAGTGCCCGCGGTACCGACCGGCCTGACCGCATTGGGTGGACCTTTGCACTGCAATGTGTCGTGGAATCCGTCCAGCACCGCCACCCGTTACGAGCTGCGCAATCATCTGCTGCAGGTGCTCTACAGCGGCGCGCAGGTAAGCTTCAATAATTCCGCCGCGCCCTGCTCGGCCGGGTATTCGGTGCGCGCCTGCAATGCCAACGGTTGTTCGGCCTGGTCGGGCGAGGTGCAGCCGGCAGTGCCGCCGACACCCACGCTGAACGCGCCTGCGAGCAGCACCACCGGCAACTACGACCTCACCTGGAACGCGACCACGGGTGCCGCCGGATTTCCGCTGGAGGAGCAGGTGAACGGTGGCACCTGGGTCACGCTGCAAAGCACCTCGTCGACGTTCTATGGGGTTTCGGGCAGGGCGCCCGGCAGCTATGGCTATCGCGTGCGTGCCTGCAACATCACCGGCTGCAGTGCCTACTCTGGCGTCGCCACGGTGGTGGTGACTGCAGTGCCCCCGCCGCTGGTGCCCACGGGTCTTGTAATTACCGGCGGCGCGTCCAACTGCACGGTGACCTGGAATCCATCCAGCGGCGCCACACGCTACGAGTTGCGTGATCACCAGCAGATCGAGGTGTACAACGGCGCGCTGACGAGTTTCAATTTCGACGCGCAATGCTCGGCCTCGTACTCGGTGCGCGCCTGCAATGCGGCCTGCTCGCTGTGGTCGAACGAAGCACAGCCCGCACTGCCAGCTCCGCCGACATTGACCGTACCAGGCAGCAACACTTCGGGCAGCTACAGCATTACCTGGGCGCTACCGCCGGGTGCCACGCGCGTTGAAGTGGAAGAGAGCGTCAATGACGGCCCCTGGACCCCGATATACAGCGGACCAGGGATATCACATGCTGTTTCCGGCAAGGCACCGGGCAGCTACCGTTATCGCGCGCGTGCCTGCAATGCGGCAGGTTGCAGTGCTTTTTCGCCCATCGTGACGGTTGAGGTAAGACCGCCGGCACCGAACCTGAGCGTGCCGCCCAACAACGCGACCGGAAGCTATACGGTGAGTTGGTCGATCGTAAGCAGCGCCACTCGTTACGAGCTCGACGAGCGCGTCAACTCGGGCAGCTGGATGCTGATCCAGAATTCCCCGGAGACCAGCAGATGGCTGAGCGGGAAAACCGCCAACAACTACAGCTATCGAGTACGCGCCTGCGCAAGCTCGCTGTGCAGTGCCAATTCCTCGATCGGTACGGTCGTGGTGCTGCCGCCGCCGCCGGTGCCGACCGGCCTGGTGATCTCGGGCGGTGCCTCGCATTGCAACGTCACCTGGAATACTTCCAGCACTGCGACGAGCTACGAGCTGCGCGATCATCTGGGGCAGTTGGCCTACAGCGGCGCGCAGGCCAGCTTCTTCTTCGACGCACAATGCGCGTCGTCGTATTCAGTGCGCGCCTGCAATGCCAGCGGCTGTTCGGCATGGTCGAACGGTGTTGAAACGCCGCTGATCCCGCCGCTGCTGATCGCACCGGAGAACAACACCACCGGCAGCTACGAGGTCGTGTGGGACATCGTCAACGGCGCAACCCGCTACGAGCTGGAGGAACGCATCAACGGCGGCAGCTTCGTACTGATCCAGAACAATGCCGGCACCATCCGCAGCTTCAGCGGCAAGGCGCCGGGCAGTTACGGCTATCGCGCACGCAGTTGCAACAGTGTGAGCTGCAGCGGCTATTCGGCGACGGCGACGGTGATCGTGGTGGCGCTGCCAACACCGGGGTTGACGATGCCAACCAGCAACACCACCGGCAGCTACACGGTGTTGTGGAATGCCATCAGCGGGGCAACGCGCTACGAGCTCGAGCAACGCGCCAACGCCGGTACCTGGACGTTGATCCAGAACACTACCGAGACGTCTCGTTTTATCTCAGGCATGTCACCCGGCATCTACGACTATCGCGTGCGCGCCTGCAATGCGGCTGGCTGCAGCAACTATTCGGAATGGGGCACGATCACCGTGACCTCGGTACTGCCGCCACCGGTACCCACGGGACTGTCGGCCAGCGGCGGTGCGTCGCATTGCAATGTCTTGTGGAATGCATCCAGCGGCGCCACACGCTATGACCTGCGCAACCAATTCCAGTTCGAGGTCTACAGCGGGACGCAGACGAGTTTCAATTCGGATGCACAGTGCGACCAATCCTATTCAGTGCGCGCCTGCAACGCCGGCGCGTGCTCGGAATGGTCCAACCCGATCGGACCGAGCAGCATAAACGTCACAGCGCATCTGGCAACGGGGAGCAATCCATGAAGGCGTATCTCACGAACACAATACGCGCGCTTTGGCTCGGCGCCCTGCTGGCCGTCGCAGGCCCTGGTCACGCACAGCTGGACACGCAGGAGACCCTGGTCTTCCTGCACACCGACGCCCTGGGCAGCGCGCTGCTGGAAACCGATATCAACGGCGACCCGTTGCGCGAGGTCG
>JANMUE010000217.1:0-2602 GCA_031391205.1 Lysobacterales bacterium | reverse complement strand
CGCGACTAGCACGATTTGCAGGCGCTGACCAATTTGGTTCAACAAGAAATCACCTTGATCATGACCGAGCGTATCGTTAACTTCTTTGAACCGATCGAGATCCATCAGCAACAAAGCCATCGAGTGCTGCTCACGCTGTGCAAATGCAACGGCCTCCTGCACCTGCTCATGAAAACGGATACGGTTGGGTAAATCAGTAATTAAATCAGTGTAAGCAAAACGGTAAATAATTTCGTTTGCATCTTTATGTTCCTGACGCACTTGCACATCACGCAGCTCACGATCGGTTGCAGGAGCTAGTCGTTTCATGTTGTCTTTTAGGATATAGTCATGTGCACCCGCCTTCATTGCACTGACTGCACGATCTTCACCGATAGTACCTGAAACAATTATAAAAGGGATATCAAGTCCAGTCTCATGCAATAGGGTGAGCGCACCGAAAGCGTTAAACCGTGGCATAGTGAAATCTGCGTATATAACGTCCCAATTGTGTTTATTTAGCTCATCGCTCATCTCTTCAGCCGTATCAACTCGGGTATGAATTGGGCTGTATCCCCCACGCCGCAGCTCATGCAGTAGCAGCTCAACATCGTCTTCCGAATCCTCAACAATCAGAGCACGTAAGAGCTTCATCTTAACGACTCCCCTTAGTAGGAGGTGCTTCATTTAGCACCAGCCAATACAGACCCAGTTGTCGAATCGCCTCCAAGAACTGGTTAAAGTCGACTGGCTTGCGGATGTAGCTATTAGCCCCAAGGCGATAACTGGCTAGCAAATCCTGCTCCTCCTTGGAAGATGTTAGGATGACCACTGGTTGCATACGGGTTCGCTCATCCGCACGAATGCGTTGCAACACCTCTAATCCATCCACTTTTGGCAACTTCAGATCCAATAGCATCACAGTCGGCGTAGTTCTAACTGAAGCGTCCTCCCCAAAAAAATAGTCAAGCGCTTGCTGACCATTGCGCGCTACTATCACTTCGTTGCTAATGTTATTGTTTTTAAGCGCGCGTAACGTCAACAATTCATCATCAGCGTTATCTTCGACCAACAATATGACTTTGTCTTTCATGAAACACCTCCGGAGGTGGTTTTGGCAGGTAATGAGAAATAGAAAGTTGCGCCTTGATTAGGCGCTCCTTCACCACGGACTTTTCCACCATGGCGATGAATGATGCGCCGCACAGTCGCTAGTCCAATGCCTGTACCGGGGAACTCAGCAAATGTGTGCAAGCGTTGAAAAGCACCAAATAACTTATCGGCGTAAGCCATATCAAAGCCAACACCGTTATCGCGCACAAAAAAGTCCTTCGTGCCATTGGAGTTACGTTCCACGCCAAACTCAATCTTTGCGCCTGCGGTTTTGCTAGTATATTTCCAAGCGTTACTAAACAAATTAGTCAGCACCGCGCGTAATAGTTGAGGATCACCTTCAGCGAACAATTTTGACTGAACATGCCAGTCTACTTTACTTTCTGGCTGGTCTTTTTGAAGCTCCTCAAGTACATCATTGGCAATTGCACTCAAGTTAACGGTCTCACGTCGCATCTCTGCACGCGTAATACGCGACAGAAAGAGCATGTCATCAATGAGCTGTCCCATGCGTTGGGTAGCGGCACGCACACGGTCAAGATAGTTTTTGGCTTGCTCGTCCAGTTGATTGGAGTAATCCTCAAGTAGCGCCTGACTGAAACCATCAATGGCGCGTAACGGGGCACGGAGATCGTGTGATACTGAATAACTGAATGATTCTAGCTCCTTATTGGTGGTTTCAAGTTCGATAGTGCGCTCGGCGACGCGCTGTTCGAGTTCGGTATTTAATTGATAAAGCTTTTCTTCTGCGGTTCTGCGCTCGATAGTAGACCAGCAACGCTCGACCACATCCTGAACGATGGTAATCTCTCTCGACTGCCAATCGCGTGGCGCACTCTGGTGCACGGCCATCATAGCGCGTAGAACACCATCCTTTATCAATGGACAACAGATGAGTGCCTTAATGCCGATGCTGTTAAACATTTCCACCCCCTCGCCAGCCGAAAGTTCCGTATCCACATCACGAATGATTAAAGTTTGCCCACTTCTGACTGTAGACGCGGCCCGCCCGCCAAACAGCGAGAGCCGGTAATTGCCTACCGTACTTGCACAACCATCGGTGTAGTCATGTAGGATGCTGAACAGCTCACCGTCTTGCTCCACATCTGCGTAGGCACAACGGGAGACCTGCAGATGTTCACCTAGCATCCTTGCCGTTACGGCCATGATCTGCCCCGGATTCGCCAGTGCACGCGTCGCCTCAGACAGATTATTTAGAAAACGAAAATATTCTTCGCTCTCACGGAGGGCTTGCTCTGACAGTCTGCGCTCGGTGATATCGCTAAACAGAACAGCGACTTTTCGGCGTTCTGGCTCATCGACCCGGTAGGCGTACACATTATAGTAACGGCCCAGCGCTTTTGCTTCATTCTCAAATTGTACCGTCTCTCCTGTCAGTGCGACTTTCCCATAAATCTCGAACCAATATTCCTCAAGATCCGGTGCTAAGTCGCGCATTAATTTCCCTTGCGCATCATGCAATCCACTTTGTTTTTCAAACGCTGGATTG
>JANMUE010000168.1:0-3244 GCA_031391205.1 Lysobacterales bacterium | reverse complement strand
GTATGTATTCTGAGTGGCTAGAGAGTTGTGAATACCTACGGATCGACGGCCCGGCTCCATCCGCCCCGGTAAAGACGTTGCAGAATTGGGAGCAGAACCGCACTAGGCCAGCGGGCACGGCACGTGCCTTGCTAAAGATCGTACAAGCAGACCCGCGCGCTGCGATCAAGGCATTGCATGCGAGTTGAGTGCGGCCTTGGTTTACAATACCTACGATCCGACGGCCCGGCACGGATGGCCACGAGAAAAAGGGCAAGAAGGAGTGGTCTGGATTCTGGATACGAATGATCGCTGGCACGATCATTTCGTCGATGGCACGAAGGGCGCGCTGTCGCGATATTATTCTAGTCCTGTTAACGGGTGACGCAGGGAGAAACGTGTGCGGATCAGTGTGTATACCAAGGGTGTGGTTTGGGTGATTCTGACTGCGGCCAGCTCAATCGTTGCCGCGAACAGCATTCCGATTGATGCTTTCTTTTCCGGGCTGCGGATACAAGACGTCGCAATCTCGCCGGACGGTCAGAAACTTGCCTTGACTACGGTTTATAACGGTCGTGAAACTGTGCTGGTACGAGACGTAGCCGACGCTAAGAAAAGCGTTCCGGTGCTGGCCGCCGATGTGCGCGAGCGGACTCACATAAAATGGTGTGGCTGGGCAAACGAAACCCGCTTGCTGTGCGGAATGTCGGAGATGAGAGGAGGGTGGGGCGGCAGTTACCATCCCATCACGCGTTTGGTCGCCATCAATGCCGATGGCAGCGACCGAACGATGCTGACCCAGGAATCCGATCTGATGAGGTCCGTCATCGATCAAGATAATTTAATTGACTGGACGCCGGACGATCCGAAGTCCGTATTGCTGGAACTTCGCGACAGCTATGCGGAATTTCCGAGCGTGTTCGCCGTGGATGTTTATAGCGGCAAGCGCCGTCTTGTCAGTCGCCCCCATGCTCCGATTGTTTCCTTCAGGACCGACGGTCTGGGGCATGTACGTCTCGGCTTTGGGCTTAAAGACCCCTACTTCAGTTTTTATGCCCGCCTGAACGACGACCAGGAGTGGCGATTGCTTTCCAAAATCGAAGGTCTATCGCGTGAGACGACCTTCGCGCCTATTGCGGTGGTGCCGGGCGCCAACTTTGCGTATGCCATCAAACCGGATGGTGATCTTGACGCCTTGTGGAAGATCGATCTCACCGACACGGCTAAACCCGAAGTCGTATTTGAACATCCCGCAGTCGATGTGCGTGGGGCGAGGTTCACGCCGACCAGACGACTGATCGGCGTGCGCTACGATACGGATCGTCCGGCTATGTACTACACGGACGACAAAACCCGCGAGCTGATGGATGCCGTACAAAAGGTGCTGCCCGCTGCTTTCAATAGCATTGTCGATATGAGTCGAGACGAACAGACGCTGGTGGTGAAGTCGGAAGCCGATATCAAGTCTCCGACTTACTACTTGGTGCGCCGAAGCGATGGCGGCATTAAATTGAGCGGAGTGGGTTTTGCCTATCCTGGACTCAAAGATACCCAGCTCGCTGCCATGCGCTTCGTCCAGTATCCCGCCAAGGATGGAACTTCCATTCCCGGCTACCTGACGACGCCTGTGGGTGCGCGCGCCGACAAGCTGCCGCTGATTGTCATGCCGCATGGCGGGCCGGCGTCTCGCGACACCTGGGGGTTTGATTCCTGGGTGCAGTTTTTGGCAAGCCGGGGTTATGCCGTGTTGCAAATGAACTTTCGTGGTTCCAGCGGCTACGGAGAGAATTGGTATTGGAGCGCTCATCAGGATTGGGGCGGTTTGACCTACTCGGACATCGTCGATGGCACGCGTTGGGCGATCGACACGGGAATTGCCGATCCGAAACGAGTGTGTATTGTCGGTGCCAGCTTTGGCGGTTATGCCGCCCTGCTCGGTGCCACGCGCAACAGCGATCTGTTTCGCTGCGCAGTGAGCATCGCGGGCGTCAGCGATCTGGTGGAGCTTGCGGATGATTCACGCTTTTCGATTGCGAGCACAATCCGTCGTAGGCAATTTTCGCCAGACAATGACAAGCTCAAGGAGGACTCGCCGCGCCGGCATGCTGAGACCGTCAACATCCCGGTATTGTTGATTCATGGCAAGCTGGATTACACCGTCAGAATAGAGCACACATATATGATGGAATCCGCACTCAAGCAGGCGGATAAGAAATTCAGGACAGTGGTTATGAACGACAACGATCATTACTTTCGCAACGATGCTGATCTGCGGACATTGTTTTCCGAGCTGGAACTATTCTTGCGCGCCGAACTGGCACCAGGCGTAAGCGCTGTGGGTCGCCAATAGTGAACGGTGCCGGTCCGGATGATCGGGTGTATACGCCCCACTGTGTATAAGCCAGCTCAGTTTCACACAATTCGATACTGACTTTTTCAAACGTGGCAACGGAGCTGGGTCGGATGATAGGGGGCAACTCAGGATTTCTTTTTCTTCCGATAAGTTCGATGAAGCCGAAGGAGTGCTAACTTGGCCCCGGCGGGTACATGAGTTGGCGGTTGATCGCGGGTAGTTATGAGGTCGCGCAAGAGTCACAGGGTCAAGTCTTGATTCTTGATTAACGTTGACATCACTTCTGCTTGTTACGTATCCAAGTAGGATTGTGACGACAATCAAGAATGCGCCGCACTCGCACTGCGCAGCGTTCGATCTTGTAATGGCGGAAACGGAGCCGCCCATCAGGTTTCGGTATTTCGGTTATTGGGGTTCGAGGTCGATGTGGTTTGCATATTCTTACTACGGGGTTCTTTATTCCGGGTTCTGGTGCCTGAGCTTCTATGCCAAATCGTCCATGTCGCAGCCCAGCGCTTTGGCCAACCGCTTCAGTAGTGCCCCGGAGGCCTTGGTCCGCCCACTTTCAATCTGCGACAGCGCCGACCGTGTTACGCCGCATGCCTTACCCAGCGCGTCGAGCGTCAGGCCACGGTGCTGACGCCACAGCCGTAGCGGCTGTGTTTTGCCGGCCACTAGAGCGGCAACGAAATCGGCAGGCAGGGTTTCTTCTTCACCGGACGCGATCCGCGCAGAGACTCGCCGTGCTTCATTGATATCGATGCGATCTTCCGCGAGCGCGAGTAAGCGCTCGTACTCCGCAATCGGAACTACGGCAAATGCCGGTTTGCCATTGCTAGTGATGATCTGGGTGCTCATTTGTACACATCTCCACGCGATCCAATCTTTAACACAAGGATATGCAGCTCTTTA
>JANMUE010000125.1:0-9561 GCA_031391205.1 Lysobacterales bacterium | reverse complement strand
GGCCTCCGGCCGCGAATGGGATTTCCGTAGTGTTGTTCGCGGCCGGAGGCCGCTCCCACGGCAGCAGTCCAGGCCAGAAATTTCAAACCAGACCACTACCCGCGATAGGCTTGCCGCTTGTCTGGAGATCGGCCAATGTCTGCACTGAATTTGATTTACCCCATGTTTGCGATGGTGTTGTTGACGGTTGTGGTGCTGGTGACCCTGTTCCGTCGTCGTGTGCGCGCAGTGCGCGAAGGCGCGGTGTCGAGCCGCTACTTCCGGATCTATCAGGGCGATAGCGAACCCGAGGTATCGGCTTCGGCGGCGCGGCACTTCGTCAATCTGTTCGAGGCACCTGTGCTTTTCTATGCCGGCTGCGTCACCGCGATTGCAGCGAACCAGGGTGGCACGCTGCTGATCAGCCTGGCGTGGCTGTACGTTGTCGCACGCGGCCTGCATGCCCTGGTCCATATCGGCCGCAATCGCCTGCGCTCGCGTATTGCCGCGTATTTCTCGAGTTGGCTGGTGCTGTTGGCGTTCTGGATCGGTCTGGTGGTGTTGATCGCGCAACGGGGTACCTGAGCCTGGGTGTCAGGAATCCGCTGCGTTTTTCAGCCGCCTCGCGCTGACACTGCAGTCGCAAATGTTCCGTTGACATGACCTACGGTTATTTTGCCTGTTGCTCCGCTGCGCTAAGGTGGCGCGGGCATAAACCCTGGTATGTGTCCGAGACGATCGCAATGGAGAAACGATGAATCTGTTCTCGCGGCTGCTGTGGGTTCTGATGGTCTCGCTCGCAGGCGTGCAGGCTCAGGCCGATGACGTACCCGAGGCAATCACCGTCTATGCCGCTGCCAGCCTGAAGGAAAGCCTGGACGCCGCCGCCACGCAATGGCAACGGCAGTCTCAGCAGCAGGTAAGGATTTCCTATGCTGCCACCTCGGTGCTGGCGACGCAGATCGAGCGCGGCGCGCCCGCAGACATATTCATTTCGGCGGACATCGACTGGATGGATCATCTGCAGAAACTCGACCTGATCCATGATGCTTCGCGCCACGACCTGCTGCGCAATCGTCTGGTGCTGGTCGTACCTTCTGATTCCAAGACTTTGGCATTCGATCTGCATTCTGCCGACGCCTGGTTGAATGTCCTGCAGGGCGAGCGACTGTCGCTTGCGGAAACCCTCAGTGTTCCCGCGGGCCGTTACGCCCGCGAGGCACTGGTGGCGCTGGGCGTTTGGACGGCGCTGGAGCCTGAGTTGGCGCAGTCTGACAACGTCCGTTCCGCACTTGCCTTCGTCGCACTGGGGGAGGCGCCGCTTGGCATCGTCTATGCCACCGATGCCCGTGCCGAACCCAAGGTTCGCGTGTTGCAGAATGTACCAGCGTCGCTGCACGCGCCGATCATCTATCCCGTGGCGCAGGTGCGGGCTGCCGATCCGGTGCGCAGCCGCGCATTTCTTGAATTCCTGCGCAGCGAATCCGCGCAGCTCATTTTCGCCATCGCCGGATTCGACCTGCCTGCACCAGCGCACTGATGTACAGCGCGGATGAAATCGCCGCCGTCACGCTCAGTCTCAAGGTCGCTCTGCTGGCGGTGATCTGCGCGCTGCCATTTGCCGTTGCGGTGGCCTATGTGCTGGCGCGCTGGCGTTTTCGCGGCAAGGTCTTGTTCGATGCCCTGGTGCATTTGCCGCTGCTACTGCCACCGGTGCTGACCGGCTATGTGCTGCTGGTATTGCTGGGGCGCAAAGGGCTGTTTGGGGCCTGGTTGTATGAGTGGTTTGGCATCAGCCTCGCGTTCCGCTGGACGGGCGCGGTGATCGCCGCCGCGGTGATGGCCTTTCCGCTGTTCGTGCGCTCAATCCGTATTTCGATCGAGGCAATTCCGCGCGAGCTGGATGAAATGGCGGCCAATCTCGGTGCGCGGCCCTGGGCCAAGTTTCGCCAGATCATTTTGCCGCTCAGCCTGCCCGGTATTCTGGCCGGGATGACGCTGGCCTTCGCCAAAGCGCTCGGCGAGTTCGGCGCCACCATCACGTTCGTCTCCAATATCCCCGGCGAAACCCAGACCATCGCCCTGGCGATGCATACGCTCACCCAGGTGCCCGGTGGTGGCGTCGGCATTACCCGGCTGGCGGTGGTGTCGGTGTTGCTGTCGCTGGGGGCATTGGTCGTTTCCGAAATCCTGGTGCGCCGTGCCGCGCATCGGCGGCTGCCGGGGCACTGACGTTGCCAAGGTCTCGTCGGTAATCGCCATTCGTGTCAAAAGAATCAGTGCGATGAACCATTGACTGCAAACACTTTCGCACCTGGCGCAAACAATTGGCGAACGATGATTGCCATGAATCACCATGCGAAAACGGATCGCCGAGCGGGCTGGACGACGTGTTGCCATCGATCGCGATATTCTCCACCCGAATCGCCACGATCGAGACAATCAGCTCCGAATTGCGGGCGCTGGATCACTTTGGCAAGGATTTGCGGAATGGGATCACTGTACCGGTGACCATGGTCCGCTTTCGACCCAAAGCCGAAGTTCGCGCTGGCTTCCTACGTGACAGGAGCGGACGTTCGGATGGTCAGTCCCGGCCTACGGTCCTTTGACCCCCGAGAATGCAACGTTAAGGAGATCGAATAGATCGTCGCCCGCGAGCCTAATGGGCGGCCCGAGGGATTTCGACCTGTCGCCTGCTCCCTTGTTCGCTATCCCCAAAGCGCGTAGATGATTACGAGCGCGACCAGGATCAGCAACGCGATGACTAGCCCGACCAGGCAACCGCGGGTGAACGGGTTGTTCGGATCGAGCAGGTTGCCCGTGCCCGAGCTGCCATCGCCGCCGCTTCCACCTTCGCCATCGTCGTCCACCCATGGCAGTTGCGGGATAGCACCATCCGGCGTGGCGGGGACTTGCCACGGATTGCCACCCAAGGCCTGCACCTTGTCTGTAAGTAGCGCGAGATAATGAGTCATCGTGGGATACCAGCGACTGTTGCGCGGCATATGGGCCAGTCGCCAGCTCATCAGCGAGAACAGTCGTAGCTGATAAAGCAACATGTCGCGCTTAGTAGAAACCGGGATACCGAGGCTAAACGCGCCGAGCGTTTCACGCCACATCCGCGCGTCTGCCTGAGCCTCGGCAACCTTTTTGGGATCGGGATGCTGGATTATCAGTGCGAAATCGCCGTCGACATCAAAAACCGACAGATCGGTGACCAGCGCGCGGTTCTCACCGAGATCGAACACGCCTTTTTTTACCGTTGCGCCCGTTGCCGGACCCACGCCAAGACCGGCAAGCAGGCGTCCGGCCTCGGCGAGTGTGATCTGCTCGACCACGGGTTGCGGGAATTTGATGTTACGGCCGCGATTAGTGATTTGCCGTACAGATAAGTCGAAACGCTGTCCCTTTTTGATGCCGAGCGGCAGCTCGACCGCCAACACCCCGGTTCGCCGATAGATGGCTTTGGGAATGGGGATATAGCGCATCCCGCCGCCGGGTATCTCGATGGTATGCGCGTCGATGCTGCGAATTTCGTGGCGCGCATAAAAGCGGTCGGCAAGTGCGACCACTTCCTCGGCATTCCAGCCGGGGATATGGATCCGGGCAAAACTGCCGTCGGGAATGCCCTGTGACCAATCGAGCAACAATTCATCAGGTGGCAGCTGCTCGGTTATCGGGTAGGGCGTGGCCTCGATCTCGAAAGTGTGGATTGCGGCGCGCGAAGCAGTCATCCCCGGATTGGCAACGGTGCTGATCGCGATGTTGCGCTGGGCAAGCTTGTCCGACGTCCCCGGATTGGCTCCGTTAGGGATCGGGGTTCCAGCAAATTCGATCTGCGCGACCAGGCATTGATGCTCGCCCGTCAGCAGGGTCGGCAAGGTCTGCTGCCCGCCTAATCCGCCCGGTGTCATGGGGAGGTAGTTACCGTCCAGATTGGTATCGAGCAGAACACCGAAAAACTCTTCGCTCTCGCTGGTCGATATATCGCGGACATTCTGATCGTCGTGCTGATTGTCGCGGTTGCTGATCCGGGCTTCGGAAAAGCAAGGGAAAGAAAGCCACTGGCCGCCCGATATTCCCGGAAGTGCGATGTGGTTGGTTCCACCTGACGTGCCGGGATTTTTCAAATAACCATCCGTGGGTACTCCGCCGGGCGCGTTATAGGTGAGTGCGGCGGTGGTTTGCGAGGTGAAAATGCGGAAGAACACCCGCACATCTGTCGCCGAAAGCAACGTGCCGTTCCGCCGGACACGAGCTAGGGCGAAGTTGTAGACATTTGCGCCAGACATCGTCGTCGTAGGCAGCGGACTCAGCGCCGATGTAGCTTGAACGCCGCTCAATGCCTCAAACTGGCTGACTGTGATGTTGTCTTTCAACGTATTGATAAAGGTGAACGCCTGTGCACGCGATGCGCCGCTAGGCAGATCCACGCCGTACAAACCACCTGAACCCGCAACCACTCGGAAAACCTTGAGATCGGTGCTGAGCCAGTGCTTATCATTGCCGCCATCCAGATCGAGCATGAACGGATTGGCCGATGTAACCAGCTGAAAAAAAGCGATATCGGTGAGCGGTGCGGGCACGGCGGGCGAGGGAAGCGAAGCGTTGACGGGGACGGTCAGGTCGCCAAAGCCGGCGCTCGAAAAATCCACATCATAAATGAATGTGAAGCGCTGCAGCCGTTCGGGCATCGTTGGATCATCGCTCGATACCCCGGTGGGAGTGATCGTGATGATGCCCGTGCCAGACGGCGTCACCACCGGCGCCCATGCCGGATTGAAGGGTCCTGTGTTGACCGGGCCGCTGGGGAATTGACCAGGCTTCAAACCGTCAACGGTAACGCGGACCACACCTGCGAAATGCAGGTTACCAGTGACCTCGTCGACACCGAATGTGCTGCGTTCGAGATACAGCGTTATCGCCGGGCGCGGCCGGGCGAGCCAGTTAGTGATGTTGACAAATACCTGCTTTATGTCTGTAAACACAGCAGGATTGTCGTTGAAACCATGATCCTTTTGCGCATCTGCTCCGACGCGCTCTATGGGGTTTAGTGCCGGCGGCGGCTGCGCCGGGCTTGTTGCTACATCGCTGTCACCTGTCAGATTGATATCGACATAGTGGTGAAAAGTGGCACCGGTTACGATACGGCCCACGCCAACTGCACGCCCGTCATATGTACTGAGCGTGTTGACGGTCTTGAGAGACGAAATGGCGTCCGCTCCGGCGAAGCTGCCGAATGAAAATCCGCCTGTGTTGGCATCGCGCGAAGCATTTGCCTCGGTCTGGCCGGTGGCAATCACCTTGGGCTTTTCGCGCGTTCCGGCCAACTCCCGAAACTCGTCCTGCGAAGTATCGCCAAATGGAGAGTTTTGGGCATAAACATATCCAAACGCATCCAGCTCCGTTTCGCCCAGCGTATGGCCTTCGTGCATATGGTCCGGAAAGACAGTGATATTGCTCCCTTCCCGGCGCAAGATCGGATGGGCAATCGCCGTGCTCGGCGCAATTGTCTGCGGATTGGAATCGGATTGGTTTTCAAACCAGACAAAACCAGCAGGAAATTCAGAATAGTTGCTCGCGGCTCTTTTTCGCGTCGTGTCGGCGCGCCCGACGGTGAGCGGAGGAAAATTGCGCGGAAAACCTGCGGGCATATGCGCCCCAGCGGCATCGCCTTCGCCGTACCAGAACCGCATCGCACGGACGCGCGGGATTTTTCCGCTCAACTCGGCGCCGAGACTGAAATGGTCGCCGGTCGCGAACACGCCACCGCCTGCATCCATGAAATTGGCAATGACGTTGATTTGCGGATCGGGAAGCGCGTTGGTGGTGCCACCGTCTCCCGCAACCGTACGTCCATTGAGGCCGATCAACCAGATGACATCAATGTCGTTCAGGCTGAAACCGGCTGGCAAGAGATCAAAACGGAATGACTCAAAACCGGGTGTTGCGGTGCTGTCCGCAGACCGATGCGCCTTGGTCACGGTCATGCCGGCGCCAGTCAGTGTGCTGACCAGGGTTTCATAAGTGAAATTCGCTGTGCCCGCGGGCGTTGCAGTACGGGCGAAACGATATCCGCCGTCAAGGACGATCAATACGTTGGTAGCCATAAACAACTCCTGGGGCGAAAGATTTATGGTGAACCCTTGCAGCCTAATTTATGACTAGATTATAGGAAATTCAAATACCCTTGCCAGCCAGCCGGCCGCGGACACCCCGATCCGTGCGCAAAGCGGCGGTTGCGCGACCGACTGGCTGGAAAGGGCGATTGAATTTCCTATACTCGAATTTCGAGCGTGCTCCTGTAAAACCGAGGCATTCCTCCCAGTTCCGCTGCTAATCACGTAAGCTATTGATTTGCCTGCGTGCCGTTAGGCAAAAATGACACAGCAAGGGTGGTCAGGCGGGCTTTGTGATGCCGAGTGCCTTGAACCGATCCAGTTGTGCCGGAGTGGTTTTGCCGAAGCCGGTGAGGCGCTGTTCGCCCAGTTGCACGCGGTGCTTTTGCTGTCTTCGCAGTAGTTCCAATGTGGTCTTGGGGCTGTGGGCCAGCGCGCACACGATCACCCCTTTACCCTCGCTCGCCATGACACCAGCAAAACTCGGTGCGCGCTAAGCCTGGATGACGATAAGTCGTCTACCTGTGCGAATTTATGCAGCCGCTAACAACAACCGTCTACAGAAATCGAGCAAGCGAAACTCCGAAACCCTTGTGTTTACTGGGGTGCGGCCGATCGGGCGTCACCAAAAGTCGGGCTGAACTGCGGCACTTCGGAGTTCAGGTTTCTGCCAGGCAGCTTACCGAAACCGCGCACTTGATTCGTTCGAATCTGCCGAAGTAGCCAGGCTGGTTGTTGTGGATCGGCTGCTTCTGGCCGGCAGCAGTCGACCCCTTGGAGAGGTTGGGCACTCGCGGAGTGGCTGGCAGCGCAGGCGTGGCTGTTGTCCGATTCCCGCCGGCAAGACCTAAGGAAGCTCTGAATAAGTCATCACTTCAACTTCGCTCTACAGCTTAGTACTTGCCACACCCTGAAAAACCTGCGGTTTTTCGCCCCCTGACTCAGGGGGCTATCGCGGCTCCGGACTTGTTCAGGGGATCCCTAACGGCTGGATTTGAGCCGGGCGAGCCGGTAGTAGGGCCGCTGATTTGGCGGTGTTTTCACTGATCTGTCGGTAACGCGGGTTCGATGACATGCGCCGCGGGCGGTGAGACACCCTTGCGTGCCCTCCGCGACTCCTCCATACTGAACCACATGGTTCAGCATTATCCGACACACTTCAACGCCTCCTTCGCCGCCCTCGCCGACGCCACCCGCCGTGGCGTCCTCGACCAGCTCGCACGCGGCAACGCCTCCATCACCGACCTCGCCGACAAGTTCGAAATGACCCTCACGGGCATGAAGAAACACGTCGGCGTGCTCGAGTTGGCCGGCCTCGTGACCACCGAAAAGGTCGGCCGCGTGCGCACGTGCCGCATCGGCCCGTGCCGTCTCGAGGAGGAAATGGAGTGGATCGCGCGTTACCGCCAGGTGTGGGACGCGCGCTTTGAAGCACTGGACGATGTCATCGACAAACTCAAACGACAGGAGAAGGCCCGTGGTCGCAAGAAAAGAAAGTGAACCTCAGCGCACGATGGTGCAGAAGAAATCGGAGCGCGAGGTCGTCGTCACGCGGACTTTCGACGCGCCCGCGCGGCTCGTGTTCGAGGCATGGTCCAAACCCGAATTATTCAAGAAGTGGTGGGTGCCCCGCTCCATGGGCATGACACTTCGCTCGTGCGAGATGGACGTGTGCACCGGCGGCAAATACCGCTTGGTGTTCGGCGACGATCTTGCGAACCCGATGGCGTTCTTCGGCAATTACCTCGAGGTGGTGGCTAACAAGCGCATCGTCTGGACGAACGAGGAAAGCGGTGACGCGGGATCAGTCACTACCGTGACGTTCGAAGAACGCGACGGCAAGACGCTGCTCGTCATGAGCGAGCTGTATCCCACGAAGGAAGCACTAGCCGCGGCCGGTACCGGCGCGCAGGAAGCGACGCACGAGACGTTCGGACAGCTGGACGAACTGCTCGCCGAGCTATCCGCGCGTTGACTTAAGTTCGCGGTGAACCCGGAGGAGTACAAGGTCGATGCGACGGCCTTGGCGCAAGCCGCTCTAGCGACAGCGTTGTGACGAAGCCCGGCCTTGTGTCGGGCTTCGTCGTTTCGGGGCCGACTTCTTACCTTACTGTCCGCTCCTGGCCGGAAGCCCACCCCGAACGCATCTTCGTAACGCCAATGCCATACCCGAATTTAGTAGATCAGGATTTGCAATCGCCACCTTTGACATCGATTGGCACCAGCCGAGTCAAAAGAGGGCGATGGTCGGATCCGAGGTCGGGGCCGAGTTCCGAACCGCTCACACGCCAGTGGCTGCTCGCAAGCACATGATCGATGGGAATGCCGATCCATCCACCGCCGACACTGGGCCAGGTCGGCCGCAGACCGCTCGCGCGCTGCAATCCACGGTCCGCCAAGCCTGCGAAGGCGCTGGACCAAGGCGTGGCATTCAGGTCGCCAACCACCAAGGTCGGTAGCCCGCCCTTGGAAGGCCGTTGCGCTAGCCCGAGAATCAGCTCGTCCCGCGCTGCGTGAAAGTGCGGCGTAAGAGGCGGCATCGGATGAACCGCTATCAGTTCAACGCAGCCGTCGCCGAAGTCGATGCCGGCCTCGATGCGTGCAATGCCATCCGCGTCGCGGAACGTGGTTGCCTGCATGGGATGGCGGGAAATCACGGCCATTCCGAAGGGATCGTTAGAGGCCGCCAGGTGTTGATACTGATATCCCGGCAACGTCGACAACGCCTCTGCGTACGACGGCGAAACTTCCACCAGTACGGCAACATCGGCGTTGGCCGTCGCCAGCCAGGCCGTGAGCGCCGTCGGGAGCAGCGTTTCCAGGTGCACGTTTGCGCTGGCGACGACGAAGCCCGCCCGGTTGCCCTCGTCTGCAGGCAGCCTCGGGGAGGCGGTCCACCACGGCAACGGCGTCAGCAGCAACGCAAACAGCCAGCGCTTTTGCGACAAGGACGCAACGAGTGTTCCGGCCAGGAAGCCGGCGAGATACGGCCACTGCCAATGTGCGGCGAGGTCCACCACCCAGCCCAGGCGATCTTCGCGTCCGGCCAGCGCCCGGCTCATCCATGGCAAGGTCATGCCGAGCGAGCAAAGCACGACAACCACGCGCGATCTCATCGCGAGCCCGGCGCGCCAGGAAGGTATCTTCGCCTGTGTCATTGAAGGATTCTGCACCAGCCGCATCGTAACCAATATGTTGTCGCTTTGCCGGCGGTGGCACACAAGAAGCCGCCGAGCGAAGACGATGCGATGACCTGTTCAGGGGTTCTTCTGATCGATACTTGCACTACGCTTGCGCCATGAAACTGACCAGCCTCCCATCGCTGCCGCGATTGCGTTGTGCCCGCGAGCCCAATGCCTGGCTGCTGCTGTCGCTGCTGACCCTGGTGCTGGCCTATCCCTTTCTTGAACACTATCCCGGTGGCCGCGCTGCCATCGCGGCGTTCGATCTGGTGATTCTGTTG
>JANMUE010000106.1:0-7851 GCA_031391205.1 Lysobacterales bacterium | reverse complement strand
CCCAGCAGCCTTGCGTGTTTGCTGGGGTTCGCTGCGCTCACCCCAGCCTACTTCTCCTCTGGCGTCAGGCTCGGTCAATTTGCCGTCGGCACGACCTCGAACGCGCCGATGTCGCAGCTCGCCGGCCGCCAGTAGCCACGCACGTCCTTGGGCTTGCACCAGCTTGGATGTCCGGCGTTGACCAGGATGCTGATGGGCGCGATGCCGACAACGGGCATGCCGCCGCCGAAGTTGCCGAAGCTGGCCGCTGCCTGTGCCGACGTGATGGCCGGCAGATCGGTCGAGTGTGTCAGCGAACAACTGCCGGTGCCGCTGACCTGGGCGTTGCCGCCGTGGGAGACCAGTACCGAACCCTCGGTGGTGGCGCAGCCGCCGAGCAGTGCCGAGTTGCGCATGGTCGACCCTCCTTGCGTCAGCGGGGCGCCCATCTGGAGCAGCGAGTTGCCAAGCGTGGCGGTATCCATGTGGCTGGTGAAGTGCGTCAGCTCGATGGTGCTCCAGACCGCAATGCCGCCGCCGCGACTGGCGGAGTTGCCGTAGCTCGACACATTGATGATCTGGAGCACGTCACCGGCGACATACAGCGCACCGCCAGCCTCCTCAGCGTGATTGGATTCGAACGAAGACTCCTCAATGCGGCACGGCAACTGGATGCTGTAACAGCTGACATAGGCGCCACCGGCACGAATGGCGACATTGCCGGCGACACGCACGCGCTTGAGATCCAGGGAATTCATGTACATGCCACCGCCGTAATCGTGGGCGACGTTTCCAGTGACCGCGACATTGCGCATCAGCACATACCCCACGCCGGCGAGCAGACCGCCGCCGCCCGCCGCGCTGTTGTCCGCGATCTGCAACCAGCCGCCGGCGGGACCGTGAATTTCGGCGTTGGTGCTCCATTCGATCATCACACCGCCACCCATCGATGCCTGGTTGTCTTTGATCGCACTTGTGCCGGAAGCCGTAATGATGGAGTTGGCGCTGCCGAAGACATACAGGCCGCCGCCGCGGTCGCCGACATTCTGCGAGATGATGCTGCCCGCCAGGTCCAGTGTGGACCCCGACAACGCCACGCCGCTACCCGAGTTGCGGTAGATCGTCGCCTGTGCGAGAGATATGTCGCTGTCCAGCGCCAGCAGGCCGCTGCCGTCCATCGCCGTACACAATGCCATTGTGCCGGAATTAAAATTGATGCGGGACGAGGTCGCGCGCATGCAGCCACCCTGGCCGGTGCCGACATCGCCGTCGCGCAGGCTTACGCCATTCAACGTCAGTCGCACATTGGCGGCATCGAATACGCGGCTCTCGGCGCCTACGCTGCCGGTAGCGTTGAATACCAGCGCCTTGCCGTTCGGCGCGGTGATGGTCAGTGTGCGGGTGACGTCGAGATCGAAACTCTGCGCCTCACTGCCCGTGGTCCGCGTCAGCAGGTAGCTGCCATTGGCCAGCTGGATGGTATCGGCCACCGTCGTGGCATTGGCCGCGATCACCGCCTCGCGCAGGGAGCAGTCGCTGGCCAGGCAGGAGCCGGGCGCGGGATCGTCTAAGCGCGTCACCACATAGGTGAGCGCCTGTGCCGCGGGCGAGAGGCTGATGAACAGGGCAGAAGCGAGGCTGAGCTGACGCAACATGATCGTGGGTCCCCGCACCGCGTATGGGTGCTGTATGGACGAATACGCCGTTCCCAGGATTCAGGGGCCACATCCCGGCGTAGAGCGGACTTGCTCCGCTGAGATCTCTGTTTGCGTTGCAGGAGCGAGGCCTGACCCGCTCGCTTTTCGGCAACGTTACGAAGAACAGCGGAGCAAGCCTCGCCTATGACCGAAGGGCTCGCAACTGCGCAGCCGGTCAATCCCTTGGGAAGACATCAAAGGCGAGGGTGTTGACGAATCTGATTGCCCGAAAGCTGCCGTTGATAATCGCCGCCGCCACCATGCCGTGATCGCCTGTGCGTCAACGAACCGACGCGTGGCGCGGATTTGTTCAGACTGCTTTGCATTAAGACGCAACAACGGAGCTATGGTCATGAAACAGCCGTATAAGGTGTTGATCACGAGCAGTGCGCTGTTGCTGTACGTATTCGCGCTGAATTCGCCTGAGGCCGCGCAACCCGCACCGACGCGTGTGTACGCCGCGGCCCCGGCATGTACATCGTTCTCCTGCGCAGACAGGAATCGCGACGGCAGACTGAGCAGCGGCGAACTGTCATCGAGGGGCGACGCCACGCGTACGCTGCCGTTGTTGGACATCAATGGTGATGGCAGTGTCGACGAACAGGAATGGGAAAGCTTCGAACAGATCGACCTTCCCGGAGTTCGTTAGCCGCCCAACTTGCGCCGATGTGGGACGTGGCGAAATTACCGGGGCGGGAAATCACGGGTTGACCGGCAATGCGGTTGGAAATCGCATCCTGGCGACAATGCGCCACGCAACAATGCCGAAGAGGCCATCGTCGCAGCATCTATTCAAACCCGTCTTTCAATAGAACCTCGGAGGGTGGGCGAAAGATGTACACGCCGCCTTCATCGAGAAAGATCTCGTTATCAAACTCCGCGCCGATGATCAACGCACCATCGTCGGCGATCACGACCGAGCTGCCGAAATGGGCGCCAGCAAGTGGTGTGTCGGACAGCAGCTTCTGGCGTTGGGTCCAGGTTCCGCCGCTGCGCTGGAACAGGTAGGCGGCGCCCTGGCTGGTGAGATTGACGGTGTGGGCGTGCGCGCCCAGCAATACCTGCTCACCACGAACCGCCACGCTTTGTGCGGCTTCGGTGGAGGCGAGGTCGTTTGGAATCAGCGCAGCTTCAGGCACAAAGGCAGTGCCGGTACGCCGGCGCAACACCGTCGGGTAACCGGGCGCATGGCTGGTGACTGCAACCAGACCATTGTGCGCGGCCACTCCGTAGCCGAATCCGCGGATGGGATCCGAAGAGCCGCTGGAGATGCACGACGCCAGATTCCATGGGCCATTGGTATCGGGGAAAAAGGCGCAGACGCTGCCTGCAGCAATGCTCGAATTCGGTTGGGTTGCATGGCCGACAATCGGTACGCCGCCGTCCCAGGTCCCGGCGTCCATGCGGGCAACGGCGTTGGCTACTGTGCCCGTCCAGGTGCCATCGGTTTGGCGCGTATATACGGCTGTGCCCAGGTCGAGGCCGGGCGCTCCGTCAGCTGGCCGGCATATTCCACCGATCATCGCCTGGGTGCCATCAAACGACAGGGTGCGCCCGAAACTGGAGCGAACGGTCGATGCGCAGCGGCTGCTGAGCTGAGCTTCGATCTGCCACACGCCGTTGCTTCGACGCAGCGCATAAACCGTTCCGAGATCGGTGGTTCCCGACCCATCGAATCCGGGAGCGCCCACCAGCGCGCTGTCGCCTCGCAATGCGACCGAGTAGCCAAAAAGATCAGCGCTGACGCCGTTGGGTGAGGGAATGCGCGCTTCCAGTACGTATGTGCCATTCACTCCACGGCGGAACAGATAGACCGCGCCAGTCATGATCTGCGTATGAACGCTCTCACCGTATGCGCCGACGATCAGCGAATCGCCATCGCTGGCAATCGCCCGACCAAATTGCGCGCCATACAAGCCTTGCCCCAGATCAAACACGCGTGCAAGGGGCGGGAAGCGTTCGCTGGCGGAGCCACGGCTGTAAAGCACGATGCCTTGTTTGCGATTGAAGCCATACAACTCGGCATTCGGCGCGCCCGCCATGACAGTGGGGCCGCTGCGGTCAATGGCCACAGCCCGTCCGACACGGCTTTGCGCCTCGGGAACCGGATCCAGCCTGCGCGTCAGTGTGGCGCTGGTGAAGCTTGAATTGAACACTGCGCCGTAAATGGCGCCAACACCGAAGTCGTCCGGCCCCTGGTCGTTGACGATGGTGTAATTGTCCGCACCGATGACGGCGTAGGCGCCATCCAGGGCCAGTGCCGCACCGAATTGCTGAAAGGCGGGAAGCGCCTCGGGCGTCAGACGCATGGACTGCGCCCAGACACCGCTCGTGCGCCGATAGCCATACACGGCTCCGTCGGTACCGTCTTCGCGCGGCGCGCCGATCAACATGCGATCCGGCGTGCCCTCATCCAGTCCGCTGATCGCCACCGAAGCACCGAATCGCCCGGTGTTTTCCGGCGTAGCGGCGGTAAAGGTGGCGACTTCGGACCAGGTGTTCTGGGTGAGCTCGTATACAAAGGCCATCCCGGCATCCGTGCGGGTCGCACCTCCCGCAATCGTCACATCGTGATCGGGCGCGCCCACCACGACCGCGCCCGACACAATGGCAACTGCTTTGCCAAAACCGGCGCCTACCTGACTGCTGGAAGGCAACAGATTGACGCTCGACCAGTTGCCGTCATTGTCCAGGCGGCGGACGTTGACCATGCCACGGTTGTTGAATTGGGACCGGCCAATGACCGCGATGCGATCGGCCAGCGCAACCGATTCGCCATAGCCTGACTCGTTGCCCACGCCAGCCCCGAACTCCTGCAACCACTGTCCATTGTCCAAGCGATAAATGGTAAAGGAACCACCGGCGGTTGTTGTGCTTTCGGTCGATACGAGCAATCGATACTGGTCGCTACTACTATCCAGATCGAGATCCATATCCACGATTCTGGACGCACCGCGCGTGAGGTTCAAAGCGGGGGCGGGTTGCCAAACACTGGCAACGCGCTGATAGGCGCGAATCAGCATGGTGTCCTGATCATCCGGGCGCTGCGCCACCATGGCCATATTGCCATCGACCGCGACACGATAGCCGTGCAACAGGCCCGGCTGACCCTCGCCACTGGCGCTGGCGCGCAAGGTCTGGTGATGGGAATAGGTTTGTGCCGAACTGGGTGCAGCCAGGATGAAACAGACCAGGAACACCGTCATCACGACGGTGTGGCAACGCGTTCGATGGGTCATACCGAAATCTCCCAACAAGGTGGACCGCTGATGCGCGGCGACTTGCATGGTTGAACGTAAATTGTCGGTATGAGGGGCCAGGGATTCAGAGGATGGGGCAGCGAGAACAGAATTGCCCTCTGCCTTCAGGCGCATTGCAGGGCTGCGCTTGGATTACCCGGGCTGCTTATCGGGCGTATGCATTCCACATTGCTCGGCACCGCGCGGCGTAGACTGGATTTGGGCAAGCCGGGCGCGCATCCGGCTAGTCTTTGGGCTTTCCGTGCCGATGTCTGCTTCCAATTGGTGCACAGTGTTTCGAAGTATTTTCTGGGCGGCCTCGACACGTCCAGCACGCGCCATGAGAATGGCCTCTACTTCAATCAGCGTCAGCCGATCGATCAAACGAACATTCGGCAACGTTGAAAACATCGCTTGAGCCGTCTCTGCCAACTGCATGGATTCGCAGAACGCCGCTCTGGAAATCGCATTCAAAGCCAATGCAGACAATACCTCGGCGACGGTGATGTTGTCGGCGGCATTCGCTTCCCTGGCCTGTGCCTGGGCTTGTTGCAACAATAAAAGTTCCTCGTCGAATGCGCCGGTGGCACGCGCCAGGCAAGCCCGTGCGCGCGCCAGTGGGCCGAGTATGGTCGGGCGCTGCTTCAGGTTTGTCTCGTCGATACCCTGCAATCGGGTTCGGGCTTCAAGGAGATCACCGTTCGCACAGCGCATTTCAATCAAATCGATCTGGGTGCGCACGTAGTACGGATCGGCCTTGCTCATCTTGGCGTCGCCGATGGTGAGGGCGCGCTCCATGTTGTGCAGCGCCTGCTGCGGATTGCCGCGCAAGGCCTGCAGTCTGGCCAATCCGGAAAGAGGCACCATCAGTCTTGGATAGTCCGCGCCAAGATGAGTTTCAAAGCGTTCAATCGTGCTTTGGTAGGCAACTTGTGCGGCGGCATACTGGCCGAGTTCGAACATGAGTATGGCTCGGTGCCCCTCAAGTTCAATGGTATGGCCGTGATCAGGGCCCCAGGCCTCGGTGAAGAGCACTTGTGCCTTTTCCAGTCTTGCCAACGCGAGTTCCAGTTGATCTTTACCCCGTGCAATTCTGGCGAGATGCGACACCGCCATCGCGGCGTATTCTTTGCCGTCTGGATCGTTCGCAAACCTGGGCACGGCGCTTTCCAGCAATTGCTCCGCTTCGGTATCTCTCGCTTGCTGCATGCGAATGGCGGCCAGGTTGAACTGGATCATGGCCAAATCCCTGGCATCAAGCTTTTGTGCAATCGTCAAAGCCTCTTGAACGGCACTTTCCGCAAGGGATAAATCACCCGTCACGCTGACCAGCATGCCCAGTTTGTTCAACATGACCGCGCGCGCTTCCAGATCGTCGCCAAGTTCGCTGCGCACGCGCTCGATGCTGGCCGACAGCAGCTGTTGCGGGGTCTTCGCTTCCGCACCCGCGCGACCGTGTGGATTCAATTCGTGGACCAGAGAAAGTGCAAAATCAGTGATCCTCCGACCGGAGGCCGCCTCGCGCTCCGCACGCGCGGTTTGCGCTTGCGCAATACTCGCCTGCTCTCTGGCAACACCCACCTGCCACAAGGCCACGCTTAAACCGGCGAGCAGCGCCAGAAGCACGCCGCTGGCGCTGCCCACGATCAGACGATTGCGCGCGACGAATTTGCGCAGGCGATATGAGCGCGTATCCGGTTGCGCGGCAATCGGGCGCGACTCGAGCCAGCGTCGCAGGTCTTCCGCCAGGGCGGCAGCATCGCGATAGCGGCGTTCGGGCTCACGGCGCAGTGCGGTAAGTGCAATGATGTCGAGATCACCGGCGATCTCGCGTTGCATACGCGCGGTATGCACGCCGCGGGTGGTGGCATCGGTGTGTTTGAGAACCTGGCTGGGTGCGATGCTGTGTTCCTGGCGAATGGCGGCTGCCAAACCTTCCAGCGTGCGTTCCTTGCGCGCCTGAGGCAGTACGCCGGTGAGCAATTCAAACAGGATCACGCCGAGGGCGTACACATCGGTGGCGGTGCTGATGGTTTCGCCCAGTACCTGCTCGGGCGCAGCGTAGGCGGGTGATAGTGCAAGCAGACCGGTGTGCGTCAGCGTGTCACCGGGGCCGCGTTCCTGCAACACCTTGGCGATGCCAAAATCCAGCACGCGTGGACGGCCCTCGCCATCCACCAGGATATTGGAGGGTTTGAGGTCGCGATGCACGACCAGGTGCGATTGCGCGTAGGCCACCGCTTCACACACCTCGATCATTAAGCGCACGCGCTCGCGCAACGTCAGCTGTCGACCCTCGGCGTGGTCAATGAGGTTTTCGCCTTCCACATGCTCCATGGCGTAATACAGACGCCCATCCAGGCTCATGCCGCCATCAATGAAACGGGCGATGCACGGATGATTCAATCCGGCCAGGATGCGACGTTCCTGGATAAAGCGTGCAGTGAGGGCTTCGCTGTCCATGCCGCGTTTGAGCAGCTTCAGCGCCACGGTCTGGACGAAGTCGCCGTCACGTCGCTGCGCCAGCCACACCTCGCCCATGCCGCCGCGGCCGATCAGGCGCAGCAGATGAAACGCGCCGATGGGTTGGGCGACGTCTGGGGCAGCGACGTGTTCGAGTTCCGTTGCCGCATCGACATCGACCACCTGCTCCAACAAGGCTTGCACGCCACCATCCAATACGCCGGCACAGTCAGCGTCGGCGCGCAGCAGTACAGCGACGGCATCAGCCAGCATCGGATCATCGAGCCGCAATTGCGCCAGTTGTGTCTGCTGCTCAGCGGTCGGCAACTCCATCCACTCGCCGAACAGTTGCAGAGCGCGTTGGTCTTTCATGCATTTTCATCCGGCGAGGGTAATGGTCCAGCTGGAAGTTCGACGCACCGGCTTTTGTGGAGTGCGGCAGCTTGCTGCCGCTGTTCCTTGTCACGCATGCG
>JANMUE010000060.1:0-6734 GCA_031391205.1 Lysobacterales bacterium | reverse complement strand
GGTCCATCGGCTAATCGCTCCCGATGCTGCCCGTTTACGCAACGCCAACGGAGCTGCTCCGGCTCTCTCGCTGTTGATTTTGTAGAGCGGGGCTTGCTCCGCTGCCTTGGATTTGTTTTCCCCGTTTGAGAAAGATCAAATGCAGCGGAGCAAGCCCCGCTCTACAAAATCAACAGCGAGAGAGCCGGAGCAGCTCCGTTGGCGTTGCGTAAACGGGCAGCATCGGGAGCGATTAGCCGATGGACCGACTTCCATCAATCCACGTATCAAGCACCTTCAGCTTATCGTCCATCAACACCAGATTGGCGCGATAGCCGGGCTTGATATGACCGAGCTCGTGACCGAGCCCGAGGAATTCGGCCGGATTCGTGCTGGCCATGCGCGCTGCGTCCTCCAGACGAACGCCGAGCATATGCACGGCATTGCGCACCGCAGCGGCCATGTTCAGTGCCGAGCCGGACAGCGTGCCCTGTTCGTCTACGCATTGCCCGTCGCGCACCAGAATCCTGCGGCCCTGCAGCTGGAACTCGGTGGCATCACTGCCGACGATGGGCATGGCATCGGTGACCAGCATGAAACGATCCAGGCGTTTGGCGTTGAGCGCGATCTGCAACACCACGGGATCGACATGCCAGCCATCGACGATGATGCCGCACCAGCTGTGTTGATCGTGCAATGCGGCGCCAACGACACCGGGCGCGCGGCTCTGCAGCGGCGACATGGCATTGAACAGATGCGTGAAGCCGCTCAGTCCATGATCAAGCGCATCGCGGATTTCAACATACGATGCGTTGCTGTGACCGGCGGCGACCACCACGCCGGCCTTGGCCAGCATGGCGATGGTTTCGACCGTGGTGTGTTCCGGCGCCAGCGTCACCAGGGTGCGGCCGCGGCGCAGCGACGACAGCAGGGCGACATGCGCCGGCTCAAGTTCGCGGATATGGGCGGCATCATGCGCACCCTTGCGGGTTTCGCTGATGAAGGGACCTTCGATATGAATACCGACGACACCGGGCACACCTGCGGCGATTGCCTGATCGACGGCGGCGATGGCCCGCGCCAGCACCTGCAGATCATCGCTGATCAGCGTCGGCAAAAAACTCGTGGTGCCGAAGCGGCGATGCGCCTCACCGATGGCGAGAATCGATGCGATATCCGGTGCGTCGTTGAACAGCACGCCACCACCGCCATTGACCTGGGTATCGACGAAACCAGGCAGCAACAGTGCACCGCCAAGATCGCGCGGATGCGCCGCACCGACGCGGACATCGCGCTCCGGCACCAGCGCCAGGATCCTGCCATCCTCGATCAATACGGCTTGTCCTTCGACCAGGCCTTCATCGAGCAGGATGCGCGCGTTGCACAGGGCCTGGATGCTCACAGTGTGCGCGTGACCTTGCGCAGATGCGGTGGCTGATCGGGATTGTGTCCACGCTGCACCGCCAGTGTGTTCACCAGCCGATAGAAACTCTGGATCAGCAGCAGTGGCTCGATCACCGGATGCGCGTTTAGTGTCGGCAGCGCGATCGCGCCAGGCGCCGTCACTCCGGCACCAAGTACCGGTACGCCACGACTGACCAGATCGGCGGCAAGTGCGGAGACACCGTCGCGGGTGTCGTCGTGCTGTGACAGCAGCAGCGCTGGAAACAGCGGACTCAGCAGCGCTTGCGGCCCATGCAGCACTTCAGCACTGCTGAACGCTTCGGCATGCAGGCCGCTGGTTTCCTTGCACTTGAGCGCCGCTTCCTGCGCGATGCCAAGGCCGAGGCCGCGGCCGATCACGAACAGATGCTGCGCGCATTCCAACACCGGCAGCGCTGCGCTCCAATCGAGCTGCCAGGCGCGGTCCAGCAGATCCGGTGCCGCCTGCAATTCGGCGATCAGTGCTGCGTCATCGGTCCAGGCAGCCACCAGATGCACGATGGCCGCGAGTGCGGTGATGAAGGATTTGGTGGCCGCGACACTGCGTTCGCTGCCCGCGCACAGCGGCACGGTGTGATGCGCGACGTTTGCCAAAGGCGCGTCTTCGGCATTGACGAGCGCGATCACGGTGGCGCCGGCACTGCGTGCCGCCTCTGCCGAGGCGATCAGATCGGGGCTGCGGCCGGACTGCGAAATCGCCAGGAACAGGCAGCCCTGCAGATTCTGTTTGGCGAGATAAATCGAGCTCACCGAAGGCGCCGCCGATGCGGTGATCACATGCGCGTGGGTTTCGATCAGATATTTGGCAAAGGTGGCGGCGTGGTCGGAGCTGCCACGCGCGCAGGTGACCACGGCACGCGGCGCCTGCCTGCGCAGCACAGCGCCGATCGACAGCAGGTCGGCATGATTGCGCTGGAATTGCTGGCGCAATGCCGCAGCCGATTGCGCTGCCTCGATGAACATGCGCGTGCGCTCGGGCTGCAGCGGCACCTTGGTGGCAGCGGCTTCTGAAGTCATGGTCACTTCTGCAGGTCCGTGTCGCGCGCCGTCACGACGGCACGCTCAGTTCGGCAACGAAGTCGTAGGTGTCGCCGCGATAGATCGATTGCGAAAATTCCACGGCGGTGCCATCGCGCAGAAAACCGATGCGCTCGACCAGCAGCCCCGCATCGCCAGCCGCGGCCTTGAGCAGCGCCGCTTGTTCGGCGTTGAGCAGGATTGCGCGCAGCCGCTGCAATGCGCGTACCGGGCGATTGCCGGCACGTTCCAGGGCTTCGTAGAGAGATTCTTCCACAGCTTCCAGTGACGGCAGACTGCTGGCCACCAGTGTCGCGTATTCCACCGACATCGGCGCGTTGTCGGCATAGCGCACGCGATGAAAGCGAAACACCGGGGCACCCGGACTGAGGCGCAGCACCAGCACTTCCTCGGGCGTCACCGTGCCGGCAGAGCGACGAATCCACACGCTGTGCGGATTGCGTCCGCGTGCGCGCATGTCCTCGGAAAATGAGGTCAGCTTGGCGAAGTTTTTCTCGATGCGCGCCGACACGAAATTGCCCGAGCCCTGGCGGCTGACCAGCAGGCCCTCCTTGACCAGACCATCGATGGCCTTGCGGATGGTGATGCGCGAAACCGCCAGTTCACTGGCGAGATCACGTTCCGCCGGGAGCGCGTCTTCGGGGCCGAGAATGCGCTTCTCGATAGCGTCGCGCAGCACCCGCTGCACCTGCTGGTAGAGCGGCTGCGTATTGTTCGGATCGAGCGGCTTCAGGATCTGCGCCAAGGCGTTCATTCGACGTTTCCGGGTTGCCTGCATTGTGACTGGCATAGCCGCAACAGTCCCGCTGCGGTCAGTCTGCCAATTAGTACCACAACAATACCAAAAAGCTAGAGTGGTCTTTGTTGTGAGTAGAATTTGGCCTGCAAAAAAGTTGCCAGTCGGGTCGCCGTCGCCCGCCGCCCATCAGCTCTGGCGCGCCGAAAAAAGCCAGCTAATCTGGATAAACATTTGAAAATAAACGTATTAATTCCTCACTCTGCGCTATCTGCCGCTGTAATGTGCCGTGTCTGGCAAGTGCTCGCTTTGAATTTTGGGTCGCCGAAAACCATGTGCAGTCCTCTGGTAAGGTCCAGTTTTGCTTCGACGCACAAAAATAAATCGTTTAAAAACATTTGGATGAGTTGACAACGTCGGTTGATCGCCGGAATTTTTAACAGGGGACTAGCGTTGTGATTCGATTGGTAGCATACTGGCATTGCATTGGTAGTGTTGTAAGGATCTTGGAGGGAGACCAAACCAGCACCGCTCCGTGACAGTTTTGTGTTGCGGGGCCGCCCTTCAGGGGGCAGAGAACGCCGGGGGTTTCGATCCAGTATCCAGGTCGCAACAGAACGCATGCATCCACCAGCCACCACCGAGGATGACTCATGAAAGTGAAGCAGACACCGATCGCATCGGCAGTAGCGTTAGTGCTCATGGGCATGGCTTATCAGCCGGCCGCGCAGGCACAGCAATCGGCGCAACAGGAACAGGCGCCGGCGAATCAGGAAGACGCCAAGGACGCGACGGAAATGGAAACGGTGGTGGTGACCGGCATTCGCGCCTCACTGGAAAAATCACTCTCGGTGAAGCGCGACAGCGATGCCGTAGTGGAAGTAATCACCTCGGAAGACATCGGCAAGATGCCCGACAAGAATGTCGCCGACTCACTGCAGCGTCTGCCCGGCGTGACCATCAGCTCAGCCAGCGCCAGCGAAGGCGGCTTTGACGAGAACGATCGCGTCAGCCTGCGCGGCACCAATCCCAGCCTGACCCAAACCATGATCAATGGCCATATGATCGGCTCCGGCGACTGGTTCGTGCTCAACCAGGTTGGCACCGTTGGCCGCAGTGTCAGCTATTCGCTGCTGCCCTCCGAACTGGTCGGTCAGGTCATCGTGCGCAAGAGTTCGCAGGCCGATCTGGTGGAAGGAGGCGTCGCCGGCACCGTGGACATCCGCACCCGCCAGCCGCTGCAGTTCCAGAACGCACTCACTGCCGAAGCGTCTATAGGCGCGGTCTATTCCAGCCTGCCCGATGAAGTCGATCCGCAGTTCAGCGCCCTGGTCAACTGGAAGAACGAGGCCGATACGTTCGGCGTGTTGCTGCAAGTGTTTCAGGAAGAGCGCAGCCTGCGCCGCGATGGCCAGGAAATGCTCGGCTACAGCCAGATCGCACCGGGCAGCGCCATCGCTCTGTCCAATCCCGATCTCTCCGGCGTCTATTATCCCAACGCCATCGGCTCGGCACTGTTCGAGCAGGTGCGCGAGCGCAAAGGCGGCCTGATCGATTTCCAGGCACGACCCACCGACTCGCTGACACTGGATCTCAGCGTGTTCTCATCGCATATGGAAGCGACCAATTTCAATCGTAACTTCATCGTGTGGCCGAGCCGCATCCTCGGTGGTGGCACCGGACAGGCGCCGGATCCGGGCTATGTGGTGCGCAACAACACCCTGGTCGAAGCTGAGTTCAACAACATCACCGGCCGCCAGTACGCGATCGACGATCAGATCTATCGTCCGGGTGCAAATTCCGAATCCGAGTTCTACAACCTCGACGTTGAATTCCTCGCCAGCGATCGGCTGACTTTGACCGGCAAGTTCGGCAACTCCACGGGCAAGGGCGAAACGCCCGAGCAGGCGGTGTTCGAGGGCGATATCTTCAATACCGGCGCTACCTATCGGCTCAACGGCCTGCGCTCGCCAGCCGATGCATCGATCCCGCTCGGCAATCCTGCGGTATTCACCGGCACCGTGCTGGACTGGATCTTCGGCGCCAGTCCGGCCACCACCGATGACGAGGAGACCTGGGGCCAGGTCGATGGCGAGTTCGCACTCGAAAACGACACCTTCTCCAACATCAAGTTCGGCGTGCGCGCCGCCAAGCATGAACGCGATTCGACCTTTGTCGCCCAGGGTCCGTTGTGGTCGGCGGATCCATTCAACATCGCCAACCTGCCGCGGTGGAATGGCGAAACTTATCCCGGTGATTTCGGCGACGGCCTCGGTGGCGGCAACTTCCCGCGCAATGTCTGGCAGCTCGATCCGCAGGTGCTGCGCGACTGGGGCAATACCTATTCCAATCGCGATCCGATCACGCGCCGCTATTTCCCGGCCGAATTCGCCATGGAAGAAAACAACCGCGCCGCCTACATCATGAGCAACCTCAGCGGCGACAACTGGAGCGGCAACATCGGAGTGCGCGTGGTGCAGACCGAGGAACGCGTACTGCAGAACGTGCCGATTGCGGCCGCCGTCTGTCCGCCACTGGCACCCTGCGCCGCAGTGCCGAACGCCATCACCACCTCCGCCTTCGGGAGTTTCTATCAGCGCCTGGTCGAGAACGACTACACCGATGTATTGCCCAGTGCCAACTTCCGCTTCCAGTTGACCGATGAACTGGTCGGCCGCCTCGCAGCCGCCAAGACCATGGCGCGCCCGGACTTCAGCGCCATCGGCGGTGCCGTCGATCTCAACGACACCCTGCTCACCGGCAGCGGCGGCAATCCCAACCTCAAGCCGATCCGCTCGACCAACTTCGATGCGGCGCTGGAGTGGTACTACGGTCCTGAGTCGCTGCTCTCCGCCGGCCTGTTTTATCTGGATCTGTCGAGCTATGTCAGCTATGGCGTGTCCAACAGCACCTACCGCAACATCCGCACCGGGCAGGATGAGGTTTACTCCATCACCTCGCCGGTCAATGGCGAAGGCAAGATCAAAGGCATGGAGCTGGCTTGGCAGCAGCCGATCGGCTGGGGCTTCGGTGTGATGGCCAATTACACCTACGCCGATGCCGAGGCGCGCAAGGAAGTGGCCACCGATACCGGTGAACTGGTGGGTGCCTCACGCGATACCTATAACCTGACGGGTTACTTCGAGAACGAACGCATCAACGCGCGCGTTGCCTATACCTACCGCTCCGAGTTCTTCAACGGACTGGATCGCAGCACTGCGCAGCATCAGGACGAAGTCGGCACGCTGGCCGCATCGTTGGGTGTGAGGCTCACCGACAAGTTCTCGTTGTCGCTGGATGGCCTGAATCTGAATACGCCGGTGCTGAAGTACTATGCCAACAACCGCGATCAGCCGACCGCTTTCTACGATAATGGCCGTCAGTTCTATCTGTCGCTGCGCATGAAGATGTAATGCCCGCAATCGCGTCCGGGGCCTGCACTGGCCCGCGCCCCGGACGCGGCTGCACTCTGCGCTACGATCAGCGAAGCTCGCATTCCGAAGTGTCGATTTTGTGGGTCCGACCAGCGGTCGGACGC
>JANMUE010000266.1:0-7518 GCA_031391205.1 Lysobacterales bacterium | reverse complement strand
ATAGTCAAGGCCGGAGCATCGCGGCGGGACGCCGCTCCCACGACTCCGCCATAATCGGCGAATGCAACCCACCTTCTTCTGGCACGACTACGAAACCTTCGGCGCCGACCCGCGCCGCGATCGCCCCGCCCAGTTCGCCGGCATCCGCACCGACGCCGACTTCGAACCGATCGACGCGCCCGTCCGCTTCTACTGCAAACCGGCATCAGACCTGCTGCCCAATCCCGAAGCCAGCCTGATCACCGGCATCACGCCGCAACAGGCAAAGCGCGAAGGGCTGCCCGAGCCCGAGTTCTTCGCCCGCATCCACGAGCAGATCGCCCAGCCCGGCACCTGCACCCTGGGCTACAACTCGATCCGCTTCGACGACGAGGTCACCCGCCATGGCCTGTGGCGCAATTTTTTCGATCCCTACGGCCGCGAGTGGCGCAATGGCTGCTCGCGCTGGGATCTGATCGATGCACTGCGCATGGCCTATGCGTTGCGTCCGCAGGGCATCGAATGGCCGCGCCGCGAAGGCGACTTGCCGAGCTTCAGGCTCGAGCATCTGAGCAAAGCCAATGGCATCGAACACACGCAGGCGCATGACGCACTCAACGACGTGATGGCCACATTGGGCATGGCCAAACGTTTCCGCAAGGCGCAGCCCAAATTGTTCGATTACCTGTTCGCGCTTCGCGACAAGCGCAAGGCCGCGGCACTGCTTGACTGGAACCTCGGCACGCCGATACTGCACGCGTCATCTCGCTTCGCGGCCGAACGCGGCTGCCTCGCGATAGTGATGCCGATCACCCAGCATCCGACCCAGCCCAATGGCGTGATCGTGGTCGATCTCCACGCCGATCCCAGCGATCTGATCGCGTTGGACTCGGCCGATGTCCGCGACCGGGTTTTCGTTTCGCGCGCCGATCTGCCCGACGACGTGCTGCGCATTCCGTTGAAAACCGTGCACGTCAACAAGAGCCCGGCGCTAGCGCCGATGTCGACGCTCACCGGCACCGACACCGCACGCATTGGTCTGGATGTGGACCGTTGTCTCGCACATCGCGAACGATTGCTGGGCACCGAGATGCTGGCGCAGAAGGTGCGCGAAGTATTTTCGCAAATCGCCGCCTATCCCAAATCCGAAGCCGAGGCCGACTTGTATGGCGGCCTGCCCGGCAATACCGATATGGAACGGGCCGCCCAGGTGCGCCGTGCACGCCCCGAACAGCTGCGCGCGATGACAGCGGATTTTGCTGACGCACGCTATCGCGAGATGCTGTTCCGTTATCGCGCCCGTCACTACCCGGACACGCTGGATGCGCAGGAATCCGAAACCTGGCGTCACTGGAAACGTCAGCATCTGATCGATCACGCCGAACCACCCGAGCGCAGCGCCAACGCGATGCTTGATCGCGTGCAGATTCTGCGCCGTGAACGCAGCGACGATGGCCGGGCACTGCGGCTGCTCGATGAAGTCGAAGCCTGGATACGCGAAGTTCAAGAGGATCTGCAATGAAGAAGACCTATTTCTCTCCGGCCACGATGACGTTCTTCAAGCAACTGGCGAAAAACAACAACCGTGACTGGTTCGAAGCGCACAAAGCGAAGTTCGAAAGCGACGTACGCGAACCGTTTCAGGCGCTGATCACCGATCTCGCTGCGCCGCTCGCCAAGATCAGTCCGCACTTCATTGCAGACCCGCGCAAACAGGGTGGATCGCTGTTTCGACTGTATCGCGACACGCGCTTCAGCAAGGACAAGACGCCTTACAAGACCTGGTCCGGCGCGCGTTTCTTCCATCAGCGCTCCAAGCAGGTGCCGGCGCCAAGTTTCTATTTACATGTATCGCCGGACGAATGCTTTGTCGGCAGCGGTATCTGGCATCCCGAACCCGACACGCTCAAGCGTCTGCGCAGCTTCCTCGAAGAGAACCCCGCCGCCTGGATCAAGGCCACGCAATCCAAGCCCTTTCGCAGCCGCTACGAATTCTGGGGTGAATCTCTCACGCGACCACCGCGCGGTATCGATCCCGCACATCCGCTGATCGATGATCTGAAGCGCAAGAATCTTGCGGCCGGTATCAATCTGAGCACCGAACAAGTGCTGGGCGACCAGCTGCACAGCCTGGTCATCGAACATTTCAAAGGCCTGGCGCCGATGATCGACTATCTTTGCGCGGCGCTGGATCTGGAGTTCTGAGCCAGATCCTGCACGAATAATGTCCGCAAGGGATTGACCGGCTCCGCCGTTGACAGCCCTTCGGTCATAGGTTTGGGCCTGACCCGCATGCTTTTGATCCAGCACCTCCGCGCCACGGACGAAGAGCATGCGGGTCAGGCCCCGCATCTACAACCGCCCGTCTTGATGAAAACGGACGCTGGGCGTTCGGATTCGGACAACGCCCGACAACGATTCCGCCGCCCAGGGCAAACCCCTTTGATCCCATTGCGCTTTTGCCAGGCGACGACACGATCGTGCATGGCACGCCGCTTGCTGCATCGGCTTGGCGGCTCGCCCGGACCGGACACGACACTATGCGCCTGCACGATCTCCGCTACGCCATCCGCAGTCTGTCGATACGCCATAACCGCGCTTTCACCGCAGCAACGGTGCTGAGTTTCGCACTCGGTATCGGCGCGGCGACCGCTATTTTCAGCATTGCACACGCGGTGCTGCTGGCGCCGCTGCCCTACCGCGATGCGGATCGAGTGCTGCGGCTGACCGAGCGCAACCTGTCTCGCGGACTGCCGGAGTTCTCCGTGTCGATACCCAATTTCCTGTCCTGGCAGGAACGCAGTACGGCGTTTGCCGAGATCGCTGCGATCGACGGCGAAGGTGTCAACCTCGGCACAGACGGTCGCTTCGAACGCGTGGAGGGGCTGCGCGCATCGGCCAATATCTGGACAGTGCTCGGCATGCCGCTGATAGCCGGTCGTGCGTTTACACCTGCCGAGGATGCACTCGGTGGAGCAGCAGTGGCGATCATCGGCGAAGACATCTGGCGTGCCCGCTTCGGCGCCGATCCGGCATTGCTGGGGCGCGCCATCCCGATCAATGGTGAAAGTCGTACCGTCGTCGGCATCGCGCCGCAGGACGCAGGGTTCGCCACCAACATAGACGTCTGGCTGCCGCTCAATCCCGACCCTGAGACCTACGGCCGTGGCGATCGCCGCGTGGACGTACTCGGCCGACTCACGCCCACCGCCACCTTGGCACAGGCGCAGGCCGAACTCGACGCGATCAGCAAGGCACTCGCCGTCGAATTCCCCGACAGCAACAACGGCTGGGAAGGCGCGATCGAGCCGGTGCGCGACTGGATCGTCGGTGATAACGCGCGTGCGCGGCTGCTGATGCTGCTGGCCGCGGTCGTGGTGCTGATGCTGGTGGCATGCACCAATGTCGCCAACCTGCAGATCGCGCGCGCGACTGCGCGCCAGCGCGAAATGGGTGTGCGCCAGGCTCTGGGCGCGGCACGATCACGGCTAGTGGCGCAGATGATCACCGAGAATCTTTTGCTCGCCGGTGTCGGCGGCGCGCTTGGCCTGGCGCTGGCTTACGCGTCAATGCAGATCATGGTGGCGGCGCTGCCGGCTGAGACGCCGAGGCTGGCCGCGTTTGCATTGGATTGGCGTGCGGCAGCCATTGCGATCGCCATCGCCGCAGTCACCGCGATCGGTTTCGGGCTGGCGCCGGCACTGGTTGCGATGCGCTCGCAGCTGGGTACGGTGCTGCAGCAGCTCAGTCACTCAACGCTGGGCGCGCAGCGCGGCCCGCTGCGCCAGGCGCTGGTGGTGGTGCAGTTCATGCTGGCGACCATGCTGGTGGTCTCGGCTGCGCTGCTGGCGCAGCATCTGGCCAACCTGCAGGACGCCTCGCTCGGTTTCCGCCCTGAGCGCCTGCTGGTGGCGCGGCTGACGCAGCCGCAGGAAAACGAGAATGTCGATACCACTCCGCATCGCGCCGTTCACGCGCGGCTGCTCGAGGAAATCGCCGAGCTTCCCGGCGTTCACTCTGCTGGATTCACCAGCGAAATCCCGCTCGGCGATTTCAACACCAGCATGATGGTTGCGGCCGGCACCGGCGGCGCGCTGACCTACGAACAGGAAAGCGTGAGCGCCTCCTGGCGTGTCGTCTCGGCGCACTATTTGACGACTTTGGGTGTACCGGTGCTGCGCGGTCGCGGTTTCATCGACGACAACGAGCCGCGGCGGTCGATGCTGCTGTCTGCAGGTCTGGCGAAGAATCTGTTCCCGGACGGCAGCGATCCCGTCGGCAAGAGCGTGCGCCTGGGCAATGGTAAAACCTGGAACGTTGTGGGTGTCGTCGGCGACGTGCGCCAGGTCGGGTTGGGCGAAGACCACACACCGACGATGTATATGCCGACCTCATGGATCGTCACCCCAACCATGACGCTGACCGTACGCAGCGAAGGCGACCCTGAAGCGCTGATTGCACCGATCCGCGCCATCGCCGAGCGCGTCTCGCCACACAATCCCCTGTTCGATATCCGCACCATGGACAGCGTGATCTCTACCAGCGTGGCCGAGCCACGGGTGCAGACGCTGGTGTTGCTGGCGTTTGCAGGTTCTAGCCTGCTGCTGGCGGCGTTCGGCGTGGCTGGTGTAATGGCCTACCTGATCGCCCGCCGAACGCCCGAACTCGCAGTGCGCATGGCGCTGGGCGCATCCCCAGGGCAGCTCGTCGCCCACGTCGTGAGCCGCGGCGGCCTGCTGTGCCTCGCCGGTATCGGCGCCGGCAGCCTGTTGCTGATTGCATTTTCCGCCAGCTGGCAAGGCTTGGCGATCAACGCCGACCTGCCACTGATGCTGGCACTCGGCGCAGGATTGCTGCTCGCAGTCGGACTGATCGCCTGCTGGCTGCCGGCGCGGCGCGTGACGCAGATCAGCCCGAGTCTGGCGCTGCGGGATGGGTGAAGGAAGCGCGCGGGTCGAGCCCCTCCTGCGTCGCCATTGTAGGTACGCGGCCCGACCCGCGGGCCTTTGATTTCGATCCCGTGAAAAAAGCAAAGCCGAAGCGAGCGGGCCAGACCCCGCTCCACACATGCACTGGCTGTTCATGCCGCTCCGAAACTTGCAATTTGATATCATTATGATATCGTTCAGTTGCACCCAACGGAGAGAACGCCATGAACCAGAATGCGTCGATCAACGAAAGTACCCTGCCCTCGCTGCCCGGCATACCTGTAATTTTGTTGTTGTTGGTCATCACCTTAGCGGTGTTACCCCTACTGGCCTTCACCGGGTTTCGACTGTTGGTGATTCCAGCCGGCATCGTCACATTCTTCTGCTGGTTCGGGCTGTTTATGGTGCAGCCCAACCAGGGCGCGTTAATGCAGTTGTTCGGGCGCTACGTCGGCACGGTGCGCGAGCCGGGGCTGCGCTGGGCCAATCCGTTTTATTCGAAGAAAGCGGTCTCGCTGCGCATCCGCAACTTCGAATCGAACAAGCTCAAGGTCAACGATCTGGAAGGCTCGCCGATCGAAATCGCCGCGGTCGTGGTCTGGCAGGTGGTGGATACTGCCGAAGCGGTGTTTGCTGTGGATGACTACGAGAACTTCGTGCATGTGCAATCCGAAGCAGCGTTGCGCCAGTCAGCGACCAGCTACCCCTACGATCTGCACAACGACCATCTGGTATCGCTGCGCAGCCATACCCAGGAAATCGCCGATCATCTGCGCAAGGAAATCCAGGATCGGCTGACCAGCGCCGGCGTCAAAGTGCTGGAGGCGCGTATCTCGCATCTGGCCTATGCACAGGAAATCGCCCAGGCGATGCTGCAGCGTCAGCAGGCCAGCGCCATTATCGCCGCGCGTACAAAGATCGTGGAAGGCGCGGTCAGTATGGTGCATATGGCGCTGGAGCAACTCGCCGAGAAGGGCGTCGTCGTCCTGGACGAGGAACGCAAGGCGCAGATGGTGTCCAACCTGCTGGTAGTGCTGTGTGGTGAACGCGGCACCCAGCCCATCGTCAACGCCGGTTCGATCTATTGAAACGTGCGGACGCGATCGTGACCGAGAAGAAAGCCTACCCGCTCCGGATCAACGCTGCCGTGCTCGATGCGATGCAGCGTTGGTCCGACGACGAGCTGCGCAGCCTGAACGCGCAGATCGAATACATTCTGCGCGATGCGCTGCGCAAGGCGGGAAAGCTCAACGATGAGAAAACGGATACATTCTCCAAGGCCAGAAAATCATGAGCACGCAACGCTTCGAATATCTCGTACACGAAATCAAGAACAGCTTCTTCAAGATGGCGCCGGACATCGCCAAGATCAGCGAAGACCTGACGCGGCTGGGCAGTCAGGGCTGGGAGCTGGTTACCCAACTCGAATCTGGCGGCAAGCTGCCGACCAACACGACGCTGATCTTCAAACGCGTCCGATAAGGACACGCTCATCGTCACCAACGCGGGCTATCATCGTGCTTCGTTCCTAGCGAGACTGCCCTACGCAATGCGTTATCCGCCATCGCTATCCGCACCCCGATCCGCGTCGACCTGGCCGCTGCTTCCGGCCCCGCTGCTCAACGGCAGCACGCTTGCGCTGCGGCCGGCGCTGACGTTGACGGATCGTCAGCGTTTTGCGGAACTCGAACCTTCTCTGCCCCTGCGCACGCACACCCAGTGCCTGACGCCGCGTTGGCTGCGCGCCGATCTGATCGAGCACAAGCATCGCGGCGGCGTCATCGGCAGTCATCGTGTGATCGCCATCGGCGCGTCGCGATGGATGTCGCTGCGGCTGCATGCGATGCACGACAGCGTTGCGATGCGTACCGAAGTCGCCCGGCTGATACGAACGGCATTGCCGGAAGTACGCAGCGTCGACGGCGAGGATTTTGCATCTGATCACAGAGGCGAAGATACCTCCATGGTGCGGGCCCTGGGCGACTCGATCTCCGAATCGCTGGGCGTTCCGATTGCTTACGCGAACCAGCATCACTTGGCGTGGATCGATGAACCCTTGCGACTGCACTACGCCGGCCGAGACTATGTTGGGCGAACGCTTTGGCTGCAGCATGGTGCTATGCAGGCCTGGCAGGCCATGCGTCGCGCGGCAAGCGAAAGCGGCATTCCGTTGGAAGCAATTTCAGGATTTCGCAGCATTGGTTACCAGGCCGGCATTCTGCGTCGCAAACTCGAGCGCGGCATGAGCATCGAACAGGTGCTGTCGATCAACACGGCACCCGGCTATAGCGAGCACCACAGTGGCCGCGCCATCGATATCGGTACGCCCGGTTGTGCGCCGGCCGAAGAAGTATTCGAAACCACGCCCGCCTTCGCCTGGCTACGCGTGCACGCCTCTCAGTTCGGATTCCGCATGAGCTATCCGCGCGGCAATCCGCACGGGGTGATCTATGAGCCGTGGCATTGGTATTGGAATGGGTGATTGTTTTTGTGGGAGCGGCCTCCGGCCGCGAACGGTCTGCCGTAAACCATGGATTCACGGCCGCAGGCCGCTCCCACATTTACGCGACCCCATGCTCCGCGCAATACGCCACCAACCGCTGCTGATACG
>JANMUE010000031.1:0-4966 GCA_031391205.1 Lysobacterales bacterium | reverse complement strand
TGAACCCCAGCAAACACGCAGGGCTGCTGGGGTTCACTGCGTTCACCGCCAGCCTACTTTCAATGCGATTTACGTTTCAGTAAGTGCCATTCCGCGCGGACCCCTGTTTCGGGTGCAGAGGTTCGGCCACGCATTCCTGCGCAGTAGGAGTCGCGAATGGGTCGCTGCACGCAACACGGCTACCGAGTTGGCCCCTGTCGCCCGCTTTTCCCGTGAGGTGCAGAACCAACCCAGGAGGCAAGCCAATGCGCCCATTTGCACTTTTACTTTCCACCGCTTTCGTTACCAGCACGCTGCTGGCAGGCAGCGTCGCGATCGCTGCAACCTACAACGTGACGCGATTCGATGACCCGGCACCCGGGCTTTGTACGGCGACGAGCTGTTCGCTGCGCGACGCGATTGCACGCTCGAACAGTAACCCGGGCGCGGATCGCATCGCATTGCGGGCGGGCACCTACGCATTGACGCGTGTCGACAGCACGCCGCACTCGCTTGAGGCCGGAATAGGTGCACTTTGGGTTACCGAATCGGTCTTGATTTACGGTGCCGGTGTCAACACTACCCGCGTGCAATGGGTCAATGCGCCACACAACCCGTTTGGGGTCAAGAATCAGATCATCGCAGTCAATCAGGCTGCGCAGGTGTCGCTGGAAATTCGCGACCTTGCGCTTTCCGACGGCCGTGGCCCCGGTGGTGGCTGCCTACAAATGGTTGGCGCAAGTCCGAAACCGCACCAACTCAGGCTTCAGGGTGCAAAGTTGGAACGATGTCAGACTGTAAGCCACGGCGGCGCAATTCAGCTTGGCCTGTCCACTGTCACGATGCAATCGGTGCTGTTTCAAGATAACTCGGCAGGCATCGGTGGCGGCGCAATCGCCTTCCTCGGCAATGCGACGGTCGTGACCAGCGGCGTCAGCATCAGCAAGAACTCAGCGCCTAATGGTGGCGCGATTCAGATCTCGGGCAATCCCATCCCGACGTTTTATGAGGTCATGTGGAGCGACGACGGCAGTTTGCGCATCGAGGGAAACAGTGCCACAACCGGCGGCGCGATCGGCATTTTTCTAGGCACGATCATGCTGGAATCCACCCAGGCAGCCGGTGTCGGCAGCTGGATTCAGATCAGTGGAAACAGCGCCCAGCAGGGTGGTGCAGTGCACATAACCTCGTTGCAGCCTGAGCCGATTGCGAGCTTTACCGGCGTACGCTTCCAGCGCAACAGCGCGCAATCCGGAGGCGCGTTTCACTCGAATTCGCCGATTCAAATCAGCGACGCCGAGTTTACCGGCAACAAAGCGAACGCTGGCGATGGCGCTGCAATTAACCTCATCAACAGCCAATGGCAAACCGTGCCCAGTACCTTCGAGCAAGTGAGTTTTCGCGACAATGTCGCCACCGGCGGTGGTGGTGGCGTCTTCTCCGGCTGTGGTGGGTTAAGTGCGCACAACGTTTCGTTTGGTGGCAACAGCGCAGGGTCGACGCGCGGCCAGGCGATAGAAAATACCGGCCCGGCACAACTGCGTCATGCGACATTGCACAACAACGTGCACGCTACCAATGCGATCGGTTCGCCTGGGATCAAGCAGATCAGTGACGCCAGTTGCGGCAGTGAACCCACGCAAATGCGCATCGCCAATAGCCTGATCACCGATCACTGCGGCTTAAACGTTCCCCGGCTTGCAAGTGACGGTGGCAACCAGCTCGGCCCGAACGCTGGCGTCTGCCGAGCGAATGGCAATGATGCCCGGCAATCGAGCGACGCCGTTTTCGCCTTGGTAAACGGCAGTTTCAACGGTCCGCTTGAATTTTGGGGATGGAATGCGAATCAGCTGGTCCCCCAGCGCAATTTCGGCCTCGCAGCAAACTGCACCGCGACCGATATCCGGGGTATCGCGCGCGCAGATGGACTATGCGACAGCGGTGCGTTTGAACAGCAGTAGAAAACCACAAAAGAAGTCCAGCTCATGCTGCGTGTAGCCACTACACGCTGCTCCGGCACTTCGTTTCCAAAGAACCCCTGAACAGGTTCGGAGTCGCAATCGCCCCCTGACCAGGGGGCGAAAAACCGCAGGTTGATCGTCTGCGCTGTTGAAACCAGCAAGTGGCGTCGATGGAGCGCAGCGGCTCTTAACGGCAGAGCCGGTCAATCCAGGGTTCTTTTCGGTGCAACTGCGCATCCATCGAAGTCTGTCGCCACTCCAAGCCAGACTCCGCTGCGCTACGTCCAGGCTACCTGCGAAATGGTGACCCCTGTTTTTAAAACCAAGGCATTGCCCCTTCTGCCTCACGCGCATCTACCTGTCGATTCCCGCCCGTGCTGGGGATGCCGCACGCTCACGCGCAGCGAGGAACGCTTCGATCAGTTCGTGGTGCTGCTGCATGAACACTCTGAACTCGCGCTCCACATCGGTGCTTGTCGGGATTGCCCCACTGACGGCCTGCACGAAACGCTTCTGCGCTGGGCTGATCGGTTCGACGCGGCCATTGACGAGGAGGGCGAGATACTTGCCAGCGTAGCGAACGATATGCCTGGTCAGCGGGCTGTACTGGGCGCCTGGCTCAAGGTCGAAACCACCCTCGAGCAGGATCTGAATGTGCGACTCAGGAAAGACGCTCTTTACCGCGCCGATCTTTTCCAGCAAGTGGTCGATGAGATCCTGATTTTCCAGAACATCAACGTGGCCACTGTTGAACCCGAGGCGTTCGTGTGATTGTTTCTGAGCTTGCAAATGTAGTTGGCTGGAAAGCGGAACGACCCCGTCACTGTTGCCGCCGAATTTCAGTGTCCGGGTATTCTGGTACGCATACAGAAGTTGATGATTCACAGACGCAGGCAGCGGATTTCGATAGAGCTGGCGTATGAACTCGCTTTCCGGATTCAAATCCCGCCACGCTGGCAACACGATCAACCCGTGCTTTTCTCCGGAGGCCGCGGATGGGTGGCCGCCAAAGGGCGTGGCTATGGTTGCAAGAAGTGCCACGCGATTCTCCCGCCGGATGCCCTTGGATTTGTTCAATGCTTCGCGGACGATCAGACCACCCATGCTATGTGCCACAACGACCATTGGCATCTCTCCCATGGGAATGACCGTGCCGGAAAGAAAGATGTCGTAGAAGAGAGCGGCGAATTGATCGAGGTCGCCCCCTGATGGGTAGTAGAAGTACCAGGCCTTGTATCGATCCCGATCCAGCTGGTCGACCATGGTTCGAAACGCGCGCGAACTGCCGCCAATACCGTGGACGAAGATGACCGGAACCTTGTGTGCGATATCTTCGTGCTCCGCATAGAACATTGTGGGCGCATGTTCAAGAAATGAGGCAGGGTCATACATGCCTAGAACGGCCATGGACGTGTCAAAAATCGGATCGTCCAGACTGCGTATGGTGCCAGCCGGGTAGAAGATGGATTGCGCTTTGATGTGCGATGCGGGCCGTTGTAGCGACTGCGCCCAATCAACCGTGGCGGCGGCCGTCAACTGAAGGTCGATGTGACCCGCAATTCTTTCCTTCCGCTGATCCAGGCCGATCTCGACGTCACGCACCGCTACGGTTTCTGTGTGATCGAAGACGCGGTCATCGTTGAGATCTGCATAGGCGACAAAGGTATAGCTTCCTTCGGGCAAATTCAGCCCATAGTGAGTCCCGGCGCCTTCGAAGAACATGGTGTCGACGCGCTCGTGCGCCTTGTATTTGCTTGAGTAGGCAGCTACCGCCATGGATGCCTTGGTGTAGCGGCCGGTGTTGTCAAACGTCTTGCCGAAAACGAAAAAGGACTCCCGATCCAGCATGTGTTTCAAGTTGACCTGGCCAGGGGTCGCGTTCTGAATACGTGCGTAGTTTGCCTGCACCGAGGAGTACTTCAGGTATGTACAGGATGGCAGCAAGACAATGGCTAGCGTGATGCTGGCAAAGCGAGTGAAACTGGAAACGGCGGCCGTGTTTCTCAGGTTGCGGTCGCGCATAGGTTCTCCGGTTCGAAACAGGGGTCGGTGAAACAGGTGAAACAGGGGTCTGAAACAGGGGTCCGAAACAGGGGGTCAGTGAACCATTTCGTCAACGAGCATCATCGAAATACTACACTGACTCCTGTTTTCGTGACCCCTGTTTTCATCAATCTGGTCTGCGCAATCCGCACCAGTTATTTCTGTGCGATGCCTGAGTTAGTACCCTCCGGAACAGTGAGCCATTTCGGGCCAAGGCGCCTTGGTAATCTTCACAGTGGCCCCAACTAAGGTCGTCAGTCGCCCTAATTCTCCACTCCCCGAGCGTCGACATGCCCCCTTGGACTACCCAGAACATCCCGTCGCAAATGGGCCATCGCGCCGTGATCACCGGCGCCACCGGTGGTCTAGGCTATGAGACCGCGCTTGCGCTGGCGGCCGCAGGCGCCGACGTCACGCTGACCGGCCGCAATGCAGCCAAGGGCGCCGCGGCCCTCATGCGTATTCGCGCGCTGCATCCCAACGCGACGATTCGCTACGCGCATCTGGACCTGGCCGATCTCGCGTCGGTTACCGAATTCAGCAACAGCTTCGCCCAAGAACACCATGCGCTTGATCTGCTGATCAACAACGCGGGCGTGATGATGCCGCCGACCCGCTACGAAACCAGGAACGGCTTCGAGCTGCAGTTCGGCACCAACTACCTCGGTCATTTCGCGTTGACTGCGCAGTTGCTGCCGCTATTACGCAAAAGCAGCGCGCCGCGCGTGGTGAACCTCAGCAGCGTTGCGCATCGTTTCGGTGCGGCGATCCATTTCGGCGATCTGCAATGGACACGGCGCTATAAGCCCTGGGCCGCTTATGCGCAATCCAAGCTTGCGATGCTGATGTTCGCTCTCGATCTGCAGCGGCGCAGCGATGCCAGCGGTTGGGGACTGACCAGCAACAGCAGCCATCCCGGTTATGCGGCTACCGATCTGCAATCCTCTGGTCCGCAGATGGGTCGTTCTGGCAAAAAGTCGCTG
>JANMUE010000606.1:0-8303 GCA_031391205.1 Lysobacterales bacterium | reverse complement strand
CGGCGTCCCGCCGCGGTTGTGTGCGCTGCAGCGACGCCCAATCGCGGCGGGACGCCGCTCCCACGACGACAAATCGGCTGAGTTTCAAACCGGAACACTGCTTCAAGACTCTGGTCGTTGAGTGGTCTGCGCCTAACTGGTACCATTCCAGTCCTGTTTAAGGGTTCTGGCCGCTACCTCATGCTGTGCATTGGCAAACTCACCGACTACGCCACCGTTCTGATGACCTGCCTCGCCAGTCGTCCGGGCGAAGTGCTGGCGGCATCAGAACTGGCCGAGCACGCGCGCCTGGAAATGCCGACGGTCAGCAAGTTGCTCAAGCAGTTGGCTTGTGCAGGCCTGGTGGAGTCGCGGCGCGGCATCCATGGCGGCTATCGACTGGCGCGCGCGGCGGATCAGATCAGCATCCTGCAGATCGTCGTAGCTCTGGAAGGGCCGCTGGGGATGACCGAATGCAGCGCCGTGCAAGGCAGCTGCGGACACGAACCGCATTGCCGCGTACAAGGCAATTGGCGGCGCATCAGCCGCGTCATCGAATCGGCGCTGGCCAGCGTCACCCTTGCAGAAATGCTGCAGCCCGAACCTGTTCCCGCACGTCAACCACGCGCCGCATCGCTGCGCGCGTCGGTCGTTTAAGGAAGCCCCATGTCTGCGCAGCCGCGTGAAGTCGAAACCCTCATCGCCAACCGAACCTACGACGCCGGTTTCGTCACCGACATCGAATCGGACATCGCGCCCAAGGGGCTGAGCGAAGCGGTGGTGCGCATGATCTCGGCGAAGAAGGAAGAGCCAGAGTGGATGACCGAATGGCGGCTCGCCGCTTATCGCCACTGGCTGACCATGACCCAGCCGGATTGGGCGAAGCTCGACATCGCGCCGATCGATTTCCAGGCGGTGAGCTATTACGCCGCGCCCAAGCAGAAATACAAATCGCTGGACGAGGTCGATCCCAAACTGCTGGAGGCCTACGACAAGCTTGGCGTGCCGCTGCACGAGCGTGCGCGCCTTGCCGGCGTGGCGGTCGACGCGGTGTTCGATTCGGTCTCGGTGGGCACCACGTTCAAGAAGGAGCTGGCCGAAGTCGGCGTGATCTTCTGTTCGTTCTCCGAAGCGGTGCGCGAACATCCCGAGTTGATCAAGCAGTATCTCGGTTCGGTGGTGCCGGTGGCCGACAACTATTTCGCCGCGCTCAACTCGGCGGTGTTTTCCGATGGCAGCTTCGTGTTCATTCCCAAGGGTGTGCGCTGCCCGATGGAACTCAGCACATACTTCCGCATTAACGCACGCGACACGGGGCAGTTTGAGCGCACCCTGATCATCGCCGAGGACGGCGCGACCGTCAGTTATCTCGAAGGCTGTACCGCGCCGATGCGCGACGAAAACCAGCTGCATGCGGCAGTGGTCGAATTGGTCGCGATGGAGCGTGCCAACATCAAGTATTCGACGGTGCAGAACTGGTATCCGGGCGACGAGAACGGTGTCGGTGGCATCTACAACTTCGTCACCAAGCGTGGCGAATGCCGTGGTGCGGACAGCAAGATCAGCTGGACGCAGGTGGAAACCGGTTCGGCAATCACCTGGAAGTACCCGAGCTGCGTGCTGCGCGGTGACAATTCCAGCGGCGAGTTCTACTCGGTGGCGCTGACGCATCATCGACAGCAGGCCGATACCGGCACCAAGATGATCCACATCGGCAAGAACACCAAGTCCAAGATCATCAGCAAGGGCATCAGCGCCGGCCGCGGTCAGAACACCTATCGCGGCCTGGTGCGCGTCGAGAAGACTGCCGACGGCGCGCGCAACTTCACCCAGTGCGATTCGCTGCTGATCGGCAAGCGCTGTGGCGCACATACCTTCCCGTACATCGAAGTGCGCAACCCCGGCGCCATCGTCGAACACGAGGCTACCACCTCGAAAATCTCCGACGATCAGATGTTCTACTGCCTCAGCCGCGGCATCAGCGAGGAGGACGCCGTCTCGTTGATCGTCGATGGCTTCTGCAAACAAGTCTTCCGCGAACTGCCGATGGAGTTTGCGGTGGAGGCGAAGAAGTTGTTGGAGGTTTCGCTGGAAGGGGCTATCGGATGAGGCACGGCACTCAGGCACTGCTTGAACTGGATACACCGAAGGAGTCGAAAGGATGACCAAGACCCAACGCATGCAGCGTGTCCTGCGCAAGTTCAAGCTCGGCGAAGAGCCGTTGGACTGCGAGTACTGGTTGACCAAATCGATGCCCGAGCGTCTCGACGCATTGCTGGACCTCATCAACGAACACCACGGCTGGACCGATGAAACTCAACCGCGACTTCAAAGAGTTCTTGTCGTTGCTCAACAGCAATGACGTGCGCTACCTGGTCATCGGCGGCTATGCGCTTGGCGCCCATGGGCACGTGCGCTACACCAAGGATCTCGATATCTGGGTGGACGCCACGCAAGAAAATGCCGCCAAGGTCGTGGAAGTCCTGGGACGATTCGGCTTCGAATCGCTGAGCATTTCGGCCGCCGATTTCTCGACACCGGGCTTGACGCTTCAACTCGGTTACGAGCCAGCGCGGATCGATCTGCTAACGCGTGTTTCCGGCCTCGAGTTCGATCGCACCTATAGCCGCAGGATAGACACCACGCTCGATGGCATACCGATCACCTTGATATGCCGTGAAGACTTACGCCGAAACAAATTGGCAACCGGTCGTCTTCGTGACCTGGGAGATGTCGAGGCCCTCGGTTACCCGATCGACCCACAAGATTCCAAAGGTAATTGACCATGCTCGAGATCAAGAATCTCCACGTCCGTGTCGCCGGCAAGGAAATCCTCAAAGGCCTGTCGTTGGAGGTGAAGCCCGGCGAGGTGCACGCGATCATGGGCCCCAATGGCTCGGGCAAGTCCACGCTCGGCTATGCGCTGTCGGGTCGCGAGGGCTATGAAGTGACCAAGGGCTCGGTGCAGTTCAACGGCAAGGATCTGCTGGCGCTTGAGCCCGAGCAGCGTGCCGGCGAGGGGGTGTTTCTGGCGTTCCAGTATCCGGTGGAGATCCCCGGCGTCAACAATACCTATTTCCTGCGTGCCGCCTACAACGCGCAGCGCAAATATCGCGGCGAGCCCGAACTCGATTCCATGGCGTTTCTCAAGCGCGTGCGTGAGAAGCTCAAGGTGCTGCATCTCAAGGACGAGCTGCTCAACCGCGCGGTCAACGAAGGTTTTTCCGGTGGCGAGAAGAAGCGCAACGAAATCTTCCAGATGGCCTTGCTCGAGCCCGCGCTCGGCATTCTCGACGAGACCGATTCCGGACTGGACATCGATGCGTTGAAGATGGTTGCCGATGGCGTGAATGCATTGCGCTCGCCTGAGCGCAGCTTCATCGTCATCACCCACTATCAGCGCCTGCTCGACTATATCGTGCCTGATCAGGTGCATGTGCTGTCGGAAGGCCGCATCGTCAAGAGCGGCGACAAGAGTCTGGCGTTGAGACTGGAAGAAGAAGGCTACGCCTGGATCGCCGAACGCAAGCGTGCAGAGGCGGCGGCGTTCGCGTCATGAATACAGTGGCATCTCCATTGCTGGATTCGTTGTTGCAACCGCAGGCTGACGACAACACGCAGAGCACGTTGCGCCGCAGCGGGCGAACGCTGCTTGAGCAAATCGGTCTGCCTACAGCGCGTGATGAGGCTTGGCGCTACACCTCGCTGCGCAGCCTGGCAAGCAAGGCGTTCGCACTGAGTGATGTGGATGCCGCGGCCCGTGTTGTTCCGGCGCCGTTACAGGCGCTGATTTTGGCGGCGCAGCTTCGGCTCGTCTTCGTCAATGGTGTGCTGCGCCAGGATCTGTCGGCATTGGACGCGACACCGCAGGGAATGCGGATCGAGGTTGGTGCTTCGGAGTCGCCGACTGTGCAGCCCCAATCCGTTGATGCATTCGTCGCCGCGAATCTGGCCTTGGCGCAGGCGGGCGCGTCGATCAAGGTGTTGGCGGATGCCAAGGTCGAAATCCCGCTGCATCTGTTCTTTCTGTCGTTGCCGACGGCGGCACCGGTGGCGATGCATACGCGTATCGGCATCGAGCTGGACTCCGGCGCAGGCTGTACGCTGATCGAACGGCATCTTGCCGATGGCAACGCGGCACACCTCTGTAATCGGGTGCTCGATGTCGCGCTGGGATCCGATGCGCGACTGACGCACACCCGCCAGACCAGCGCCAGCGCAACCATGAACAGCATTCACAGCACCCGCTACCGGCTGGCGCGTGGCGCGGCCGTCGAAACTTTCGAGCTGACACCCGGACAATCGTTGAACCGGCACCAGGTCGATGTCGAGTTGATCGGCGACGGCGCGCGTTTCGTTTCTGGTGGCGTGCAGGCGTTGAACGGGCGCGCCCATTCCGATGTGCAGCTTAGCGTTCAGCATCGTGCCCGCGATACCTCCTGTGATCTGATCTGGCGCGGCATCGCCGATCAACGCGCGCGCCTGGGTTTTACCGGCAATCTTCATGTCGATGTCGGTGCCGATGGCGCCGACGCCAAACTCAGCAGCAAGAACCTGCTGTTGTCGCCGCATGCCGAAATCAATACCCGCCCGGTACTGGTGATACATGCCGATGAAGTGAAGGCCGCGCATGGCGCCACCGTGGGGCGGCTGGATGAGCGTGCATTGTTCTACCTGCGCTCGCGCGGCATTCCGACGGCGCGTGCGCGGGTAATGCTGACGCACGCATTCGCGATCGAGGCGCTGCAGGCGTTGAGTGCCGAGTCGCTGCGTACGCAGATGTCCGCGGCGCTGCGTGAAGCCATGGCGGGATTCGTCGGAAATGACGCCGATGAACGCTGAGCGCGCGACTGCCGCGCCGCTGGATATCGCTGCGCTGCGCGCCGAATTTCCGCAGCTGCAGCGCCGCGTGCATGGCAAGCCGCTGATCTATTTCGACAACGCCAATACCGCGCAGAAGCCGCAGTGCGTGATCGACGCTGTTTCGCGCTACTACACCGATTTCAACGCCAATGTCGCGCGTGCCGTGCATACGCTGGGCGCTGAAGCGACGCATCACTACGAGGCGACACGCGACAAGCTGCAGCATTTCCTCAACGCCGCGCATCGCGAGGAAATCGTCTTCACCAGCGGCACCACGGCAGCGATCAATCTGGTCGCCTATGCCTGGGCACTGCCCAGGTTGCAGGCAGGCGACGAGATCCTGGTGTCGATGATGGAGCATCACGCCAATATCGTGCCCTGGCAGATCATTGCCGAGCGCAGCGGTGCGCGCGTCGTGGCGGCGCCGATCACCACGTCGGGCGAAATCGATGTCGAGGCGACGCTGGCGTTGATGGGCCCACGCGTCAAGTTGTTCGGCATTGCGCATGTGTCCAATGTGCTGGGCACCGTCAATCCGCTGCGCGCGCTGATCGATGCCGCGCACGCGCGTGGTATTCCGGTGCTGGTGGATGGCTCACAGGCGGTGCCACACCTGGCCGTCGACGTGCAGGCGCTGGGCTGTGATTTCTATGTGTTCACCGGGCATAAATTGTACGGACCGACCGGTACTGGCGCGCTGTGGGCGCGCCGAGAAATACTCGAGGCGATGTCACCCTTCATCGGCGGTGGCGAAATGATCGAACGCGTGAGTTTCGATGGCACGACGTTTGCGGCGCCGCCACATCGCTTTGAAGCGGGCACGCCCAATATCGCCGGCTTCATCGGGCTGGGTGCAGCGATCGACTGGGTGCAGCGCATAGGTATCGAGCGCATCGCCGGTCGTGAAGCGGAACTCACAGCATACGCGCTGAAGAAATTTGCGCAGATCGACGGGCTGCGCCTGATTGGCACGGCGCGCGAGCGAGCGCCAGTGTTCGCCTTCCTGATCGATGGCGTGCATGCGCACGACCTCGCCACCCTGCTGGATTTCGAAGGCGTGGCGGTGCGTTCGGGTCAGCACTGCGCGCATCCGCTGCTGCAGTTTTTCGGTGTGCCGGCAACGGCGCGTGCCTCACTGGCGTTCTACAACACCTTTGACGAGATCGATGCCTTGTTGGCGGCGATCGGTAAGGTGCGTGGGATGTTGGCGTAGGAGCGGCGTGAGCCGCGATGCTTGTGGTTTCATGTGAGCATCAGAGCAATGGCATTGCGGCTCACGCCGCTCCTACATTGCCAATTAGATTGCCTATTACAATGCCCTGATGCCGCTATCCACCCTCTATTCCGATACCGTGCTTGAACACAACCGTGCGCCACGCAACTGCGGGTCGCTGCGCTCGGCCACGCATCGCGGCGAGGGGCACAATGCCAGCTGCGGCGATCATGTGACCATGTGGGTGGAGCTGTCGGCCGCGGGGCATGTGCTGGCGTGCTGCTTCGAGGGCGAGAGTTGCGCCATTTGTACCGCCAGCGCCTCGATACTGACCGAGGCAGCGATGGGGCAAAATACCGATCAGATCGCGGCGCTGCGCGACGCGATGAAGGGCACTATTCAAAATCGCGAGTCCGCGCCGCTGCCTGCGGACCTGGCGGTGTTCGCCGAACTGCGCAAACACTCTGCGCGCCAGCGCTGCGCGCTATTGCCCTTCAATGCACTGCTCGATGCCATGCATCATCCGATTACCTTGGAGACCATTTCGCCCATGATCGAATACCGTGCTGCCACCGAAGCCGATATCCCCGCCATCGTCGCTCTGGTCGAATCGGCCTATCGCGGCGATGTCAGCAAACAGGGCTGGACCACCGAGGCCGATATGCTGGACGGTCAGCGTACCGACCCCGTCTCGGTGGCCTCGTTGCTGCAAGCGCCCAACAGCCGGGTGCTGCTGGCGCTGCGCGACGGCGACCTCCTGGGCTGTGCACATGTCGAAGGCCACGACGGCGTCGGCTATTTCGGCATGTTTGCGGTCAGCCCGCTGGCGCAAGGAGCCGGTGTCGGCGCGGCGCTGCTGGCCGAAGCCGAGCGTGTGGCGCGCAGCGACTACGACTGCGCCATTCTGACGATGACGGTGATCTCCATTCGCAGCGAGCTGATCGCGTTCTATGTGCGGCGCGGCTACAAGGCAACCGGCCAGACCAAAGCCTTTCCTTATGACGACCCGCGCTTCGGCATACCCAAGCGCGCCGATCTGGAATTTGCCGTGTTCGCCAAGGCGCTGGTGTAGACGACCACATGAACAACTGGACCCGGATCTGCGCCACCGATGAGCTGCTGCCCGGCGAACGCTGCGTCGCCGAGGTGGATGGCGTGATGGTCGCGTTCTTCAACGTTGACGGGATGGTCTACGCAATCGAGGACGTCTGTACCCATGATGGCGGCGAGCTCAATGGCGGGCCGTTCAACGGCCACATCGTCGAGTGCCCGCGCCACGGCGCCCAGTTCGATGTGCGCAGCGGCGAGGCTCTATGCGGCCCGGCGTACTCGCCTGTATCCAAGTTTCCGGTGCGTCTGGACAGCGGAGTCATCTGGTCCAGAGATGATCGTTGGGATTGACTTTCAATCCGTCGGGAAAGGCACCAGTCGGATTGAAAGTGCTAAGTGTCTCCTAGCCCCTCCCCGACCCCGCCCAGAACATCGGGGAGGGAGAACAGCTGCCCGCAACTGGCGTCATTCACGTCGAATTTCGTCGTTATACAGGGGTATTTCGACTGTAACCATTGCCCTCGCGGCCCGCAGGCGAGACACTTCCGCAATAGAGCGACCAGGATCAGGGGAAACAATGAGCCGATTTACCTTCTTCAAGCGACTGTTTGGCGGTCCCGAAGCCGAACAGGAACGCCGCGAAAAGCCACGGGCACGCTCCCGTGAAGGTACCCGCATCCTGGTCATCGACGATTCGCTGACCATTCTGGCAGTGATGCGCAAGATGCTGACCCAGAACAATTTCGTCGCTCTGGAAGCGCCGGATGCGGAGAAGGGTGTAGAGATCGCCCGTGCCGAAAAACCCGACCTGATCTTTCTGGATATCGTGCTGCCCGGCATGAATGGCTTCGCCGCACTGCGCATACTGCGCCGCGATCCGATCACCAAGGACATTCCCATCATCATGATGAGTGGCAATGCCGAGGCCACCGAGCAGTTCTATGCGCAGAAGATCGGTGCCGACGATTTCATGAAGAAGCCGTTTTCACGTCCCGAGTTGTTTGTGCGCATCGAGCGGCTGTTCGGCGAAGACCATGTGCTGCGACGGCGCAATTCTTCCAGTGCGGCGTTCGGTGATTGATCGTTCGTGTGGAGCGGCGTCCCGCCGCGATGCTTTTTTGCTCGAAATGTTCTGTAGGAGCGGCGTGAGCCGCGATGCTCTTTCTCGAGAGTAGAGCAAGAGCTTCGCGGCTCACGC
>JANMUE010000258.1:0-4346 GCA_031391205.1 Lysobacterales bacterium | reverse complement strand
CCGAGTCCGAAAGCGCGCCCGGTTGCGTCGCAAATCGCGACCGTCTCACCCGGCTCGAACTCCGCCAGCGGCGAGCGCTGCGTGTCGACCTCGTTGCTGAATACCCACTGGTGTCCCTGACGCAGGCGCGCGTCCTCGCCCTTTTTCAGAAACAGCGCAGGGTATTCGACTTCGACTTCGGTCGATTGGGTTTGATCTTCGGATTCGGTTTGCATATGCGAAGTCTGACAGATCGCAATGTAGGAGCGGCGTGAGCCGCGAAGCTCTTGCTCCTGCTATACAAAACCGAACTCCTGCTCGCCGCGCACACTCATCACCAGCCGCACAAAGTTGTGCGGCACCATGATTTCAATCTCGATGAGCTGCCCATCCGCCTGCCCCGGCAGGATCATTGAGAACAGCGGACCGCTGGGATCGATGCGACTGACCAACAGATGCACATCCGGCGGCCCAGGGCGCAGGTAGGGCTTGATGGTCTCGCTGATTTGTTCCAGCGCCTGTGGAAACAGGAACACCGCGTAGTGCTTGGTTTCGATCATGTTACTCCGGCTCCAGTTCGATGCGTACACGCTCGGCCACGCGTCGCGCTTTTTCCTTGGCAGCGAACAGGCTGTCGCCACGTGCCAAGGCAACGCCAAGCCTACGCTTGCCATCGACGGAAGGCTTACCGAACAGACGCAATTCGGTATCCGGTTCGACCAGTGCTTCCGCAACGCCGAAATAGCGCGGCACGCCCTTGCCTGCGGCGAGCATCGCCATCGACGCCGCCGGACCACGGGTACGGATCACCGGGATCGGCAATCCCAGAATCGCGCGCACATGCAGCGCAAACTGCGAATAGTCCTGCGATATAAGTGTCACCAAGCCAGTATCGTGCGGCCTGGGCGATACTTCCGAAAACAAGACCTCGTCGCCGCGCACAAACAGCTCCACACCGAACACACCCCAACCGCCCAATGCGTCGGTAATGGTCAGCGCAATCTGCTGCGCTCGCTCCAGCGCGAGCGACGCCATCGGCTGCGGCTGCCAGGACTCTCGATAATCGCCCTCGTCCTGCCAATGGCCGATGGGCTCGCAGAAACTCGTGCCGGCCTTGTGACGTACCGTCAGCAGCGTGATCTCATAATCGAACGGAACGAAACCCTCGACGATCACGCGCCCGGCTCCAGCACGGCCGCCACTCTGCGCATACTGCCAGGCAGCATCGATCTCGCCGGTACCGCGCACGATGCTCTGCCCCTTGCCGGACGAACTCATCACCGGCTTGACCACGCAGGGCAGGCCCAGGGCCTTGATCGCATCGCGATACTCCGCTTCGGTATCGACGAAGCGGAAGCTCGAGGTCGGCAGCTTCAACGTCTCTGCAGCCAGCCGGCGAATGCCTTCGCGATCCATGGTCAGGCGCGCCGCCAGCGCGGTCGGAATCACGCGCAGTCCTTCCGCTTCAAGCTCCACCAAGGTGGCCGTATGGATCGCCTCGATTTCGGGAACCACAAGCGTCGGCCTTTCCTTGGCTATAACGTCACGCAGCGCCGCAGCATCCAGCATGGGGATCACATGACTGCGATGCGCCACCTGCATCGCCGGCGCATTGGCATAACGATCCACCGCGATCACTTCCACACCCAGACGCTGTGCCTCGATGGCGACTTCCTTGCCGAGCTCACCGCTGCCGAGCAACAACAGCCGGGTAGCGCCTTCGGTGAGCGGGGTACCGTGAGAATGCATGGGATCACCATCTTTGAGAGATGGCGCATTCTATCCGGCTCGCGCAGCTGCAAGAATGTGCTGCCTATCTCCCCGCGGCCCTCCCCAAACATCGGAGAGGGAGTAACCGCATTCCGCTAACACAGCCCTTTGAGCCCCATCATGACCTCCCTCGCCCGCTTCTCGCTTCCGATCCTGCTTCTCGCCTGCTCTGCTGCCTCAGCTGACGGCAAGACCGAAGTCCGCTGGCTCAAGGTGCTGCTGCAAGGCCAGCAGATCGGCCATGTCGAGCATTCGCGGCGCGTGGTCGGTGATACGGTCATCAACACCGAACGCTTCGACGCCAGCCTGGCACGCGCTGGCACGGCGTTAAGCATACGCACCGAAGAATCGAGTCGAGAAACCCGCGCCGGCGTGCCACTGGGGTTTTCCACGCTGACCGAAATGGGCGGCACCGCCCAGCGCGCCGAAGGCGTCATCGACAAGGACGGTAATGTGAGCGTCAGCTTCACCCAGGGCGATGATGTGCGCACCCAGGAACTGATCTACCCCAAAGGCGCGCTGATGACCGAAGGCATGCGCCTGCTCGAGGAACGCAAACAGCTCAAGCCCGGCGAGGCCATGAAACTCCGCGCCTTCATGCCCAGTCAATTGGAAGCGGTGGAAGTCGCCGTGCGCTTCGTTGCCGAAGAAACCATCGAGATCGACGGCCGCAGCTACAAAGCGCGGCATATGGAACAGACCCTGTTCCTGCCCAGCGGCCCGATGACGCTGCAAAGCTGGAGCGACGCCGACGGCGAACCGCTGCGCAGCGAACTGCCGATGTTTGGCATGAAGCTGGAAATGGTGCTCAGCACCGAAGCCGCAGCAGCGCACCGTGATGCACCGACTGATCTGTTTTCCGCCACTGTGGTCGATGCACCGCGCGCCTTGCCCGAGCGCGAACGCGCTGGCGATCTGAACTACGTACTGGAGCTGAGCGATGCCAAAGTCGCGACAAATATTCCAGGCGGAGAACAGAAGCTCAGGCAGGACGGCAAGAGCTGGAGCCTGCTGATCGACATGCCCCCGCTATCGGCGACTACACCAAAGACGCTGATGGATGGCAAGGCGTTGCAGGCCTCAGCCTGGGTGCAGAGCGACGCCCCCGAGATCATCGCCTTCGCGAAGAAATCCGCAGGTGCCGTTAAAGATCCGCGCAAGCAGATGCTCGGTCTGCAAAGCGCTGTGTCGCAGCACATAGAAAACAAGAACCTGCGCGTCGGCTATGCCAGCGCACTCGAAGCCCTGCGCATGCGCGAAGGCGACTGCACCGAGCACGCCCTTCTGCTGGCAGCGGCCGGTCGCGCGCTCGGCATCCCGACGCGCATCGCCGTGGGCCTGGCCTACATCGATCAATTCGCCGGGCATAAGAATGCCTTCGTGCCGCACGCCTGGGCTCAGGCCTGGATAGACGGCCGTTGGACCAGTTTCGACGCCGCACTCGGTGGCTTCGACAGCGGGCATATCGCGCTCGCTGTCGGGTCGGGCGATCCGGCGACGTTTTACGGCAGCATCAATCTGCTCGGCAATCTGAAAATTCGCAGCATCGAAGTTGCGCAGCAGTGATGTATCCGTCGCTTCATTCGGCAGCGCTCTGCGGCATGATGATTGTTGCGGCGGGCATCGCGAACTCTGCGTCGACAAAGAACACAGCTGAATTGCTCGGCGTGATCCGCGACCCTGCGATCAGCGAGATCAGCGGTGCTGCAATGTCGCAACTGAAAGCGAATGAACTCTACGCGGTTAACGACAGCCAGAACGGCGCGCGCTTGCACGTCATCTCACGCTCCGGTGCGGTCATCGATTCGGTGCTGGTGAACGGCGCAAAGAATCGCGACTGGGAAGATCTGGCGTCGTTCACCCTCGGTCGCAAACCGCATCTGCTGATCGCCGATACCGGCGACAACGGTGGGCTACGTGCGTACTTGACGCTTTACATCGTCGCCGAACCCGAACGTCCTCTGCCCGACTTCGTCGACATCGCCTGGCAGATAAACTTCAAGTTGCCCGAGGGTCCACGCGATATCGAAGCCGTCGCCGTCGACGCCAAATCGGACGCGATCTACCTGATCGCCAAACGCCATTTCCCGCGTGTGCTGTATCGGCTTCCGCTGCACCCAGCGCCCGGCGACGCAGTGCATGTCGCAGAAAACATCGGCACCTTCAACACATTGCCACCTGCCAACGATGTCGAAAAGAATCGCGATCCCAAATTCGGCCGCTTCCAGGGTGACATCACCGCGTTGGCGCTGGATGCACGCGGCGAACACGCGCTGGTGCTCAGTTACCGCGATCTCTATGTCTACACACGAGCGCCCGGCGAATCGCTGCTGAAATCACTGTCGCGAAAACCACGCCGCGTGCGCCTGCCTCCCATGCCGCAGGCCGAATCCATCGCGCTGGATCGAACCAGCAATGGCGCTATTGTGATTTCAGAAAAGCTGCTGGCGCCAATCTATCGCGTGGCCATTCCCTGATCCGCATTGTGGGTCCGACCAGCGGTCGGACGCTTTAGCCAGAGCGGTGGGAGTCGGCAAAAAGCCTCCGACCCCCCGTCGGACCCACAACCACAGTTTCTACCACAACAGTTTAAAAAC
>JANMUE010000510.1:0-2918 GCA_031391205.1 Lysobacterales bacterium | reverse complement strand
CCCGCCGCGATGCTCTTGCTCTGCTTTTGATAGTCAGAACAAGAGCATCGCGGCGGGACGCCGCTCCCACGACGCCGCTCCCACGGGTATTGCCGCCTTGCGGCACAGCCTCGCCCCCATGGACAATGCCGCGCCTAGGAGAAACTTGATGACCCTGCTGGAAGCTGTCGAATTCGAAACCGCGCCATCGCCGCGCTTCAGTGTCATCTGGCTGCATGGTCTGGGTGCCGACGGCCATGACTTCGAGCCCATCGTGCCGGAGCTGGTACGGCGAAATTGGCCGGGCATCCGCTTCGTATTCCCGCACGCGCAGCCCATGCCGGTCACCATCAATGGCGGCATGCGCATGCGCGCCTGGTACGACATCTCCGGCCAGGAACTGGAGCACAAGCAGGACGAAGTCGGCGTGCGTGCCTCGATGGCCCAGGTCAATGCCCTGCTCGATCGCGAGACGGCACGTGGCGTGCCGCCAGAGCGTCAATTTTTGGTGGGATTTTCTCAGGGCGGCGCGATCACATTGTCCTGCCTGATCCGGCGCACCCAGCCATTGGCAGGCGCGATCGCGTTGTCCACATATCTGCCGATCGCCGACAAGTCGCAGGCGGAGGTCACCGAGGTATCCAAGTCCATCCCGATTTTCCTGGGCCACGGCAGCATGGACCCGGTAGTCGCACTGGGACTGGGCGCGATGAGCCGCGAATGGCTGCAGCGTGCCGGCTACAAGGTGAACTGGCACAGCTACCCGATGCCGCATTCGGTCTGCGCCGAGGAAATCCGCGACATCGCCGATTTCATGCAGCCCATTCTGCTCGCCAGCGCTTAATCATCGCGCCGCAAAATGACTGCCACCCGCAAATCAGAAGGCACGCTGCGTCCGCATTGGATGCCGGATTTCTGCAGCCTGCGTGTGCTCGGTGCGGTTATGCTGGTGGCGCAGTTGGTCGCGCTGGTGATCGTGCTGGTGCCCGATCCCAGAGCCCTTTTCAACCTGCAGCGCGTTCTCGCCGCAAGTTTTCTAGTGCAGTGGATTGCGCTCGCCAGTGCGGCTTTCCTGTGCAAGCTGGGCCCGCGCATCGCGCATCTGTCGACCGCGATCGGCATGGCCTGGGCCTGGGCGGTGCCGCTGACCGTCACCGCGATCATCAGCGCCATGATGCGCCTGATGGATGAAGCCTTTCGTTTCGGTGTGATCTCCGAAGACGTGGGCATGCAGCCCTTCGTCATCGGTGCGGTGGTGCTGTCGGCGCTGTTTGCCGCGGCGGCGCTGCGTTACTTCTATGTGCAGGAGCAGTTGCGGCTGAACGTGGAGCGCGAATCCGAAGCGCGCGTCGATGCGCTGCAGGCACGCATCCGCCCGCATTTCCTGTTCAACACGCTGAACACCGTGGCCAGCCTGATCCGCATCGATCCGGCCGCGGCCGAGCGCGCGGTCGAGGATCTGGCCGAGCTGTTCCGTGCCTCGCTCAGCAACGAGAAAAACCTCTGCCCACTGTCGCGGGAACTGGAACTGGTCGACCGCTATCTGGAGATCGAAAGCCTGCGCCTGGGTGATCGCCTGCGCATCGAGCGGCTGGTCGAGCCCAATGTGCGCGACTGGCCGGTGCCCCTGCTCAGCCTGCAGCCCCTGGTCGAAAACGCCATCCATCACGGTATCCAGACCCGCGCCCAGGGTGGCACCGTGCGTATCGAGGCGAGCGCCACCGATGGCATGTTGCGGTTGAGCGTGCACAACCCCAAGCCGGGCATGGTGCCCAAACTCAGCCAGGGCAACCATATTGCGCTCGATAATATTCGCCAGCGTCTGCTGCTGCACTTCGGCAAGGCAGCGCGGCTGGAAGTCGAATCCACGGCTGACTACCATGTCGCCACGCTGCTCCTCCCCAGGCTAGACTTGTCAAATAAACGGACGTGAACCAGATGCGTGTTCTGATCGTGGACGACGAAGCCCTTGCGCGCTCGCGCATGCGGGCTCTGCTGGGCGATATCACCGATCCCAGGATCGAGGTCGTGGGCGAAGCCGCCGACGGCCGTGCTGCCATTGAACTATGTGATCAATTGCAGGTTCAGGCGGTGCTGATGGATATCAGCATGCCGGTGATGGATGGTCTGGAAGCCGCGCGTCATCTGGCCGCCTCGGATGCGCCGCCGGCGGTGATTTTCTGCACCGCCTACGACGAGCACGCCCTGGCGGCATTTGAAGCACGCGCCATCGATTATCTGGTCAAGCCGGTACGCGCCGAGCGCCTGCAGTCGGCGTTGCAGCGCGCCGCAAAGCTGAGCCTGGAAGAGCGGCGGATGCCCGCATCGGGAACGCCGACGCGCAGCCGCAGCCATCTGTGCGCGCGCGTGCGCGGCAACCTGCGGCTGGTCGCGATCCACGAAATCTCCTATCTGTTGGCCGAAGACAAATACGTGGTCGTGCATTCCGATCACGGCGAGGTGCTGATCGAAGAATCGCTGAAGGCACTGGAGCAGGAATTCCCGGACCAGTTCGTGCGCATTCATCGCAACTGCCTGATCGCGGTCGATCGCCTGCAGGGGCTGGACCGCGATGCCGAGGGCAACCTGCAGGCGCGAGTGCAGGGTGCGGCGCTGCCACTGGAAATCAGCCGCCGTTGTTTGCCCGCGATCCGCGCGCTGGTCAAGCATTTGTAGGTGGGTAGTGTCTCAGTTTGACGCTGTCTCCTCTCCCGCTTGCGGGAGAGGACTAAGGTGAGGGAAACCCGCGGCGGTGTTCGGTGTTCACGAAAGGCGGTACGGCAATGGCGTTGCGCTGTGCCAGGTTTCCCTCATCTGCCTTCGGCATCTTCTCCCGCGCGCGGGAGAAGAGTTGCGGACATTTTCAAACCGAGACACTACCCTCAGCTCGGCCAGTTCGCCTCAGCGCACCTGAACATTGATATTGATCAGTCGCCACT
>JANMUE010000502.1:0-6117 GCA_031391205.1 Lysobacterales bacterium | reverse complement strand
TCATCTCCAGACTGTAGAGCAGGAGCATCGCGGCTCACGCCGCTCCCACATTAATCGGCTTTGTATTTGTCGTGACAGCCTTTGCAAGTGCCGCTCAGCTTCTTGAACTGCTCATTGAAACTGGCCGCATCGCCCTGGTCGGCGATCTTGCGCAGTGCATTGGCTTCGACCTGGAAGTTCTTCAGCCTGGTGGCGAAGTCTTCCTGATTTTTCCAGATCGCATCAAGCGCATCGGTGGTGCCGGCGCTGGCACCTGAGCCTTCGGGAAAGGCTTCAGCCAGCAGCACCGACAAGTACGACACCGCGAGCGAGCGGCGCTTGACCTCGGCGGCATCGAATTCGCGCTTGCCGCGCACCATGTCGCTCATCGGTTTGAAGTTCCAGACAATGGTTTGAAAGAGCGACTGCCGGTATTGCTGCGCAGCTTCGCCTGCTTCGTTGCCCTCGGCTCGACTTGCGCCGGTCAGGCACAGCATCACAGCAAACGTTACCGTTCCAATCCAACGCATAGAACTTGCTCCAATTCCCCGGGAGTCGAGGATATCGCGACTTGGCCAATCGGAAACCCCTCTTTGGACAGGTTGCCGCAGCGCGCGCGGCCACGGCAGCAGGCCAACGCTGCGCCCACGGTGTATAAAAGGGTTTGCAAACATTCGTCGCGCGTTCAAAGAGGCATCCGGGGAATCAAAAAACTTGGCTGGCTGCTCTTCTGCGATGATCACAAATCAAATGAGCTAGTCGCGCAAGTCGATCCAATCATGAATGATGCTGTAGTCACACTGGATCTCACCAGGCTACGCGCAAGCTGCTCAGCCTGCGCGCTGTCGCAACTGTGCCTGCCAGCGGGTATCGATGGTGACGAACTGCTGCGCCTGGACGATGCCGTGCAAAAGCGTCGCCCGCTGCAACGCGGTCAATTGCTGTTCGAGAACGGTGCCGCATTTCATTCCCTGTTCGTTGTACGCGCCGGCACCTTCAAAACCTATTCCAGTTCCCGGCAGGGCGAGATGCAGGTGCTGGGATTTCATCTACCGGGCGAGATCATCGGCTTCGATGCGCTCGCCGATGATCTCCACCACTGCACTGCCGAGGCGCTGGAGCAGGCGTCGGTCTGCGAAATTCCCTTCGATGGTTTGAACGACGTGGCGCAGACGATACCGGGCCTGCATCGGCAATTGCTGCGTATCGCCAGTCGTGAGGTGGTCAAAGACCACGAGCATCTGGGCATGATGGGCCGCAAGCAGGCGCAGGAGCGTCTGGCGATCTTTCTGCGCAGTCTGTCGGATCGGCATCGTCGGCTGCGACTGGTACACGACGATGTCGTGCTGACCATGTCGCGCCAGGATCTGGCCAATTATCTGGGGCTGGTGGTGGAAACAGTGAGTCGGCTGTTCACCCGATTCCAGGAGTTGGGTGTACTCAGCGTCGATCGCAAGCGCATACGCATTCTGGATTTTGCCGGACTCGATGAACTCGCCGGCGAAGCTGTGCCCATCGAGCCCTGATTGACGTTGCAGTTGTAGGGTGGGTGCAACCCACCATTATCAAACCATTCGAAAATGGTGGGTTGCACCCACCCAACATCCGCATCAATGATGATGTGGTATCTCGGAATCCGCATCTACAGGTGCTGCGGCAGAATGATGCGCGTGCCCACCCTTCATCAACAAGGGCGACACCACGGTGAATACGCCGAAGGCCAACATTGCCACCGCCACGATCTGACGAAAACGCGGCGAGACACCGATCATCTGAATGCGCGCCGTCGCCATTGCCGGCAGCAGCGTGCCCGGCATGGTACCCATGCCGAAGGCCAGCATGACCAGGGCCGCCTGCAATGGATCTGCAGTCGCCGCCGCCACCATCAGCATGGCGTACGACATGCCGCAGGGGAGCCAGCCCCACAACGCCCCCGCAGCCAGTGCACGCAGCGGCGTACGAATCGGCCAAACGCGATGCGTAAGTGGCTGGAGCAATTTCCAGAAGCTGCTGCCGATGCGCGCCAGAAAGCGGTTCTTCGTCATCCAGCCGAAAAGTTGCAGGGCGATCACGATCCAGGCCAGGCCGAGCAGGACATGCACCGCAGTACGCGTGACGGGCTCAGCCAACACCGACAGCGCCCCGGCACTGACTGCCGCAACGATGGCGCCGGCCAGCATATAGCTGAGTATGCGGCCAAGCTGAGACAGACTTGAATGCAGTGCCGCGCGTCCAGGCGCCGCGCCGGCCACCATGGCGGCGGAAATTCCCCCGCACATCAGCGCGCAATGCGCGCCGCCACCGAGGCCGACGAGAAACGCCGCAAGCAATGAAGTAGCCAACGCCGTCATGATCAGTCCTCCCCCGCTTCGCCGCGCGGCTTCACGTCGTCGCGTAGAATATCCAGTGCCGGCGAATCCAGATCGTCGAATTGCCCGCTGTCCACAGCCCAGAAAAAGGCCCAGATCGCCACGCCCACAAGCAGCACGCTGACCGGTATCAAGATGATCAGGATACTCATGGCAGAGCCGCCGCGGGACGTTCGTCGAAACCCGGCGCCGCCTTCGGCAGTCGCTTCGAGCTGAGCAGGCGTGCGGCATTCAGCGTCACCAGCAACGAAGAAAGCGACATGCCCAGCGCCGCCAGCCATGGCGGCATCATCCCGAGCACTGCCGCCGGCAGCATCACCAGGTGATAGCCCACTGACCAGACCAGATTCTGGCGGATGATGCGCTGAGTTCGCCTGGCCACTGCGAGCAAGTGCGGCAGCAATTCCAGCGCCGGCCTCAGCAGAATCGCATCGGCACTGCGCTGCGCCAACGCCGCCCCCTCCCCCATCGCGATCGCCAGATCCGCCGCCGCAAGCACCGGCGCATCATTGATACCGTCGCCGATCATTGCCACACGATGCCCGCTGCGTTGCTCGGCCTGCAGCACCGAAAGTTTCTGATCCGGGCGCAGATCGCCGCGAGCGCGCCGCAGGCCGAGGACATCGGCGATGCCGCGTACGCTATGGCTGGAATCGCCGGAGAGCACCACGCTGTCGATGCCGGATGCATGAAGTTGTGCGATGCAGGCAGGCGCGTCATCACGCAGCGCATCGCGCAGCGTGAATGCAGCCAGCAGCTGATCCGAACGCGCCAGCCAAACACGGCCATCGTCGTCAGTGGACTGCGCATCGGCGAAGCGGCGCCGACCCAAGCGATAGCCGATGCCCTCTACGATGCCGCTCACACCGTCGCCAGCATGCACCTGGGCAGATGTCACCTCATGTCCCCGATCATGAGCGCGGAATGCATGCGCGATCGGATGTCGATGGCCGCGTTCCAGCGCCGCAGCGATCTGGATCAGTTCAGCCTCTGCTGGCGCTGCGCCGAAGCGTTCCACGCTGTCGATCAGCGGGCGCCCCAGGGTGAGCGTACCGGTCTTGTCGAAGGCGACTCGACTGATGCCGGCCGCACGCTCCAGCGCATCCGGATGCACAATCAAAACGCCATGACGCGCAAGTTCCGCCTGCGCGGCCGCCTGAGCAGCGGGCACCGCCAGCGCAAACGCGCAGGGGCAGGCCGCCGCGAGCACCGCCAGTGCCACCGGCAATGCGCGGCCAGGATCTATGGTCATCCAAACCAGCGCAGCGCCCAGCGCCAGCGCAATCATCACGATGACGAAGATGCGCGCCCATGTATCTGCGCGACTCTGCAATCCCGGCCGCGTGTGCTGGGCCTGATCCACCAGCCGGCTTAGCTGTGCCAGCCAGGTCGTGGCGCCGAGTTGCTCGACGCGCAGCATCAAAGGCGCGCCAAGCACGACGCTTCCGGAAAGCACTCGATCACCGCGCAGACGGCGTTGCGCGCGCGGTTCGCCGGTCAGCAAACTCTCGTCGAGATCGGCACTGTCGCAGTCAAGCACCCCATCGGCCGGCACATGGTGTCCGGCCTGAACCTGCAGTCGATCACCGATCGCCACCTCGAGCAGGCTCACCTCAACCAAACCCGCAGACGTGTGCTTACGCACCGTTGTCGGCAGTGACTGTACCCGTGCAATCGCCGCGCGCGCGCGCGCGCGCGTTGCGGCTTCGATGTAGCGCGCCAGCAGGAGGAAGAACACGAACATCACCGCGGCATCGAAATACACCTCCGGCCCGCCGCGCAGGGTTTCGACCACGCTCACCGAATAGGCCAATCCCACCGACAGTGCAACCAGCGTGTCCATGCCCCAGCGACGCAGCTTGCATTCCAACGCAGCGCCGCGGAAAAACGGAGCGGCCGCCCACAGCACCACCGGCGTCGACAACAGCAACGTCATCCAGCGCAGAAAATCCCGCGTGCCCAGATCCAGTTCGCTGCCACCGAAATACAGCGCTTCGCTCATCATCATCGCCTGCATTGCAGCGATGCCGGCGAGCGCGATGCGCTTGAGTGCGGTGCGCCGCTGTGCACGCTGTTGATCATTTCCCTGCTCAGCGACCCGTGCGCGATATCCGAGCTGGGCCAATCGTCCTGCGATCGCCGACAAGTGGAGCACCTGTGGATTCCAGTGCAGACGTGCTCGGCCGGTTGCGGCATTCAAGTCGATCGCGTGCACACCCACGATGGTCTCGCCCACCTTGGGAATCAGCCAGGCGCAGGCGGCGCAGCGCAGGCCGTCGAGCGACACATCCAGTTCGCACAGTGCCGGCGCCGAATCCGTCGCCTCGGAGTTACGTACATAGAGTCCGTGAAACGCCGGGCTGTCCCATGCTGCATATTCATCAAGTTCAGTGGCACGCGCCGAACTCGCACTGCGCAGACGATAGAAATCGCCAAGACCACCCGCATGCAGCCATTGCGCAGCGGCAACGCAGCCGCCGCAGCAGAAGCGCTGATCGGCACCGGCAATTTCGCAATGTACGGTGCTGAGTTCAAGCAATCGTTCGCCACAGTGATAGCAGCTGCCGGCAGGCTCATTCATGTCTCTGCCCCAGTGCCGGAGCCAAACGCAGCTTGTCGGTCTGCGCGTCCAGTTGCCCGACCAGACGCCAGCCCGAATCCGCAGAATGGAGCGAAACGCGGTACCTGCCATGACGCGGGCCGATCACGGTGCCGGCCCAGATGTCATTCGCTAGACGCGACAACGCGATGGTCTGATCGAACTGCGCCTGGGTTGCGTGCGTCAGGCGCAGCTGCAGCGCTTTATCCGCAGTTGCTCTATCGAGTTGCACATGGACGCTGCCGTCCGCGGCATTGAAGGTGGCGACGCCAGTCAGCCCCAGGCGCGCCGCCAATTCATCGCTGGCGGTATCCGCGGTCTGCACCTGTGCAACGCGTCGCACGGCGTCGGGATCGTTGTCCGAAGCATCGCGTGCAGCAATGCGATAGGTGGCGATACCCGCCACTACCGTGAGCATCGGCAACGCAAGCGCCAGCAAGAGGATCGGCGAGCGATACCACGGCAATGAGGTTTCCGGGGTGGCAGCGGGCGTGGTCATCAGAACGGCCCGAAGAATCGGGTCTCCTGCGCGTAGCGCACATCGGCATTCGACTCGCTCTGCAGCTTGATGACGATCTCGCTGGCACCCTTGGCGACACCCGGCGCCGCGCGCAGCGTAAACGGTACTTCAACGACTTGTTCTGCAGCTACTTCAAAAGTTTCCTGACTGGAGACGATCGAGAGCGCAAGCGCGGATTCGATGCTGATGCGGTAGCGGTGCAATTGCTGATCCTTATTCATCACCTTGAGGGTGTAGCTGTTCTCGATGCTGCCATCGGCAGTGTCGCGGTAGAGTGCATTGCGGTCACGCAGCACGTCGACGATCAGCGGCACACGATGCAGCACCGACCAGCTGAAAGCCAGAACCAACAGCAGCAGAATGCCAGCGTAGACGACGATGCGCGGCCGCAACACCCGGCTGGGCTTACCGGTGATTGCATTCAACGTCGAATAGCGAATCAGCCCGCGCGGGTATTGCATCTTGTCCATCACCGCATCGCAGGCATCGACGCAGGCGCCGCAGGCGATGCATTCGTACTGCAGACCATTGCGGATATCGATGCCGGTGGGGCAGACCTGGACGCAGATTGTGCAATCAATACAGTCGCCGAGCGCGCCTTCGGCGCTCGGCGACTGTATTGATTGCACAATCTGCTGCGGCGGGCTGGC
>JANMUE010000491.1:0-4978 GCA_031391205.1 Lysobacterales bacterium | reverse complement strand
CAGCACTTTTCTTTCGACCGGCCCCTTGCTGGTGGCCGGATCGCCGATCTGCTCGCAGATTGCGATCGACTCGCCCAGTTTCACCAGCTTCGCCAAATATTGATCGACCGCGTGGAATGGCACGCCGGCCATCTTGATCGGCGCGCCGTTGGAGGCGCCGCGCTGGGTCAGCGTGATGCCCAACAGGCGCGAGGCTTTTTCCGCATCCTCGAAGAACAGCTCGTAAAAGTCCCCCATCCGGTAAAACACCAGCGTGCTCGGATGGTCGGACTTGATGCGCAGGTATTGCTGCATCATGGGGGTGTGCTTTTCGTTCGGTCTGTCTAGGTTTTCAATTTTCATTTCTAAGACAGTTTTACCTATATGAATCAATGTATTATGCAAGAAAAGCGCGCCGTTGGGTGCTCTGATACTTGCAATCCATGGCAAAGTGTTGCTAATCGCTGCAGAAATTAAGTAGCGAAATCGACCGGGCATGGCGGCGGTCATTTGCCTGACCGGAAAAGCCGGCCAGACGACGTGATGGCCGCTATTCCCGCTTTGCGGGAAGACGCTGTGACCCATGATGGCACTATCCCGTTTACTATCAAAATTGGAGTAAGCAGAGAGATGCCGACTGCACTTGAAAGCCTGCAGGCCCGCCTGCAGGCCAACCCCGCCACCTGGCTCGTCACCGGCGTCGCCGGCTTCATTGGCATGCACACGACCTTGTACCTGCTGGCGCGAGGCGACCGTGTCATCGGTCTGGACAACCTGAACGACTACTACGATGTATCTCTGAAGCATGCTCGTCTGGCGCGCCTGCAGCCGCATGCGAACTTCGGCTTTCATCAATTGGATGTGGCCGACCGCGACGGCATGCAGGCCCTGTTTTCGCAAATAAAGCCCGAGCGTGTCATCCATTTCGCCGCGCAGGCCGGCGTGCGCTATTCCCTGACCAATCCACAGGCCTACATCGATTCCAACCTGCTGGGATTTTCCAACATTCTTGAGGGCTGCCGCCACAACGGCGTGCAGCATCTGGTGTACGCCAGCAGTTCAAGTGTGTATGGCGGCAACACGGCGCTCCCGTTCAGCGAACACCACAACATCGACCACCCCCTAAGCCTCTATGCCGCTACCAAAAAGGCCAATGAGCTAATGGCCCACACCTATAGCCACCTGTTTAACCTGGCCACCACCGGGCTGCGGTTTTTCACCGTCTATGGCCCCTGGGGGCGGCCCGACATGGCGCTGTTTCTGTTCACTAAAGCCATCCTGGCCGGCCAGCCGATTGACATCTTCAACCATGGAAACATGGTGCGCGACTTCACCTTTGTGGACGACATCGTGGAAGGCCTGATCCGCGTGGCGGACAAACCAGCCACACCCAACCGCGCTTTTGATCCCGCCAATCCGGATCCCGCAACCAGCAACGCGCCGTACCGCGTGTTTAATATCGGTAACAACCGGTCCACCACGCTGATGGACTTTATCCAGGCGCTGGAAAGCGCGCTGGGCATCACCGCCAAAAAGAACTACCTGCCCATGGAGCCAGGCGATGTGCCCGCCACCGCCGCCAACACCGATGAACTTGAAGCCTGGGTAGGCTTCAAGCCCAACACCCCTGTGCAGCAGGGCATCGAGCGGTTTGTGGACTGGTACCGCTCCTATTACAAGGTTTAAAGGATCCATGAAACTTTCAATTTTTGGCACGGGCTATGTGGGCTTGGTCAGCGGCGCCTGCATGGCCGAGGTGGGCCACCATGTGGTCTGCATGGATGTCGACCCCGTCAAGATCGATAAACTCGAGGCCGGCATCCTCCCCATTCGGGAGCCGGGCCTGGACGCCTTGGTCGAGCGCAACGTGAAAGAGGGGCGTCTGCACTTTACCACCGACGCCGCACAGGCCGTGCAGCACGGGCAGGTGCAGTTCATTGCCGTGGGCACGCCACCAGACGAAGACGGTTCTGCTGACTTGCAACATGTGCTGGCAGTGGCAGAAAGCATTGCCGCCCATATGTCGGGCTACCGCGTCATCGTCAACAAGTCCACCGTGCCGGTGGGCACCGCGGACCAGGTGCGGGCGCGCGTGGACAAGATTCTGGCCAGCCGGGGTACCGCCTTCGACTTTGACGTGGTGTCCAACCCGGAATTTCTGAAAGAGGGTGCTGCGGTCAACGACTTCTTGAAGCCGGCCCGCATCATCCTCGGCACCGAAAGCGAGCGCGCCCTGGCCCTGATGCGGGCGCTGTACGAACCGTTCAACCGCAACCACGACCGCACCATTCTCATGGACGTGCGTAGCGCAGAGCTGACCAAGTACGCCGTCAACGCCATGCTGGCCACCAAGATCAGCTTCATGAACGAAATGGCCCACCTGGCCGAACGTCTGGGCGCCGACATAGAACAAGTGCGCAAGGGCATCGGCGCCGACCCCCGCATTGGCTACCACTTTATCTACCCTGGCTGTGGCTATGGCGGCAGCTGCTTTCCCAAAGACGTGCAGGCCTTGGTGCGCACTGCGCAGCGAATCGGCTACGACGCTCAACTGCTGCGGGCGGTTGAGGCGGTCAACCACCATCAGAAAACCATTCTCATTGACAAACTAATCCAACACTTCGGGGGCGAGGCGCAGTTGAAAGGCAAGACCATCGCGGTCTGGGGTCTGGCTTTCAAGCCTAACACCGACGACATGCGTGCGGCACCGAGCCGCACCCTGATGGAAGCGCTGTGGCAAGCCGGTGCCAAAGTTCAGGCGTTTGATCCCGTGGCCATGAAGGAGGCGGCGCACCTTTACGGCCAGCAAGCCGGCTTGAGCCTGTGCCCCGATAAATACGCCGCGCTGAAGGATGCCGACGCGCTGGTCATTTGCACCGAGTGGCACGAGTTCCGTGCGCCGGACTTTGTCGAAATGGAGGCGCACATGCGCAGCAAAGTCATCGTGGACGGGCGTAACCTGTATCAGCCGCACAAGCTGCAGGCCGAAGGATGGGCTTATCTCTCTGTGGGGCGAACCGCAACATGACGAATAAAGAAAATAGTGAATTGCGGTGAATTGCGACTAGCCCGGCTGGGCAATCAATTCGCCCGAGCGTCCAGGCAATTCGGCCCAGCTTACCGCGCAGTCAGGCGCCGCCGTGAATCCCACGCCTCGGCCAAAAACCCGCCCTCCTGCATAGGCGACCAGTGCGATGCCGAGCAAGCCGCATAAGCCGGTCCACAGCCGCGCCTGCCATTCGCCGAGGCCGAATAGCTTGAATGTCAACGCATTCATCCAGGTTTGCAGCGGTGGCTTATCAAAATACTTGATGCCGTTCAGGCGGGGCGTTATCCAGTCGCTGGTTGCCACCATTTCACGCGCCATTTCTGCATAGCGTCCTTCATCGGTCGGCACTAGCGTACGGGCGCCCAATCCATAAAACCAGATCATGCAAAAAGCGATGAGCAGACCCCAGACCAGGTACTTTGATTGGTGCAGATCGTTCATGGCCGTGACCGTCTGGTACTGTCGGGTGGCGCAGGGCTGTAGCTTCATGAGGTGGTCGTCACGCGCAAAGCGTGAATTTCAGGCAATAAGGAAAGGCCGCCCATTGTAGGTCACTTCTTGCGCTTTCGACCTAAAGCTGGGGTCATGCGGCGGGCACCACGCGCCTCTAGGCGTCCTGGCGACCATCTGGTGTGTTTTCTCACGTGAAAAGCAGGCTAGGGGGAGACCCGGGTTAAAATGGCCTACACAGTTGTTTGGTCTACTTACTTCGCATTCGAAGGAAAAAAATGAAAATTACTGAAGGCAGCTTTAAGCCAACCAATGATTTGGCCCCTCAGGAAATAACGGGCGTTATCTTGCAAGAGAAGTATTGCAAAGGTAATGAAGCAACTCAATTCGACGTGCTACAGCGTGTCGCAAAAGGTCTCGGCAAAGATGAAGATCAACAATCCGAATTTTTAGAAACTTTCCAGTCAGGGTTTGTAGGTGGAGGCCGAATCATGTCAGCCGGGGGCACCGATATCGGGGCCACGCTCATCAATTGCTTCGTGCAAGAAGTGAATGACTGTATTTCGAGTCCGGATCCGAAATCACCCGGAATATATGATGCGCTAAAACAGGCGGCGGAAACCATGCGGCGCGGGGGCGGTGTTGGATACGATTTTTCACGTATTCGTCCCAAAGGTGCGCTAGTAAAAGGAACCCGGTCTATCGCGAGTGGCCCGCTGTCATATATGTATGTGTTTGATCAGTCGTGTTCAACGGTTGAATCGGCTGGATCACGACGCGGCGCCCAAATGGGCGTTTTGAAAATTGACCATCCTGACATAGAAGCTTTTATTCACGCGAAGGACGGGTTGCTCGTCAATGAACTTCCGTTGGACGATGAGATGAAGAAGCTGTTTAAAAATCTCATGGAAACCAATTACGACTTTGCAGAAAAAATGCGTCAGGGCTTTACCAAATTACGAAACTTTAATATCAGCGTTGCCGTGACGGATGCCTTTATGGTGGCGGTCAGGGATGACGCTGATTGGGAGTTGGCGCACCAAGCCCAGCCTAATCCAACATTCCAGGACGCGTATCAGCGCGAAGACTCCTGGTGGGTTTATCGCAAGGTCAAGGCGCGTCACCTCTGGCAACAAATCATGGCTAGCACTTATGATCATGCCGAGCCTGGTGTGTTGTTCATTGATAAAATGAACAACGACAACAATCTGTCTTACTGCGAAAAGATTGAGACGACCAACCCTTGCGGTGAACAACCTTTACCTGCCTATGGATGTTGCGATCTTGGGCCAACAATCTTGCCAAGATTTGTAATCGATCCATTTACAGAACAATCCCGTTTCGATTGGGAAAAATTTGGCAAGGTTGTGCGCGGTGGTGTTCGTATCCTGGATCGTGTGCTCGATGTGACCTTATGGCCACTACCCGAGCAACAACATGAAGCGCAGCAGAAGCGCCGTATCGGCCTTGGCTACACCGGTCTTGGCGATACCTTGATCA
>JANMUE010000431.1:0-1345 GCA_031391205.1 Lysobacterales bacterium | reverse complement strand
TCACCGCCGCTGAACTTGGTCGGCAAGGAGGACTGGGATGCACTCACACCTCGCCTAACCCTGCTCTACAAAGTGACAGACGATACGAATGTGTATGCAACCTACTCGCAGGGCTTCAAGAGCGGCCTGTTCAATACCCCGGGTTTCCAGGCGACGCCAGTCGATCCGGAAGAGGTGGCGGCCTATGAAATCGGCGTAAAGAGCGATGTCACGCCCGGCCTGCGCGTGAATGCGGCAGGGTTTTATTACGATTACAAAGATTTGCAGGTTCCATCGCTGGAAAACGTGAGTAATGTTCTGACCCAGAGGATCCTCAACGCAGCGTCCGCCGAGATATGGGGCGCCGAGCTCAATGTCGATCTGGAAGTCACTCGAGATTTCAGCATGGTCGTCGGCGGCAGTTATTTGCATGCCGAGTACAGCTCATTCCCGGTAGCGTCGATCAACGTGCCGGTCGCTGAGCTTCCGCCGCCAGGAAATGCGCAGTGCACCGAACCGGCACCAAAGCCCACTTCGGGCTTGTGCAACGTTTTGGCCAACGTCAGCGGCAACCAGATGATCCGCACGCCCGAATGGAGTGGTTCGGTTACCGGGAATTACCACCACGACTTTGCCGCAGGTACGCTGACACTGTCGGGTACGGTCTTTTACACGTCGGAAGTGTTCCACGAGTTTGGTAACCGGGTGCGGCAGCCCGCTTATGAGAAACTCAACGCTTCTGCAGGCTGGCTGTTCGACAACGGCGTACAAGTCCGGGCCTGGGGACGCAACCTCACCGACAAGGCCGTTCTCACCAGCCTAGTCGGTACCAGTTCGTATGACGCGGTTGACTACGAGCGGCCGCGCGAATTCGGCGGGGAAGTCAGCTACAAGTTCTAGCGACGCGCCACCGGCGGTGTATTCGACACCGCCGGTGGTCTTTAGAGCAGGTTCTGCCTCGTGCGCGTGGCGCTACAGGCGAATGCCGATCGCCTTGGTTTCCAGAAACTCTTCGATGCCCTCGTGACCCCACTCACGACCGACGCCGCTGCACTTGTAACCGCCGAACGGCAAGTCGCCTGTCACCGCCATGCCGCCATTGATGCTGACGGCGCCGGCGCGGATGCGCTTGGCCATTTTGAGCGCGCGTTCCGTACTGCCGTACACCACGCCGCCCAGGCCGTAGATGCTGTCGTTGGTGATACGGATCGCGTCCTCGTCGTCGTCGTAGGGGATCACGGCCAGCACTGGACCGAAGATCTCTTCCTGGGCGATGCGCATGTCATTGGTCACGTCGACGAAGCAGGTCGGTTCGACGAAGAAGCCGCCGCCCAGGTCGGGGCGAGTCTTGCCGCCGGCCAGCAGC
>JANMUE010000413.1:0-13980 GCA_031391205.1 Lysobacterales bacterium | reverse complement strand
GATTGTGGCTGCACACCACCGACGGCACACAGCACAAATACCGCACCATCGAGCACGCGAAGCGAGCGCTCTACCTCGATCGTGAAATCAACGTGGCCAGGGGTGTCGATAATGTTGAAGCGGTGTTCTTGAAAGGACTTATCCATTCCCTTCCAGAAACAAGTCGTCGCAGCAGACGTGATCGTGATGCCACGCTCCTGTTCTTGCTCCATCCAATCCATCGTTGCGGCACCGTCGTGCACCTCACCAATCTTGTGATTGACGCCGGTGTAGAACAGGATGCGCTCGGTGGTGGTGGTTTTACCGGCATCGATGTGCGCCATGATGCCAAAGTTGCGATAGCGCTCGATCGGTGTCGTACGGGCCATAATCTTGTCCTCGGTCTTCCGTTACCAGCGGTAATGCGCGAAAGCCTTGTTCGCATCCGCCATACGATGGGTCTCTTCGCGCTTTTTCACGGCGCCGCCGCGGCTTTCCGAAGCATCGAGCAGCTCGCCGGCCAACTTGCGCGGCATCGAGTTCTCACCGCGCTTACGCGCAGCATCAATGGTCCAACGCATTGCCAGCGCGAGGCGACGTGCGGGACGCACTTCCACCGGCACCTGGTAGGTAGCACCACCGACGCGGCGCGACTTCACTTCGACCGCGGGTGCGACGTTGTTAAGAGCTTTTTCGACCAACGTCAGCGCCTCGGCATTTTTTTCACCGATGACCTGAAGGGCACCATAGACGATGCTTTCAGCAACAGATTTCTTGCCGCTCTTCATCACCATATTGATGAATCGAGCAATCATCTCGCTCCCGTGTTTCGGGTCAGCAAGAACGGTACGTTGAGGAGTAGAACCTTTACGCGACATAAGAATCAGCCTTGTCTAACGTGGATCAGGACTTCGGGCGCTTGGCGCCGTACTTGGAACGGCTCTGGCGGCGCTTGGCGACACCGGAAGCATCAAGACTGCCGCGCACCGTGTGATAACGCACACCGGGAAGATCCTTGACACGACCACCGCTGATCTTAACGACCGAGTGCTCTTGCAGATTGTGCCCTTCGCCACAGATGTAACTGATGACTTCAAAGCCGTTGGTCAAACGCACCTTGGCGACCTTGCGAAGTGCCGAATTCGGCTTCTTCGGGGTCGTGGTGTAGACACGTGTACACACTCCCCGGCGCTGCGGGCAGCTGGCAAGAGCCGGAGATGGGCTCTTGTAGGTTTTCGGGCTGCGCGCGCGGCGCACCAACTGATTAATCGTCGCCATTTGTGAAAGAGTCCTAAGAAACGAAAGACAGGCCGACTAAAAGCCGGCCTGTCAGCTTTGAGACTTTAACAGGTCCTTAACTGGACTGTCAACGCACTGAGGAATCCTTTCCCCCGAACACGAAGCGCTTCCTGCGCCTCATTTCGCTGTGATTCAACTGAGATTATGCGTCGTCTGAGCCTGCATCCTCTGAAAGGGGTTCTGCGAACGTCACGCTGGACGATCCACCGAATGAATTCAAATCCGCCTCGGTTAGCCCTGTACTCGCTTCTCGACGCTTTGCGTGATAAGCAAGACCGGTTCCGGCCGGAATCAACCTTCCCACGATAACGTTTTCCTTCAGGCCGCGCAAGGTGTCGCGAGTTCCGCGTACAGCGGCCTCGGTCAGCACGCGTGTCGTTTCCTGGAACGATGCTGCAGAAATAAACGATTCCGTCGCCAACGACGCTTTGGTAATTCCCAGCAGAACCGGAGAATAGGTGGCAAGACGCTCATCACGAGCGCGAACACGCGCATTCTCTTCGATCACACGCGAGCGATCTGTTTGCTCACCACGCAGGAACCGGGTATCGCCGCCATCCGTGACTTCGACTTTGCGCAGCATCTGACGAATGATCGTTTCAATGTGCTTGTCGTTGATCTTAACGCCCTGGAGACGATAAACGTCCTGGATTTCCTTGCAGAGATAAGCCGCCAACGGCTCAACACCGAGCAATCGCAGGATGTCATGCGGGCTAGGCTCACCGTCGACTACGGTTTCGCCCTTTTCGACATGCTCACCCTCAAAGACGATGACCTGACGCCATTTCGGAATCAACTCCTCATGAACGTTGCCATCCTTGTCCGTGATCATCAGGCGCTGCTTGCCCTTGGTGTCCTTGCCGAAGCTCACAATGCCCGTTGTCTCGGCAAGAATCGCCGGTTCCTTGGGTTTGCGCGCTTCGAACAAGTCGGCCACGCGCGGCAGACCACCGGTGATGTCGCGGGTCTTGGAAGTCTCTTGCGGGATTCGGGCGACCACGTCACCCACTCCGACATTTGCACCGGCCTGAAGCGAAATAATCGCACCTGGCGGAAGGAAGTACTGCGCCGGAATATCCGTTCCAGGCAGCTTCAACTCCTTGCCCTTCTTGTCTTCGATTCTGACGGTCGGACGCAGGTCCTTGGCAGCCGCACCGCGGCGTTTAGGATCTGTGACGACTGCCGACTGAAGACCCGTCAAGTCGTCGATCTGCTCTTGAACGGTGATGCCGTCCACAAAGTCATTGAAGCGAATGACACCGGCAACTTCCGAAACGATCGGGTGCGTATGCGGATCCCAATTCGCCACGACTTGCCCAGCCTTGACCGCTGCGCCGTCCTTGACCGAGATCGTCGCACCATAGGGCACACGATAGCGTTCGCGCTCGCGGCCATGTGCGTCCATCACCGAGACTTCGCCTGAACGCGACACTGCGACGAGATGACCGCCGGTGTGCTGCACAGTCTTGATGTTGTTGAACTTCACCGATCCAGTCGTGCGAACCTGCACATTGTCGACAGCTGCCGCTCGCGAAGCCGCACCGCCGATATGGAAGGTACGCATCGTCAGCTGAGTGCCTGGCTCACCGATTGACTGCGCAGCAATAACGCCAACCGCCTCGCCATTGTTGACCAGGTGTCCACGCGCCAGGTCGCGGCCGTAGCACATGCGGCAGATACCGAAACGCGCCTCGCAGGTGATTGCAGAACGCACCAGAATCGACTGCACGCCAGCGGTTTCCAGACGTTCGACCCAACGCTCATCCAACAGCGTGTTTCGCTCCACCACCGGCTTGTCGTCGTTGCCCGGCAAATAGACATCCTCTGCGACGACACGACCCAGTACGCGATCTCGCAACGGCTCAACAACATCGCCGCCTTCAACCAAGGCTGCCATGGTAAGCCCGGCTAAAGTACCGCAATCCACCGAGGTCACGACGACGTCCTGAGCCACGTCAACGAGTCGACGCGTCAGGTAGCCCGAGTTGGCCGTCTTCAGTGCTGTGTCGGCCAATCCTTTGCGCGCGCCATGCGTCGAGATGAAGTACTGGAGAACGTCCAAACCTTCACGGAAGTTCGCCTTGATGGGCGTTTCGATGATCGAGCCGTCTGGTCTCGCCATCAGGCCGCGCATGCCGGCCAACTGACGAATCTGCGCAGCGGAACCACGGGCACCAGAATCCGCCATGATGAAGACTGAGTTCATCGACTTTTGCTCGACCATCTCGCCTTTGGCATTCTTTACCCGGTCCGTGCCGATGCCCTTCATCATCGCCTGAGCAACTTGCTCATTGGTACGCGACCAGATATCGACGACTTTGTTGTAACGCTCGCCGGACGTAACCAGTCCCGACGCGAACTGCTCCTGAATCTCGACAACTTCCTTTTCGGCAACCGCGAGAATTTCTCGCTTTTCCTTCGGGATGGTCATGTCATCGATACCGATCGACACGCCCGCACGAGTGGCGTAAGCGAACCCGGTATACATCAGCTGATCCGCGAACACGACCGTGTCCTTTAGACCTAGCAAGCGGTAAGAACTGTTGATCAACCGCGAGATCGCCTTTTTGGTCAGATCCTGGTTCACCAACGCGAACGGCAAACCATCCGGGATAATCTCGGCAAGCAAAGCGCGGCCAACCGTCGTATCAACGATAGAAGTCTTGGTAGTGCGATTGCCGGCTTCGTCCGTTTCAGAATGCTTCAGTCGAACTTTAACCTTCGCGTGCAGATCGACGGCACGGTTCTGATAAGCACGATGCACCTCTGACACGTTGGCGAAAACCATGCCCTCGCCCTTGACGTTGATCAGCTCACGGGTCATGTAATAGAGACCCAGCACCACGTCCTGCGTCGGCACGATGATCGGCTCGCCATTGGCGGGCGACAGGATATTATTCGAGCTCATCATCAACGCGCGCGCTTCCAACTGTGCCTCGATGGACAACGGCACATGCACGGCCATTTGATCGCCGTCGAAGTCGGCATTGAATGCCGTACACACGAGCGGATGCAGCTGAATCGCCTTGCCTTCGATCAGCACTGGCTCAAACGCCTGGATGCCGAGACGATGCAGCGTGGGCGCACGGTTGAGCATCACCGGATGCTCGCGAATTACTTCTTCGAGGATGTCCCAGACTTCAGCGGATTCACGCTCAACCAGCTTCTTGGCCGCCTTGATCGTGGTCGCAAGACCACGACGTTGCAGCTTCGAAAAAATGAACGGCTTGAACAGCTCAAGCGCCATCTTCTTCGGAAGACCACACTCATGCAGTTTAAGAGTCGGTCCAACCACGATCACCGAGCGGCCCGAATAATCGACACGCTTACCCAGCAGGTTCTGACGAAAGCGCCCCTGCTTGCCCTTGATCATATCGGCAAGTGATTTCAACGGACGCTTATTGGTGCCGGTGATGGCGCGACCACGACGACCGTTGTCCATCAACGCATCTACCGACTCCTGCAACATGCGCTTTTCATTGCGCACGATGATGTCAGGCGCGTTCAGCTCCAACAGTCGCTTCAGTCGGTTGTTACGGTTGATCACGCGGCGGTACAGATCGTTCAGATCCGACGTAGCAAAACGGCCACCATCCAACGGCACCAGCGGACGCAGGTCCGGCGGCAGCACAGGAAGAACCGTCATCACCATCCACTCAGGACGGTTGCCAGAATCGAGGAAACTCTCCATCAGCTTGATGCGCTTTGAATAGCGCTTGAGCTTGGTTTCCGAACTGGTCTGACTCATTTCCTCGCGCAGACGAACCAGCTCAGCGTTGAGGTCGATAGTCTTCAGCAACTCATGCACGGCTTCGGCGCCCATGCGGGCATCGAACTCGTCGCCATGCTCTTCGACGGCAGTGATGTACTGCTCTTCGGTGAGCATCTGGCCGCGTTCGAGCGGGGTCAGACCCGGATCGATCACGACGAAAGCTTCGAAGTACAGAATGCGTTCGATGTCGCGCAGCGTCATATCCAGCATCAAGCCGATGCGTGATGGCAGCGACTTCAGGAACCAGATGTGCGCAGTCGGCGAAGCGAGTTCGATATGACCCATGCGCTCACGACGCACCTTGGCCAGCGTGACCTCGGTTCCGCACTTCTCACACACCACGCCGCGGTGCTTCATGCGCTTGTACTTGCCGCACAAGCACTCATAGTCCTTGATCGGCCCAAAGATGGCGGCACAAAACAGGCCGTCGCGCTCAGGTTTGAAGGTGCGGTAGTTGATGGTTTCCGGCTTCTTGACCTCGCCGAAAGACCACGAACGCACCAGGTCTGGCGAAGCCAGTCCGATGCGGATCGAATCAAAGTCCAGCGACTGACGCTGCTGGTTGAATAAGTTGAGCAAATCTTTCATGGCTTCAATCTCCTAAGCTCACTGGCCTTCCAGCTCGATATTGATCGCGAGCGATCGGATTTCCTTCACCAGCACATTGAAGGACTCCGGCATACCTGCGGCCATTTCGTGATCGCCGTCGACGATGTTCTTGTACATCTGGTTACGGCCACCGACGTCGTCTGACTTGACCGTCAGCATTTCTTGCAGCGTGTACGCGGCGCCGTAGGCTTCCAATGCCCAGACTTCCATTTCGCCGAAGCGCTGTCCGCCGAACTGCGCCTTGCCGCCGAGTGGCTGCTGTGTGACCAACGAGTATGGACCCGTCGAGCGGGCATGCATCTTGTCGTCGACCAAATGGTTCAACTTGAGCATGTACATGTAGCCGACAGTGACCTGACGATCGAATGCTTCACCGGTGCGCCCGTCGTACAAGGTCGTTTGTCCACTTTCGGGCAAGCCCGCCAGTTTCAACATGCGCTTGATTTCGGACTCATAGGCACCGTCAAACACCGGTGTTGCCATGGGCACGCCCTCGGTGAGCTTACGCGACAAGGCCATAATCTCCTCGTCCTTCAGTGAAGCCAACTTCACGCGCTCGCCATGCTCTGCCTTGTCGTGGTTGTAGATCGTGTCGAGGAACTTGCGCAGGTCAGCCGCCTTCTGGTTAGCTTCGATCATCTTGCTGATCTGCTCGCCAAGACCCTTAGCTGCCCAGCCCAGATGCGTTTCCAGAATCTGGCCGATGTTCATTCGCGACGGCACGCCGAGCGGATTGAGCACGATGTCGACCGGACGTCCGTCGGCGGCATAGGGCATGTCCTGAATCGGTACGATGGTCGAAACGACACCCTTGTTGCCGTGTCGCCCCGCCATCTTGTCGCCCGGTTGGATACGGCGCTTAACAGCCAGGTAAACCTTGACCATCTTCAGCACACCCGGCGCGAGATCGTCACCTGCAGTGATCTTGGCCTTCTTGTCGTTGAAGCGCTTGTCGAACTCTGCACGATGGCGGGCAACCTGTTCCTGGGCCTTCTCCAGGAATTCCGTGGCGTCCTCATCCTTCATTCGGATCGAGAAGTACTCGTCTTTCTTCAGGCTATCCAGATACTCGCTGGAGAGCTCGCCCTTCTTCAGCCCATGTGGGCCACCGGTTGCGACGCGACCAACAATCTGTGTGCGTAGACGCGCATAGATTGCACTCTCAAGGATGCGGAACTGGTCGTCAAAGTCTTTCTTGACACGCTTGACTTCCGAATCCTCGATCTGACGGGCACGCTTGTCCTTCTCGATACCGTCACGCGTGAATACCTGCACGTCGATAACGGTTCCATCCATGCCCGGCGGCACGCGCAGCGAGCTGTCCTTAACATCGGAAGCTTTTTCGCCAAAAATCGCGCGCAGAAGCTTTTCTTCCGGTGTCAGCTGGCTCTCACCCTTGGGCGTAACCTTACCAACCAGGATATCGCCGGCTTTCACTTCCGCACCGATATAGACCACACCGGACTCATCCAGACGGGTCAGTGCCTGCTCAGACACATTCGGAATATCCGCTGTGATTTCTTCCGGTCCGAGCTTGGTGTCGCGGGCGACGCAGGCCAGCTCTTCGATGTGGATCGTCGTGTAACGATCTTCCTTGACGACACGTTCCGACAGCAGGATCGAGTCTTCGAAGTTGTATCCGTTCCACGGCATGAAAGCGACCAGCATATTCTGGCCGAGCGCGAGCTCACCCAGATCGGTCGACGGACCATCGGCAAGCACATCACCCTTGGCAACCACATCACCGACTTTCACCAGCGGACGCTGATTCAAGCAGGTGTTCTGGTTCGAACGCGTGTACTTGACCAACGAATAGATATCGACGCCGGCATCGCCTTCGACGACTTCCACTTCGTGCGCGCGTACCACGATACGCGCTGCATCGACCTGGTCGATCACACCGCCACGCTTTGCGGCAACGAGCACACCAGAGTCGCGCGCCACGTCACGCTCGATACCTGTACCCACCATCGGGGTCTGAGCACGCAGCGTTGGAACGGCCTGACGTTGCATATTCGCACCCATCAGGGCGCGGTTGGCGTCGTCATGCTCAAGAAACGGAACCAGCGCCGCGGCAACCGAAACCGTCTGCATGGGCGAGACGTCCATGTAACCGATGTCCTGCGGCTGACGCAGCTCGGACTCGCCACGAAAACGGCAGGCAACGAACTCTTCGCTAAATCCACCCTTTTCGGTCAACGGTGAGTTGGCCTGCGCGATGACGAATTCGTTCTCTTCAATCGCCGACAAGTAGTCGATGTCGTTTGTGACCTTGCCACCCATGACGCGACGGAACGGAGTCTCCAGGAATCCGTAGCTGTTGGTGCGGGCGTAGACGGCCAACGAATTGATCAATCCGATGTTGGGGCCTTCCGGCGTTTCAATCGTGCATACACGACCGTAGTGCGTTGGATGGACGTCTCGAACTTCGAAGCCAGCGCGTTCACGCGTCAAGCCGCCTGGACCCAGAGCCGAGACGCGACGCTTGTGCGTAACCTCGGACAAGGGATTGTTCTGATCCATAAACTGCGACAGCTGGGAAGAACCGAAAAACTCCTTCACCGCCGCCGCGACCGGCTTGGCGTTGATCAGCTCTTGCGGAGTCAACCCTTCCGATTCGGCCAGGGACAAGCGCTCCTTGACCGCACGCTCAACGCGCACCAAGCCTACACGGAACACGTTTTCAGCCATTTCGCCGACAGAACGCACGCGACGGTTACCGAGGTGATCGATATCGTCGACCACACCCTGTCCGTTGCGAATCTCAATCAAGATCTTCATCGCGTCGAGGATGTCGGAGAAGTTGGCGCCGGCCTGCTTGAACAGTCGCTTGCCCTCTTCATCGGTGCGGCCCGCGAAATACCTGCCGTCATAAAGCACGGCGGTGCCGGTGGTTTCCTTGCGGCCCACGCGACGGTTGAACTTCATCCGTCCGACACCGGAAAGGTCGTAGCGCTCGAAGGTGAAGAACAGATTCTGGAAGAGATTCTGCGCAGCTTCCTTGGTGGGCGGTTCGCCCGGACGCATCATGCGATAGATTTCGACCAGCGCTTCCAGCGAAGTCTTGGTCGGATCGATACGCAAGGTCTGCGAGATATAAGGGCCACGATCCAGATCGTTGACGAACAAGGTGCCAACCGTCTGGATACCGGCCTTGCGGAATTTGGCCAGATGATCGGCGTGCAGCTCATCATTCGCCGCAGCGAGCAATTCGCCGGTCTTCTTGTCGACCACATCGTGGCTGAGGGTACGGCCGATCAAATATTCATCGGGTACTTCCAGCGCGCCGATCTTGGCCACCTGCAATTGCTTGACGTGACGCGCGGTGATGCGCTTCCCCGCTTCGACGATGACTTCGTCGCCGATGCGGATGTCGAACGCCGCCGCTTCGCCGCGCAGACGCTCGGGAATCAACGTCAATTCAGCACCGCCGCTCGGATTTACGTGGAACTCGTTGACCTCGAAGAACGTGGCCAACATTTCCTCATTGGTGTAGCCCAGCGCACGCAGCAAGATGGTCACCGGCAGCTTGCGGCGACGGTCGATACGTGTGAACAGGCAATCTTTGGCATCAAACTCAAAGTCCAGCCAGGAACCACGATAGGGAATCACACGCGCCGAATAAAGCAGCTTGCCGGAGCTGTGCGTCTTGCCGCGGTCGTGATCGAAGAACACGCCTGGCGAACGGTGCAGCTGCGAGACGATGACGCGCTCGGTGCCATTGATGATGAAGGTGCCGTTGCCAGTCATGAGCGGAAGTTCGCCCATATAGACCTCTTGCTCCTTCACCTGCTTGACGGCTTTGTTGGCGCCCGGGCTGTCCTTGTCGTAAATGACCAAACGCACAAGAACACGCAGCGGCGCGCCAAAGGTCAGGCCGCGCGAGCGGCATTCTTTCTCGTCAAACGGCGGATCGCCGAGACGATAGCTTACGTACTCAAGGGCAGCATTGCCGGAGTAGCTGCTGATCGGAAACACCGATTTCAGTGCCGCGTGCAGACCTTTGTCTTCGCGATTCTTGACGGATACTTCCGCCTGCAGGAACTCCCTGTACGAGTCAGTCTGAATCGCCAGCAAATAGGGAACGCCCAATACTGAAGGACGTTTGCCAAAATCCTTTCGGATTCGCTTCTTCTCGGTGAACGAGTAGGTCATGGTCGCGCTACCACCCTTGGTTGATTGGGAAAAGCCGGGTCGACTTCCGGTTTCCCATGGTTAATGCAAATCGCGAATGGCGTCATTCGGATACCGCGATCGAAACCGCCATTCGCCATGTGCATACAGCGACGCCTTTCAGGCGTTTCCCGCAAACACGATAAGGCCGGGGGCTTTCACCCCCAGCCTTGCCGCGCCCGGATTGGATCCGAGCCTCAAGTCGAGCCTTACTTCAGCTCAACCGTTGCGCCAGCTGCTTCGAGTTCTTTCTTGAACTTCTCGGAGTCGGCCTTGCTGACGGCATCCTTGACGGTTGCCGGAGCAGATTCCACGAGGTCCTTGGCTTCCTTCAGACCGAGTCCCGTGATGGCGCGCACTGCCTTGATGACTTCGACCTTCTTCTCGCCTGTCGACTTCAGCACGACGGTGAACTCGGTCTTCTCTTCAACCGGGGCAGCAGCAGCGGCCGGAGCGGCAGCAGCGGCGACCGGAGCAGCAGCGGTAACACCAAACTTCTCTTCCATCATCTTGACCAGATCGGTGATGTCGATCAGCGACATCTTCGCGATAGCGTCGAGAATTTCTTCTTTTGAAACGGCCATGTTGATTTACCTCAAATTTTGATAGTGAAACGATCAGCCGAAAGGGATTAGCTGGCTTGAGCTTGCTTTTGGTCGCCGACCGCCTTGACAGCGCGCGTAACCATTGCGGCGGGTTCGATGAGGGTGCGAACGAGTTTCTCGATCGGGGCCTTCATCACACCGAGCAGCATGGACAGCGCCTGGTCACGGGTCGGGAGCGAAGCCAGTCGGTCGATGTGCGTGCCGGGGAACACTTGTCCCCCGATCGACACGACCTTGGCCTGCAGCTTGTCATTGCCTTTGGCGAAATCCTTGATCAACCGGCCTGCAGCACCCGGATCTTCTTCAGAGAAGGCATAAATCATCGGACCCTTGAGTGCGTCCTGGACGCACGCAAAGTCCGTACCTTCTACCGCGCGACGCACCAGTGTGTTCTTAGCTACCTTCAAGAACACGCCACCCTGGCGCGCCTTGTTGCGAAGCTGAGTCAACTGAGCAACCGTAAGACCCGAATACTCGGCGGCAACCAATGAATGCGCTTTAGCAGCCACATCCGCCAGTTCGGCAACGAGCTCTTTCTTCTGTTCCAGATTGAGCGGCATTGCATTACCTCCGAACTTGGAAACACTACGTTCCTCGGCATGAGCAGCGCTTAGCTACCCGGCTTTGAATACGCCGTGTTCCTCTGGCTCCATGAACAGCGCATCCGGCACTGATCACAGCGGATATTTCTCGAGCAGCGCCATCCTTGGTGCTGACCGCCGGCAGAGCCGGAAGTTGGTGGCCAGTTTCCGAATTGCTTCGGAGGGCGGCACCATCTACGCAGGTCGGTTTCCTTCCCGATTAAGGCTGATCCTCACTTTAGTCCTGAGACTTGCGGCGTCCTGCCGCGCAAGGTTTCACCACCTACGGTCTTTGACGGCCATCCCGATGCGTACACACCGGGCCAGCCCTCAAAATTTCGCGCGATCCTGCTGATCGCCAATCACCGCCTGGTCCGGACTGAACCGGAGCGGTTACTAGAATTACTTGCCCAACATCAGCGTGGCCTGATCCAGAATGACGCCGATGCCCATAGTGCTGGACAACGAGATCTTCATCAGATACTGGCCTTTGGCCGTCGAAGGCTTGGCGCGCACGACATCGTTCAGCAGAGCCGTGAGATTGCCCTTCAGCGCATCAGCGTCGAAGTTGGCCTTGCCAATGGTGCAGTGAATGATGCCGGCCTTGTCATTGCGATAGCGAACCTGACCGCCCTTGGCGTTCTTGATTGCCGTCGCCACGTCGGCGGTTACAGTGCCGACCTTGGGATTCGGCATCAGGCCACGCGGACCGAGCAGCTGGCCCAGCTTGCCGACGACGCGCATGGCATCGGGGGTCGCAATGACCACACCGTAGTTGAGATCGCCCGCCTGCATCTTCTCGGCGAGGTCGTCCATACCAACGGCGTCAGCGCCGGCAGCCAGAGCTTCTTCAGCCTTGGCACCTGCGGGGCAGAACACCGCAACGCGCACGGTCTTGCCTGTACCGTTGGGGAGAACAGTTGAGCCGCGAACGCCCTGGTCCGACTTCTTCGCGTCGATACCGAGGCGGATTGCCACGTCAACGGATTCGTTGAATTTGGCCTTCGCATTTTTCTTGATGATATTGATCGCGTCGTCGATAGCGTATGTTTTGCCTGCGACAACGGTGTCTTTGATTGAACGATAACGCTTGCTGAGATTTGCCATGACTTAGCCCTCCACCACCAGACCCATACTGCGCGCACTACCTGCAATTGTGCGTACAGCGGCATCCATGCTGGCTGCCGTCAGGTCAGCCATCTTTTGAGTTGCAATCGCTTCCAATTGGGCGCGCGTTACCTTGCCGACTTTCTCGGTATTGGGACGCTTCGAACCCGACTGGATGCCAACCGCTTTCTTCAACAGAATGGACGCTGGCGGCGTCTTGGTGATGAACGTGAAGCTGCGGTCGGAGTAGGCAGTGATGATGACCGGAATAGGGATACCCGGTTCCATCTTCTGCGTAGCGGCATTGAACGCCTTGCAGAACTCCATGATGTTCAGACCGCGCTGACCCAATGCCGGGCCAACGGGCGGCGAGGGATTGGCCTGACCGGCCTTTACCTGCAGCTTGATGTAACCAACAACCTTCTTTGCCATGACTTTACTCCTGCGAGTTCAAACGCCTTGCGGCTCCTCGCTACATTGTCGAAACGTGATGCGGACTCGGCTCAACGTCATCGGTCCACGTCACACCATTAGGCTTTCTCTACCTGGCCGAACTCAAGCTCGACCGGGGTTGATCGCCCAAAAATCAATACCGCTACGCGCAACCGACTCTTCTCGTAGTTCACTTCTTCAACCGTTCCGTTGAAGTCGTTGAACGGCCCCTCAGTCACACGAACCAACTGACCCGGCTCGAAGAGTATCTTCGGACGCGGCTTGTCTGCACCATCCTGGACACGACGCAAAATGACGTCGGCTTCGGAGTCCTTGATCGGCAACGGACGTTCGGCGGTTCCACCAATAAACCCCATGACTTTTGGGGTTTCCTTGATGAGATGCCAGGATTCGTCATCGATGCGAATCTTGCCGTCATCATTGCTGGTTTCAATCTGGACCAGCACGTAGCCTGGGAAAAACTTGCGCTCACTCTTGCGCTTTTGGCCACTGCGCATTTCCACCACTTCTTCGGTGGGAACGAGCACCTCGCCAATCTTCTCTTCCATGCCCGCGCGTGCGACACGATCCTTCAACGATCGCGAAACTTGGTGCTCGAAGCCCGAATATGCATGTACCACGTACCAGCGCTTGGCCATTTCCAGACTCCTCGTCAGGACCAGTCTGCGCTGAACAGCCAGCGGAAGATAAAACCTAGAATCGAATCGAAAGCGAACAGCATGAGACTGATGATGAGCACGACCACGAAGATCACCAGAGTGGTCTGCAGCGTTTCCTGACGCGTCGGCCAAATAATCTTGCGCAACTCGAAGTGCGACTCAACCACGAATTCCTTCAGAAAGCTGCCGAACGCGGAGAACGCGATCAACACTCCGGCGGCGACAAAACCGCCGACGAGAATGCCACTGCGCGTCCAGATCGTTTGACGCCCTTCAAACCAATAGAATGCGACAAGCCCGGCGACGGCTATGGCGACAGCAAGCCACAATTTGGTCTTGTCGAGACTGGAGAACCCACTGGTTTCTACGTTCGCGCTCATCCGTTTCCCTGACAACGAAAGCCTTTAAAGCCTTCATCGTTCCTCATTTGGCACGCCAGGAGGGACTCGAACCCCCAACCTGCGGTTTTGGAGACCGCTGCTCTGCCAATTGAGCTACTGGCGTGTACTGTTCAAGCCAAAACGGACGGCGAGCACTTGGCTCACCGCCCGCGTATTCTGCAGAGGGCGATCGCTTTCGCGCTCGCCCTTAGCCTCGATCTGTTACTTAAGAACCTTCGCGACGACGCCTGCACCCACAGTGCGGCCACCCTCACGAATCGCAAAGCGCAAACCTTCATCCATCGCGATCGGGGCGATCAGCGTCACCACCATCTTCACGTTGTCACCCGGCATCACCATCTC
>JANMUE010000371.1:0-12081 GCA_031391205.1 Lysobacterales bacterium | reverse complement strand
GGGGCCCGACCCGCATGCTGTTGCGGTTCTGGTCTTGTTGCCAAGATCAAGAGCATGCGGGTCGGGCCCCGCATCTACAACGCGCGATCCGCCTCACTTTTTGGAACAGAACACGCATGAAAAGTCTGATTCTCTGCTTTGGTCTCGCGGCCTCGGTATTGTCACCAGTGGTGTTTGCACAAGCCGTTCCAATCGAAAAGCTCGACAAGATCGTTGCCGTGGTGGACGAAGACGTGATCCTGCAAAGCGAACTGGACCGCGCCGTTTCCAATATCCTGGCGCAGGCTCAGAGCAGCGGCGGCCAATTGCCGCCGCGCGACGTCATCGAAAAGCAGGTCCTGGAGCGTCTGATCCTGACCCGCGTCCAGGTCGAACGCGCGAGCTCCACCGGCATCCAGGTCGGCGACTCGGAAATCGACCAATCGGTGGCGCGTATTGCCGCGCAGAACAAACTCACGCTGGAGCAGCTGCGCACGTCGCTGGAGCGTGACGGATTCAGCTTCGACGAATTCCGCAAGAGCATGCGCGACGAACTGACCATTCAGCGTTTCCGCCAGCGCTATGCGCAGTCGCGCGTACAGATCACCGATACCGAGATTGATATCCTGCTCGCCAGCGACAGCCTCAAGACCGGCGAAGTACGCCTGCAGCACATCCTGGTCGGCGTGTCCGACAGTGCCTCACCCGTTGACGTGCAAACCGCACGCGAGAAGGCCGAACGCGTGGTCAGGGAAGTCAGCGCCGGCACACTCAGCTTCCAGCAGGCCGCAATCAAGTATTCCGAAGGTCAGCAGGCACTTGAAGGCGGCGATCTGGGTTGGCGCCGTTATGAAGAAGTACCGACCGTTTTCTCCGATCTGGTCGCGGGCATGAAGAAGGGCGATGTATCACAACCGATCCGTGGACCGAACGGTTTTCACATCATCCGCATTGCCGATGAGCGCGAAGACACCAGCGCCAAGGCCATCAAGGAATTCAAGGCACGCCACATCGTGATCTCGCCCAGCGAGCTGCAGACCGAAGAGCAGTCCATCGCGCGCATCGGAAAACTGCGCGAGCAGGCGGTAGCCGGCGGCGACTTTGCCGAACTGGCACGCAAGTACTCACAGGACGACAACACCGCCAACCTGGGTGGCGATATGAATTGGTTCGTCGCCGGCGAATATGGTGCGCGCGTGACCGAAGTGGTGGAGTCGCTGAAGAATGGCGAAATCTCCGAACCCTTTCGCACCGAACTCGGCTGGCACATCCTCAAGCGCGAAGACTCGCGCGAACGCGACCGTACCGAGGAATACCTGCGCGGCCAGGCACGCGAGGCCATCATGCGTCGCAAAGCCGAAGAAGAATTCGAAAATTACCTGCGGCAGATCAAGGCCGAGGCGTATATCGAGAACCGTCTCGCGGGTTAAGGGCAGGAGCAATGCAGGAGCGGTGTAGGAGCGACGTAAGTCGCGAAGCTCTAAGACCTACGCTCAATCTAGATTCGCGACTCACGTCGCTCCTACATCGCCCCTGCATCGCTCCGACATGATCCAGCCCGCCATGCCCCTACCCCGAATCGCCATCACCGCCGGCGAGCCCGCAGGCATCGGTCCAGAACTGGTGGTGCGGCTCGCCCAGCGCGAATGGGATGCGGAACTCATTGTCATTGCCGACGCCGACTTGATCAATGCGGCTGCGCGCCAGCTTGGAATGCCGTTGCGGCTGGAGTCCGTGCATTCAAATGTTGCTCAGACGCGCGCCGCTGGCGAACTCGGCATTATTGAAATCTCTTTGCATGTGCCCAACACGCCAGGGCAATTGAATCCCGGCAACGGTCGCTATGTGCTGGAAACGCTGGCACTGGCCGCCGACGGCGCCGCAGATGGCCGCTTCGATGCTGTGGTCACCGCGCCGGTGCACAAGGGTGTGGTCAACGATGCGGGCGTCCCCTTCACCGGACACACCGAATATTTTGCCGAACGCAGCGGCCGCGATGTGGTGATGCTGCTTGCCGCCGGGTCACTGCGCGTCGCCCTGGCCACTACGCACCTGCCGATCTCGCGCGTTGCTGCTGCCATTCAACCCGCAGCGCTGGAGCAAACACTGCGCATCCTGCATCGGGATCTCTGCAACCGCTTCGGCATCGCCCAGCCGCGCATCATGGTGCTGGGTCTCAATCCGCACGCCGGTGAAAGTGGTCATCTAGGCCGCGAGGAAATCGACATCATCATTCCAGTCATGGAACGCCTGCGCGCCGAAGGCATGCAATTACGCGGCCCCCTGCCTGCCGATACCGGTTTTCTGCCGCGCGAATTGGCCAAGTGCGACGCCGTGCTGGCGATGTATCACGATCAAGGGTTGCCGGTGCTCAAGTACGCCGGCTTTGGCGAAGCGGTCAATGTCACCTTGGGCCTGCCCTGGATTCGCACCTCGGTCGATCACGGCACTGCACTCGATCTCGCAGGCAAAAACATGGCCGATGCCGGCAGCCTGATCGCCGCCACCGAGCTGGCGATACAACTCGCCAATGCCCGCAACCGGGACGCCAACGCGTGAGCCTTTTCAAGCACATTCCCCGCAAACGCTTCGGACAGAACTTTCTGCACGACCGCAGTATCATCGACCGCATCGTGCGCGCCATCGCCCCCAAGGCTGGCGATCGCATCATCGAAATCGGCCCCGGCCAGGGCGCGCTCACGTATCCGCTGCTGCAAAGCATCGGCCAGATGCGCGCCATCGAGATTGACCGCGACCTGATTCCGGTGCTGCGCAGCACCGCACCCAAATACGGACAGCTCGACATCATCGAAGCCGATGTGCTCACGGTGGATTTTTCCGCCTTGGCCGCCGATGGCCCGATCCGCCTGGTCGGCAACCTGCCGTACAACATTTCATCGCCGATTCTCTTCCATGCACTCGAATATGCCAGCGCGATCCGCGACATGCACTTCATGCTGCAGAAGGAAGTCGTCGACCGCATGGGCGCGACGCACGGTAACAAGGACTACGGGCGATTGACCGTGATGCTGCAGTCGCGTGTCGCTGTCGAACCCTTGTTCCTGGTACCTCCGGGCTCGTTTACGCCGGCCCCCAAGGTGGACTCTGCCATCGTGCGGCTGACGCCGCTGCCACCCGAGCAGATCATTCCGCATTCACCCGAACGTCTCGATCAGATCGTACGCGCGGCGTTTCAGCAACGTCGCAAGACGCTGCGCAATGCGTTATCGGGCGTGGTCGGCAGCGATGAGCTGCAAGCCGCCGGCATCGATCCGGGACTGCGTGCCGAGCAGGTGTCGGTGGTGGAGTTCATGAAGCTCTCGGCGACATAAACCCGTGGGAGCGGCGTCCCGCCGCGATGCTGTTGCTCTGATTCTCGGGGAGAGCAACAGCATCGCGGCTCACGCCGCTCCTACGCCGCCTGAGCGGCTATCTGCGCACCTCGAAGCTACGCAATTCGTTTGCACCTGCATGCACGATACGCACCTGCCATATTCCGGGCGTCAGCTCCGATCCAGGAAGGATGACCCGCAGCATGCGACCTGCGTCAGGGCGTACTCGATCGAAAGAGAACGCTGGTGCCGGAGTTTGTCCAGCATGGAAGTGCAACTGATGGTCACCATCTGATAGCACCGGAACTTCGATCACGACCAGAGCTGCCGTCGCTCCGACGATCGAAGCCGATTCGTTCCCGCGCGGCGTGTCCAGCACCAGCAATTCGGCTGCACCGACATACTCGGCGCTTCCGCCACCCCGGAACTCGTAAAAGCGGCCGGCGACGAAACCCAGAACCAGAAACACCGAAGCGGCCACGGCCATCATCGGCAACCCTCGCGCACGAAGGCGCGGCGCGACTGCGTGCGGTCGTCCCGGTCCCATCGCCCGCACGGCGCGTTGCAGATTCAATTCAACATCTACCATATCCTGCAGACGTCGATCGTCCAACATGCGCAGCTCGAATTCATCCAGCGCTGCGTCCTTCAATTGGCCGCGGACATAGTCCTCGACCTGCAGCAGAAGTTCGGCCTCGTCGTCCGAACCGTCCGTAGCGGGACTATCAGAGTCTGGGCGATGATCTTGGATACCGCCGTTCATGGCGTTGGTTCCCGGTGGCCATACAGCAAGTATGCCGGCGAAGCCTCACTCGCCAAAGTGCTCACTGCGGCCAACCCCACTGCAGCAGCAGTTCGCGCAAACGTTGACGTGCCCGATACAGCGCATTGTCAAACTGACTCGCCTTCATCGCATGCCGCTCCAGCAAGACCTCCTTGCTCACTCCGTTCACATAGAAATCCCAGAGCAGTTCGCGATCCCGTGGCTGAGTAAGCTCCTGCATCAGTGTCCGCACCATAGCGCGGAGTTGCTCCTGGTAGGCAAGCTGCTCGGGTAAGGGGCCAGCATCGGGCAAGGAATCATCCAACGCCACCGCCGCGCCGACATCGCCGCGCCGCTTGACGTTTCTGAAATGCGTCGACGCGATGAGCCGTGCGGTGCCGAAAACAAATCCCGACAGCTTCTCGGGTTCGATCAACCCCTCTCCCCTGATCCTGGCGATGACGACCTGAAGCGTCTCCTGCGCAAGATCCTCCGCAAGCGCCCAATTGTTCAGGCGCTTGCGGAAGTAAAGCACGAGCGGACGGCGGTACCGATTAGCTGCTGCATTCTCGTCTATGACGATCGCCCCGTCACATACCGGCTCAGAACATGGGCTACCGATCGTCTCTTTCATTCCGCCGCACCGCTCTGCCCTTGTTGTCCCATCCAGCATACTTCCAGATCGACGTGACAATCCCTCGATATTACCTTTCCCGCGTCAACAGCGATATGACGCAGAGTGAAACCGACAATGCAACTTAGCGTTCCGACAGTTCCGATATTTTTACAAATGCGCGTCCAATACGATGGTCCTCGCTCTTCTCCCCAGGATACCCGGCAAAATCATAAGGCTCCATCTCGACATTTTTTTCCCTTTCGACATTATTAGTCAGCACGAGTTTTATACGATCGACGTCCATCTCCATGTCACTCGCTGTTAAACGAATAACCTTTCCTAATCGCTCCATATTCTCAATGCTAGGTAATGCCTTGCTCGCGCTCAATGCCGACAATACTGGCACTCTTCCCGACAAACGAGAAACTATGGCCCGTTGAGGTGACTTTATTTCGCTCACGCGTGCCAACCATGCGGCTATGTTTCGCGGGTACTGCCGGATATGCTTCCATGCAAGACTAGGAGAATCAACGATATTCAATAAATTCCCCCAAACCCAATGATGAAAAGTGCTATCCGTTACCACTCGTCCGAAGCTTTTGTGATCAAAGCACGAGACCACGGGATGAATTGCAGGGGAAGGTGGTAACAAACCATTGGGGATGCTCACACAAACAGTCCACGCGACAATTTCCGATGTCGAATCTATCGGGAATTCTTCGACAAATAGCTCACACTGCTCACATGACTGCTGTTGAAACACGGGTTCAACGCATATACCTTCGTGCATGTGATCCGGAAGAAATGAAAGCCTTTCGAAATCTGGGTGAAAAAAAAGCTCGTGGGGTAAGAGACTTGTGACGTTCCCATCACGATGGTTGCGGGACCATACTGTCTTGGGCATCGAATCCCCTTCCGGCAAGCCTTTCGCTACAGGAAAAAGTGCCGGAACAAGCGTTTCAACACGATCGGGAAAGTCTCTACTTGGTGCAGAATTCGTTCCATCCTCGACCACACGCCAGCGGCGCAATCGCCTAACACGCGGAATTTCACTACATAAGGCTGCGCCGGTCTCTGCATGATCGCCGGTAGAAAATACGCCAAGGCCGTCGTTGCGCATGAGTTCGTCCAAACCAAGCAGTTCGTCCTTGTTAAGCAACCCCTTGAATTCTTCTCCTTGAATCGTTTCGCTGCTGCCGAACAACCATAGCTGATCACATTTCCACGCTTTTATCAGAGCGACCAAACTAGTTTCTGGGTCAAACAAAACACGAATTGTTTCGAAAACATGAATAGCGCCCGTTGCTTGATCTATACATTCCCATCCCTTCAGTTGATCGAGCATGTAACTTAAACTGTAGTCATCACCGTCTTCAAAATTCAGATCACCTTCGGCAACCACAAGTATTCGATGAACTTTGGTTACTTGATTTGATAAATGGGTATTCATAAATCCCTCAATAGAAGCGGTCGACTTGTATCATCAATGGTTTTCATCGTCTATTTTGGTGGCCCACCCCATTGCCCGCCGCTGTCCTGAGACCCTGTTTTTAGATACGATAACCAAGCGACTATCTGAGTCGATCCGTCAACTACCTTCAATACTGCACCGGCGGTGTACATTCCAACAATTTTCGTTCCTATCACCATCGGGTATCTGCCCGTCAGAAATGTGCCATTATCGAAAAATAGCACTGGCATTGCGACCAACGTCCCGGCATGGCCCTTCACCTGACTGGTAAAGCTCATTGTGCCCGAATTGGCCTTACTACCGGCGGTCACAACGACGGTGTCGCCTTCCTTAAGTACAGGTGCATTCTGCGCCGGATCCCGATTTGGGTCCGGAAGAGTGTTATGTGTCCACTTGACATCCCAATCTCCAATGAAGCTCATACCTTCCCCCTTTTTATAGCGAGCAGGATGCTCGATACTCTACTGTCCGTTGGATGCCGCATCTCTCAGTTGCTGCGCAATCAGTTCATACCCCGCCCACCCCCTCAAATCACGCCGCGCCCATCCCCGCAACGCTGCGCGCTGGGCGATGGCGAGTGCGGTGACGTAGTCGCCGTGCGTCGAAGGCGAAACCATAGCCCGATAGAACGCCTCAGCAAATCGGGCAGCAGACTGGTCGCCAATCGGCCAACGCGTTGAGATCACGGCGGGCGCGCCCTGGTCGAGAAAGCCCTGGGCCAGCGTGCTGCCGGCGCTTCCGTCGTCACGAGTGGCGCCAGCCTCGCAGGCATTGAGGAACACGAGGATGGGCGCCTTCCCCATGCCGATCAGGCTTTCCGGTCCGATCAGGCGTACGCCGTCTAGCGGGTCGTCCGAGAAAAACTTTGGTCTTTCGGCAAGCGCCAGCATCGACGCGCGCGGATGCTCCAAGCTGGCAAGCCCGTGCGCGGCGACGTGCAGGACGACGGCTGCGCTGCCGTCACTATCGTCATCCGAACCGGCTGCGATCCTGCGCACGCGCGAGGCCGGCATGCTGGCTGTGAGCAGATCGACTTCCACTTGGGTCGCAGTCAGACGATCGAGGCCAGATGCGCTTGGGGGTGCCGAATCGTCACTGGCCCATATCCGCAATTGAAAATCCGCCGGCAACGACGTAGTCGGCAACGGCCGCGCATTCGACGGCAGACGCTGCAGCCGTGCAAGTTCAAAATGCTCGACCCAGTAAGTCCCATCCTGCCTGCGCAGTGCCCCGAGCGGCAATTGCTGCACGCGTGTATCCGCCAACCACCACACACGATCCAGCCCATTCAGCGCATCCGCCAACGGAATCGTCAGCTGCGAGAGTCGATTCCACGATGCTCCAGTGTCGGTCTCGCCCGCGGCGGCAACCTTCTGCGTGTCCGACGCCAACTGCGGCCAGTCGGGCAGACGCAGCATCGACCAACGGCCGCTGCGAATTACCAGTGCCCGGCACGACGTCGATCCACAGGCCACTGCCAGCAATCCGATGTGTTTCGGGATGCTGGCCGCCAACGCATCGAGATCAATGGACGCCACGGCCGCTTCGACGCGCTTGGATTCATGCAGGTCGAGCTGCAGTTCAATCTCTTCGATTCGTCCAACCAACGCCGCACGATTTTCTGCCGAAGCCGGACTCTTTCCCGCGTTGAGCAATACGACCTTCGCTCTCAACTCTTCGACAAGTTTCAAGGCATCGGGTGATTGCCCGGCGCCGGTGGAAACGAGCGACCGCCCACCCCACTTCAAGATCATCGCCAACTCGACATCCGCGGTCGTCGGGTCTGAGGGGGTCAGCAGCAAATCGAACAGCATGCCACTCAGCGCCGCATGACGATCTGCCAGGTTGGACTCAAGCAACGGACTGGCTGGAGACTGCTGATCGCGGCGCAATCGTGCGATCGACTCGGTGATCAATGTTCTGGCGACCACCAGTTGCCCCTGATCGATCAAAGCGCGGGCCGCAATCGCCTCGGCTTCTGCGCGTCCATGCGGATCGCGCAACTGTGCCATTTCTTCTCTGGCGAGCTGCGCCTTGGCAACCGCGTCACCGCTGTCTCCCATAGCCAAAGACAGACGAGCGCTCAACAGGTGCACCTCGGCAAGTATTGGATCGAAACCCTTGGCCTCAGACAGTCTCTGGGCGCGATCGAGAGCACGCGCCGCCTCGTCGAACTGCGCGACTTCAAACCGGCGTGCTGCCAGGCGCAGCAGTTCCTGTGCTTCCGATACCGCCTGCCCGGTCGCTGCCCAATGGCGCAATACATCCTGGTGGATTTCGATGGCGCGCGATGCATCGACCAGTTGCGCGAGTTCGGATCGAGCTGCGGCAAATCCACCGGGATCGCCCATTCGGTCGGCGAGCTCAACCGCGCGCTCGGCGTAAATCTGCGCACGCCTGGGCTCACGCAATGATCGATAGATCGACGACTGCACCAGCCAGGCGCGCAGCATGCGGCCGTTGTCGCCAACCTCTTCGAACTGGGTCGCCGCTTCGGCAATGTGTTGCAGCGCCGACTGCCACCGCCCCACCCCTGCCTCGGCAATCGCCATGTTGGTCAGCACCGCCCCCAACGAAAGCTTGTCGTTTCCGGCGCGCCGCATTTGCAGGGCTTTCTCGTAGGTGGCCAAGGCACGGTCGGGCTGCCCCGACCAATCGTAAACTGCGGCCAGATTCAACAGCCCAACCGCAACGTGCTCGCCCTGCCCGGCCTCGCGATATGTGGCGATGACATCGCGATAGCAGGCCTGCGCCAGACTCAGTTGCCCACGATGCTGCCGCACCAGACAACGATTGTTCTTCGCCGAGGTCCATTCGTAATCATCTCCGGCTTGCTTGCCCAGACGCTCGGCCGCTGCGAATTCGCGATCGGCAAGAACGAATTCCTCCAGCGCACGATAAGCCAGCCCACGCCCGTTATGGATGCGGGCACGCCAGCCGGGATCCTCACCTGCTGCCAGTTGAGCGCGTGCATAGGCGGCGAGTGCCGCCTCCGGTTTGTTCAGCCGCCTCTGCAGCGCTGCAACGCCAACGCGCAACGCTGCGATGTGTTGTGGCGCGTAGCGGATTGCGCTGGCGTCGATGGCGACCAACAGACGCAAGGCTTCTCCCTGACCCTGTGCGTCGCCGCGCGCATTGTGGTGAGTGGCCTCGGCCCATTGGGACCAGAAGGCCAATTCCGCATCATCGCGCGGAACGAATGCACGCACCCGGATTTCGCCCACGGGGGAAGTGGCAAGCTTCGGGCTGACAAGCACGTCCACGGCTTTGCTCACCACCAGCGGCTCCGGCCCCCAGGCGCCGGTCGGTGCACCGTGTGGGACACGCTCGATTCCGCCCATCACCACAACGTCTATTCCGCGTTGCTCGACAAGCACCACGACCGGCTTACGCCGATCATTCACCTGCAATGTGATCGTCTGACCGCCAGCAAGTTGCACTGAATGCTCTGCAGCGGTCAGCAGAAGACGTTCGTCTGCCATACCGGACGTTGGCATCAAGGCGGCCGCAAGAACGCCGCAACCGGCGATGAGAACGCACGACCTGTCTACCCGTACCCGGATATTCACTGTGAGAACCCCCCTGCCAAGGACAGTTGGGATACAGCATAACCAGGTAAATATGAAGATACTCACCCGGAAAACAAAAATACTCGCCGCAGTCGCGGCGGAACTGCGCCGATTGGAAAAAACACTGCGACGTCTGGCGGAACTCGCTCAGGGTGAGCTGCGCGTACTCTTTTTGATGCTGGCCGATCAGTTGGGGGAAATTGTCCGCACGATCGAATCGATCGAACCGGGGCGCGGGGGGGCGAGTCCATAAAGTGCGCCGCAGCGAAATGCAGAACGAGGTGCAATGTAGGAGCGGCGTCAGCCGCGATTCCTGACGATACAGCACCGTTGAGAATCGCGGCTCACGCCGCTCCTACACCTACGCAGGCTTCACCGGTGCCGGCTGCTTCATCATGATGGCCAGCATGTCGGCGAGGCGGTCGCGCATTTCGCGACGGTCGATGATCATGTCGATGGCACCGTGTTCGACCAGAAACTCACTGCGCTGGAAACCTTCCGGCAAGGTTTCGCGCACAGTCTGCTCGATTACGCGCGGGCCAGCAAAACCGATCAGCGCCTGCGGCTCTCCGATATTGATATCGCCAAGCATGCCCAGACTGGCTGACACGCCACCCGTGGTCGGATGCGTCAACACGCTGATGTAGGGCATGCCGGCTTCTCGCATGCGCGCCAGAGCTGCGGACGTCTTGGCCATCTGCATCAACGAGAACAGGCCCTCCTGCATGCGTGCGCCACCGGTCGCCGAGAAGCAGACCAGGGGCATGCCGTACTTGAGCGAGTGCTCGGCCGCCAGCGTGAATCGCTCGCCCACCACCGAGCCCATCGAGCCGCCCATGAAACTGAACTCGAACGCACACACCGCCACCGGCATGCCCTTGAGCTTGCCGTGCATGGCGATCAATGCATCAGTCTCGCCAGTCGCCTTCTGCGAGGCGACGATGCGGTCCTTGTAGCGTTTGGAATCCTTGAACTTCAGTGCATCACCGGGACTGAGATCCGCGCCCAGCTCCACACCCACGCCATCGTCCAGAAACACGCGCAGCCGCTCGCGCGCGCCGATCGGCATATGGTGGTTGCACTTCGGACAGACCTGCAGATTGCTCTCGATCTCGGGCTGATACAGCACCGCGCCGCAGCCTTCGCATTTGGCCCACAGGCCCTCGGGCACCTTGCGCTTGTCGCCGCCCTGGGTGCGGATGCGCTTGGGCATCAATTTGCTGAACCAGCTCATGGTTGGATCTGCATCGCTGATCGGAGGATGAATTTCATGGTCGCCTTCATTACGGCGCTTGCCGCTGTGTGTGGTGGGTCTGGCCATATCAGGCTGCCTTCAGTTTGGAGGCTGCGTCAAGAGCGCTGCGGATCGGCGCCAGGAACTGCTGAGCCGTCTCGCAGGCTGCGGTCTGATCTGGGGCCTGTGCCAGGCGTTCAACCAGCGCGCTGCCGATCACGATAGCCTCGGCATCGGCAGCCAGCGCGACGGCCTGTTCGGCATTCTTGATGCCGAAGCCGACCGCTAGCGGCGTGCTGATGGAACGACGTGCCGCCGAAATTTTCTGATGCACATCGTCCAGCACCAGGCGATCGGCACCGGTGATGCCGGCGAAGCTGACGTAGTAGACATAGCCCTGCGCCAGTGACGCCATCTTCGCCAGACGCGCGGTCGTGGTGGTCGGCGATGCCAGGAATATCTGCGACAACTGGTACTGCTGCAGGATCGGCCGCACTGCGTCGGCTTCTTCGGGCGGACAGTCGACCAGCAGTACGCCATCGACACCGGCCGTTGCGGCCATCGAACAGAACTTGTCCCAGCCAAAATATTCGACCGGATTGAGATAGCCCATCAGCACGATTGGGGTGCGCGAATCGGTGCTGCGAAATTCGCTGACGATCTTCATCACGCCATGCAGATTCATGCCGCGCGCCAACGCGCGCTCGCTGGATTTCTGGATCACCGGACCATCGGCCATCGGGTCCGAAAACGGCACGCCCAGCTCGATCAAATCGGCGCCAGCATCGACCAGTGCATGCAGGACCGCAACCGCCCATTCGGCGTTCGGGTCGCCCGCAGTAACGAACGGGATCAGGCCGGTGCGGCCCTGTGACTTGAGTGCGGCGAAGGTTTGATCGATTCGGTTCATTCTGAGTTTCGAAGATGGATGGATTCAACCGTGGGAGCGGCGTCCCGCCGCGATGCTCTTCGTTTGGCGATTAGAGCATCGCGGCGGGACGCCGCTCCCACGGTTGAATCCATCCATCTTCGAAACTCAGAATGAACCGAATCGATCAAACCTTCGCCGCACTCAAGTCACAGGGCCGCACCGGCCTGATCCCGTTCGTTACTGCGG
>JANMUE010000312.1:0-1402 GCA_031391205.1 Lysobacterales bacterium | reverse complement strand
ACTGCTTGCAGCGCTTTGATGATGCTGAACTTCTCGATAGCTTCTTCGACCTTCGCCTTGCGACGTACGCCGGCGGTGTCTATCAAGGTGAATTGCTGGCCCTCACGTTCAAATGGCACATCTACCGAGTCGCGCGTCGTGCCGGGCATATCAAACGCCACCATGCGTTCTTCGCCGATCACACGATTGATCAGTGTTGACTTGCCAACATTGGGTCGACCGATTACTGCCACCCGAATGCGGTCGCGATCATCGGGTAACTCGGTCACGCTGGATTCAAAACCTTCCAGCGCGGCTTCCATCAGATTCTTCAAGCCTGAGCCGTGAGTGGCCGAAATCGCCATTGGCTCACCCAGACCTAACTGGTGAAAATCTGCGCCGGCCGCAAAGCCTTCCTGACCTTCGGCTTTGTTGACCACCACAATGCACGGCTTGCCGCTGCGACGAATCAGTTGTGCAACAAAGTGATCAATCGGCGTGCAGCCCTGGCGCGCATCGAGAATCAGCAACACGCGATCAGCTTCTGCCATGGCGCGCAGACTTTGCTCGGCCATGAGTTTTTCCACACCGTCAGCGCCGGGCGTGAGGCCGCCGGTATCGACGAGGATGCAGGGTTGGAAATCGGACTTGGTGTAACCGTACTTGCGATCACGGGTTAGCCCGGGCAAATCGGCCACCAATGCGTCACGCGTGCCGGTGAGCGCATTAAATAACGTGGATTTGCCGACATTGGGTCGGCCGACCAAGGCGATAACGGGGAGCATGTTATTTCAGGCTGTGTAGGCTGGGCCAAGTTGGAATTGCATCCCAGCGTAATTCTCTCTGGGATGACCTCCCAGCCTACAGCAAACTGTCCTTAGCCTTTCGGCTGGGTTTGAAACGCAATCAACTTGCCGCCATCGGTCTGCACATACACGCGGCCATCGGCAACCACCGGCGCATTGGTAATGCGCTCGCCGTCGGTTTTGGCGCGCGCTTGCACACTGCCGTCGGCCTTGCTCAACCAATGCAGATAACATTCGTAATCCCCCACCAACAATGAGTCGCCCACCACCGCCGGCGCAGTGAGTCCGCGTTGGCGCAAGGTTGCCTGCTCCCATTGCTGGTTGCCGTCAGTGCGCCGCAGGGCGGTAATCAGACCCTTGTCAGTGGTGAGATACATGACGCGCTCATCCAAGCCGAAGCCACGATAACTAGAGGCATCCTTGGCCCACCAGATCTGGCCATTATCGACATCCAGCATGGCCACGCGACCTTGGAAGCCAGCCACGAATACATCCTTGCCCGAGAACGCCGCTGGCGCATCGATATCGGCCAAGCGATCCAACTCAGTCCGACCCGCGGGCGCATCGATGGTGACACTCCACAAACTATCACCGGTGTTCACATCCACTGCTACCAG
>JANMUE010000309.1:0-13300 GCA_031391205.1 Lysobacterales bacterium | reverse complement strand
CAGCATCGAAGCCAAAGACACCGACAACGCCCAACCAACCCGTGATGAACTGCGCATGGGAAATCCTCATGAAGGAAGACGACAAGACGAAATACATCGGAAACGACCAGCAGCGTCCTGCGAGCGCCGCAACGGTCGTGCAAGCAACGCAGCAGAGCTTAGGCCGGGGTTTGCATAGCCGCCATACTGGGCGAGCAACTGTCTGAGTGGGTCCGACCACAGGTCGGAACCACCCAGCCTACGATTCGCACCATCGCCCCCACACTTGCTACCATGAGCCCTTGTTCGGGCCTATAGCACAACGGTTAGTGCAGGGGACTCATCGAAATGGTGGCGCCGCGGAGTAATCCGCGACCGCGAACGGGATGAATTCAGGGAAACCGCAGCGATCGGGCAACCGATGCCGGCGGCAATCCTGAGCCAAGCCAGCGTTACAGCGCTGGAAGGTGCAGAGACTACCTGAGGACTGATGCGCAGCATCGAGCGTCCTTGATCACAGGCCTAGAGCGTCCCGCACCCCACCTGCTCTGCAAAGCGCAGAGGGTGAAGAGATAGTCCGCGCTGATTGGAAACAATCAGACAACGTGAATCCCTTGGTTCCAGGTTCGAATCCTGGTGGGGTGAGGCATCGCGCACGATGTCGAACGCACGCGCAGGGATGCACGGGCCGGCGCCCTGCTCCAGGGACGGCTACTCCACGCGCACATCAACGAAGCAGCCTCCGATTCCGAGGTCATGGATCAACACCTGATCCATCTGCGACAATACCCATTCAACAGCGGGCCTATAGCACAACGGTTAGTGCAGAAGACTCATAATCTTTTGGTTCCAGGTTCGAATCCTGGTGGGCCCACCAAACCATTTTCAGGTTTTGAAGTCGTGTAGGTCGGGTCCCGCGAAGCGGTACCCGACATCGGAATGTCCGCGCTAACAACCAGAAACGGATTCCAACAGCCCGGCCGCTCTGCAGACCACGCGGCGGATGACCAGCTCCGCTGTTGAGAACCCGCTGCGCGGGATCCGCCCTTCTATGCTCCGCAGCCCGTGTTTCAACAAACCGGGAATCACCGAACCGTGTTGCACGCCGGATTTCTGGCAGAATTGCTACAGCAGGCGAAGCCATGAAGACCCAACAGCACCCAACTCTCAGCCCCGACACTCAAGTCATTCTCGATGCCCTGCAGCAAGCGGTAACCAATGCCTTGGAACGCAAACGTCGGCTTGGGCACTACGCGGTGCTGTGGTCGGGAAATGCGCCATTGATCGTCGGTGAAGACGCTCCCGAGCGGCCTCAAGCACCTCAAGTCACTGCAGACATTCCCGCGCACTAAGGGAAGTACGTCGATTCGGCGACCGGGTCAGAATAAATCAACACTGCCTCGTGTTTTTCGGGATGCGGTCTTGGGTGGACCAGCAAGCAGACCTTCGCAGGCGTTCAATATTGTGTAAGCGGGATGCGGAAACTGGAGGCGGTGAACCAATACGACTCGCAAGCGGTTCACTCCGCCTCTAGTTTGATATGCACCCGCATGCCGAGCGCGGACGTGATGTTCACCAAGGCATCAAGCGAGAAGCAAGAGATGCGGCCGCACAACAGATCGTTGATGCGTGGCTGCGTCACACCGCAGTGCTTTGCTGCGACAACCGGCGTCCAACCACTTTCCTCGACGATGGTTGTGATCTCGTCCATCAACAGCGAGCGTAGGCGTAGGTTCGCTGCCTCTTCAGGTGTGTCGGCGATTGCGTCCCACACGCTGTCGTGGTTATCGGTTTTCTTCTCGGCCATTGCGCACATCGTATAGGTTCGGCGAGGCGATCTGGTGCTTGGATCCAAACAAATACACTGACCCCGGTTTTGCATGTCCCCCGGCATAGCAGACAGATCACAACCAGGCGGCCAACCTATGCTTTCTTCCACACGGAGTGTGGAACCCGGCGCAACTTGGCAAAGCCAGACCGGCATAGTTTGGCCGAACCAACTGACCATCAGTTGCGAGGCAGATGTTCCGGAGCGGCTAGCGCTCAGGCCGACTTACGCTGCCGTGGCAGTGTGAGCGATCCGGGTTAAGCTCAATCAAAACCATCTCGAAAGATGCCGCGCAGGTCCGGGCCGTCGCTGGCGATGTTGTTGGCGGTGTTCGGGTCGGTGATGGTGGCGGGCGGGGTGACCGATGCAAGGTTCGAAATCGGCGTTTCGCTGCCAGCGTCAGGTACCGCACTGAAGAGAAATTGCACTGATGCAGCAGCGGGCAGGTCGACGCTGGCGTCGAGTGCGCCGCTACCGCTTGATGCGATCGGACAGGCCGCGCCGCCTGTGGGCGTGCAAGCCCAGGTTGCGGCGCCGAAATCGGTGCCGGCACCGATGGCATCTTGCACACGCGCGCCGACCACGTCGGCTGGGCCGTTGTTGCCAACGACAATCAAGTAGTCGACAGCCGCGGCGCCGTTGACGAAGTCAGTGCCGTTGTTCTTGCTGATGGTGAGATCGGCGCTACTGCCGCTGCCGCCGGGGATCACGCTCAAGGCGTTCGACGCCGGGCCTTCTCCAACGACGGTTCGCGCGCGCACCGTGCATCGATAGGCGGTGTTGTTGGTTAATCCGACGACATCGATCGTGAGCGCATTCTGCGTGTTGCTGGCCGTACCGGGTGTGCAACTGGCGGTGTAGTCGAGGATCGGGCTGCCGCCGTCTGCTGCAGCGCTGAAACTGAGCCGCGCAGCGCCGTTGAGCGGAGCGGCGCTCACAAGAATCGGCGCGCCCGGCGGCTCGTTGAGGCCCGATCCCTGTATCGAAAAGTCAAACCGGTTGCCTATGGGGTCGTTGCTGAAAAAGTGTACCCGCGCCGAGCGCAGTCCGTCTGCGCTCGGGTCAAAACGAATGTTCAGCTGGGTGCTGGCACCTGGGGCGACGCTGTTGGCGGGCGTGTTCAACCGGCTGAAGTCGGCCGCGTTCGCACCGCTCAGACCGAACTGGCCCAGGGTCATCGGCAGGGCGCCGGTATTTTTGATCGTGTAGCTGCGATCAACAAAACCGCTGATGGTGTTGATACCGCCGAAATCGGTGTGATCAGCGGTGCTCGGCGTGCTGTCACCGTTGCTGATCACTACATCGTTGCCGCGCACTTCCCTGCGCGGGCCCGCGGCAAAATCAAAGTCGGCGAATTGTTCGATCTGTGAGGTGCTGGCACCCGAGGCCGCGGTGCCGCGAGCGCGAATGCGGAACGCGGTGGGCAGTGGTGTGCTGGTCTGCACCTGGAAGGCCGGGGTGTTGGCGATGCGCACCGCGTTGCCGAGCGAGGCCCAGGTATTTCCTCCATCGGTGCTGATGTCAAAGCTGGCGCGCTGAAGGAAGGGCGTGCCGCGGAAGCGATTCCAGTAGACCCCGAGACCGCCGTTCAGAACGCGCAGGTCATTCTCGGGCGACTCGTTGTACAGCCGGGCGAAGTGCGAGCGCGTTGTTGGCAACGGATCGCCATTCGGGGTAAGCGAGTCGAAGCGCCCGCCGAGCAGCATGTTGCCGTCTTCGGCAAGCGTGATTGAGGCGATCAGCGGCGCGCCACTGGCGAGACCTGCGTTGACGACAGTGTCTCGCACCCCGCCGGACGAATGAAAGATGGCGAAACCGACACGCTCGAAAACCTCCCCGCCGCTGGGCTCAAATCGGCTAAACGCACCGCCCACATGCACGTCGACCGGCGACCATGCGATGGCCCATACCGGGCCGTTCGGCGACGGATCGAAGTCATAGACGCCGCCAGAGGCATTCAGCCAAGCCAGATGGCGACGTTGGAACGGCGCGCTGCCGTTGCTGGCAAGCGTGCTGAAATCCCCGCCGATCAGGATTCCTGCCCCTGGCGCAATGGCGAGCGTGCGCACGATGCCGTTGGCACTGGGATCAAGGCTCGCGTCGAGTGCGCCATCGCTACCGATCCGCGCCAGGCGTCCACGTGGTACCGCCGCGCCGCTTGGAGCGAGGTTGAGAAAATCGCCGCCCAGCACGATACGGCCATCGTCGTGCAACGCCAGGGCACGTACGCGGCCATCGGGGCCAGGATGAAACGCCGTATCGACCGCGCCGCTGGTCTGCACGCGTGCGAGATAAGGCCGCGCAATCGGCGCACCCGCGCTATTCGGTTGCAGGCTGAGAAAGCTGCCAGCGAGCAGGATGCGTTCGCTGCTATCCACCAGCACGTGATCCACCGCGGCCGACGGATTCGGATCGAAGCTGGTGTCCAGCGTGCCATCGGCATTGAGTCGCGCCACGTAGTGACGTGACGTGCCCGCAATACTGGTGAACTCGCCCGCAACAAGCGTCTGTCCATTGACCGTGGCGGCGATGCTGCGCACGATGCCGTTCGCGCCTGGATTGAAGGTGGTATCCAGGCTGCCGTCCGGATTGAGGCGCGCGAGATTTTGCCGTGCTTGTCCATGCACTTGAGTGAAGTCGCCGCCGAGCAGAATGTGGCCGCTGGCCTGCACCGCAGATGCGTAAACCGCGTCACCGGTCACATCGGTCGGCGGGCCAGCAAATTCCCCCGGACCGGCTGCGCGCGAATGGGCACGAATCGTAAAACCAAACGGATTCTCGTCGGCATCGCCATTGCTGAAGCTGATTGGTATTTCGATCAAGCCTTGCGCCGTCGAGCTCGGCTGAAAGCGCACCTGGAAGGTCGCGCTGCCACCGCCTGCGATCACCGGCGGTGGCATCTGGGTGATCTCAAACGCTGGGAACGGGAACTCGAACGTCGGTGTGCCCAGGTGCAAATTGCCGGCGCCTGAATTGCGGATGGTGAAGGTGCGGGTGAAGGACGTGCCTTGCAGGATGCTGCCGAAATCGGTGTGGTCGGCCAGATCCGGTGTGCTATCGCCGTTGGCGATCTCGACACCGTTGCCGCTGACCGATATCTCGATCGTGAATTTGGCGTAGAGCGCGATATCGAACTGGTGCTCATCGGCATCGCCATTGAGCACGCGCAAAGTCGCCCGGCGCGGGGCGCCGCCCGTGGCATTGGACCTCACGGTCAGGCTCGCCTGCCCGCCTGGACCGATGCTCTGTGGCACGCCACTCGCTTCGAGCGTGAAGTCACTGGCATCGCTGCCAATGATCGCGATGCTCTCGATGGGCAGCGGATCGTTGCCGGTATTGCGGATGGTCAGTGTCCTGATGTGGGCCGGGCCGTTTTCGCCCGACGCAAAGGTGAGCGCTGGATTGATCGCCGCGACGCTGTGCCTCTCGCCACCGGCCAATGCGCCCACGGATGCCCCAGCGTTCGGGGCGATGGACGCTGGCACGTTCGCCTGCCCGTCATCGTTCCAACCCCAGGGAAACAGCACGCCATCGGCATTGCGTGAAAGGATGTGGTGCGCCCCGGCATTCAGCGCGGTGATGCCGCTTGATCTTTGGGCGCCACTGATTTCGGTGTGGTCGTTCTCGCCCCAAGCCACCACCGTGCCATCAGCGCGCAGAGCCATGCTGTTGGCGAAACCGGTGGAGATGGCCGAAACGTTGTTCAAGCCTGCCGGCACATCGCATTCCTGGTGCTGGTTCCGGCCCCAGCACACCACGGTGCCATCGCTCTTCAAGGCCAGGGTGTGGCCCCAGCCCGCAGCAACCTTGACGACGTCATTCAAGCCTGGCGGCACCTGCAGTTGATTGAAGTGATTGGCCCCGAAGGCGAGCACCGTTCCATCGTCCTGCACCGAAAAGGTCTGCTCATCACCGGCCGCAATCGCCTTGATGCCGCGCAGATGTGAGACGTTGCATTGACCACTGTCATTGCGGCCCCAGGCCACGACTGTGCCGTCGCTGCGCAGCGCCAGGGCATGGAAGCGCGATGCGCTGATCGCCACCACACTGCGCAAATTGGCCGGTACATTGGTTTGCCCGAAATCATTGCGGCCCCAGGCCGCCACCGTCCCGTCGGCACGGAGCGCGAGCGTATTACCGATGCCGCCATCCAGCTCCACAACACCCATCAGGCCGGGTGGCGCATTGAGTTGACCCTCCGCGTTGCTACCCCACGCCGTGACGCCGGCGTGGACCAGCGGCGTGCCTTGATGCTCGATGACGATTTCGGTCTCGCCGGCCACGCCGTGGATGGCGAAATCGAATGGGTTCTCATCGTGATCGTTATTGGCGATGTTCACCGTTGCGTTGCGCGTGCCCAGGGCTGTCGGCGCGAAGGCCACACGCAAGATCGTGCTCTCGCCGGGCGATAAACTGGCCGCGGGTGGCGTGCGCACCGAGTAATCCGCCGCCGCCGCACCGGTAAAACTCACCGGGCCGAGGTTGAGTTGGCCGAAGCTGCCCTCGTGGCGGACCACGAATTCACGCACCCGCTCGTAGCTCAGCGGAATCACGCCGAAGCTGGTGTGATCCGTTGCGCTGGGCGTGGGGTCGCCATCGGTGATTTCGATGTCGTTGCCGCGCACCGATATCTCCACCGCAATCGCCTGCCCGCTGATGGGGAAGTTGTAAGGGTTTTCGTCGCTATCGCTGTTTTCAAACACCAGCGCGGTGATGTAAGAACCGCCCGCCGTCGGCGCAAAGCGCACTTGAAACGTCGCACTGCCATTGCTGCCAATGGTGGTCGGCGGCGGATTCAGCACCGTGAAAGCTTCGGGCTGTCCGCCCTGAAACGAGATTGGCCCCAGATACAGCGTGCCAAAGCCCTGATTGCGAATCGTGAAGTTGCGCACCCTGGGTGGTTCGGTCAAATCGACGATGCCATAGTCCACGCCGCTGCCGTTGTCGCTGATTTCGTTGCCCTCGCTGGTCACCGAGATTTCTTGATTGGCGCCAATGCCCTGGATCGCAAAATCGAAGGGTTGCTCGTCGCTGTCGTTGTTTTCGATGCTCAGCACCGCCTGCCGCAGGCCGGGCGCTTGCGGTGTAAAGCGCACTTGAAAGTCGCTGAAGGCACCGGGCAACAACGAGCTGTCGGGGGGGAGGAACACGAAAAAATCTCCAGCGTTCGGGCCACTGATGCTAAACGCCCCAAGGTTCAGCGAGGCGTTGCCGAAATTGATGATTCGGTAGGTGCGCGTCAAATCCGAAAGTCCGAAGCGGACTTCACCGAAATCAGTGAAGTCCGCATTGTCAGGCGTGGCATCGCCATCATTGATGCCCACAGAGTTGCCAAACACCGCAATATCCGGCGCAGTGAAGGCACTGCCGTCCAGCAAGGTTTCGAAACTGCTTTCATCGGCATCGTTGTTGATCACCCGCAGCATGGTCCGGCGCTCGAGGGTGGCGGTCGGCGCGAAGCTCACGCTGAAGCTGGTCTGCCCGCCAGCGGGCACGCTGCTGGCCATGCCGGTGGTGTTGATCACAAAGTCGCCGCTCTGCGCACCAAACACGTTCACACCGCTGATCGTCAGTGCCGTGCTGCCGGTGTTCTTGATCACGAAGGTTTTGGCGACACTGGTGCTGCCCACCAGCTGTGGCCCATAGCTCAGCGTGCTACCCACCAGCGCCAGACTATGTGCACCGCCTGCAGCAATCGCGCGCACCTGGCCTACGCCCGCAGGCAGCGTCAATTGGCCTTCGGCACCACGACCCCAGCCCACCACGGTGCCATCGTTTTTCAGCGCCAGGGCGTGGGCATCCGCGGCAATGGCGATCACGTTATTCAGCCCCGCAGGCACCAACACATTGCCGCCGCCGCCGTTGTCGTTAAAGCCCCAGCCGCGCACCGTGCCGTCGCTGAGCAGCGCCAAGCTGAAACGACGCCCAGCCGCCACCGCGGTCACGCCACTCAAATCCGCCGGCACCAACTGTTGGCCATTGCTGTTGTTGCCGAAGGCCTTCACCGTGCCGTTGTTGCGCAGGCCAAGCAAATGAAAGCCGCCTGCGGACAGATTGACGTAGCCCGTTTCCTCAATCGGCACAGTGGGAACGTTGCTGCCCCAGGTAACGATGCCGGTGTGGGTTTGCAGCGCCGCCGACCAACCCATTCCCGCGGATACGGCCACGTTGCCATTGGTATTGGGAATGGTGGGCGCGCCATTCCAGTTGACCAGGGTGCCAGAGGTGGTCAGGCCATGACCGTAAGTACCGCCGACCGTGATTGCCTTGACACCAGTAAGCGCCGGAATGTTGTTGACCTGCCCCCAGCCAACCACCGAGCCATCGATCTTCAGCGCAGCGCTACTGTTCTCGCCCGCCTCAATGGCGATTACCCCGGTGAGACTGGCTGGAATCGTGATCTGTCCGTTACCGTTGGCGCCAAAGCCAACCACACGATTGCTGGTCAGATTCGTACCCGATGGTTGCTCGATCGCGATTTCAGGCGCGGCAACAGCCACCGCGGAAGCCAACAGCTGCGCCACCAGAACGACTCGGATCCAGCCAGGACAAGCAGAACAAGCGGCCATAGCCCACCCCAAAATATGTGTCATCACTAACCATTCGTTTTTTCGTACCGCCAACTATCACTGCAGTGCGCAGATTGCGCGGGGAGGAGTCGTTCCTTCTCCTGCCTGCGGCCCATCGAGCCGGTTGAGGGAGGCGTGCGACGCCGCGCTGTTGTGGGAGCGGCGTCCCGCCGCGATGTGTGACCGGTTCGCATCTGGATACCTTCCGAAGTCGCGTAGGTCGGGTCCCGCGAAGCGGTACCCGACATCGGAATGTCCGCGCTGACAACCAGAACCTGCTTCCAACGACAGCCCGGTCGCTCTGCAGACCACGCGGCGGATGACCAGCTCCGCTGTTGAAAACCCGCTGCGCGGGATCCGCCCTACGCGCTGGATGATCGACTCGGATGCGACAGTCGCGTAGGTCGGGTCCCGCGGAGCGGTACCCGACATCGGAATGTCCGCGCTGACAACCAGAACCGACTTCCAACGACAGCCCGGTCGCTCTGCAGACCACGCGGCGGATACCGCTGCGCGGGATCCGCCCTACGCGCTAGTAGAGCACCGGTGGTCGTTGGTGAAGACGCTCCCGAGCGGCATCGAGCACCTAAAGACAATACGCACATTCCCGCGCACTGAGGGGTGTACGTCGATCCGGTGACCGGGTCAAAATAAATCTACACTGACCCAGGTTTTCGACCCAGGTTTTCGTGAAGTCGGCAACATATCTCCTGGTCGAGAACGGGCTCAGGTCGATACCGAGCACTTCGTGATCTGCTGCAAGTGCGCCGAAAATCGCGCGTCCCACTCTGCCAGAACTGCCGGTCAGGAGAATTCTCACGTTGCGAGTTTGAAGCGTGGCGCCCGGGAGCCACCGGGATACGGAAAGTATACCGAGGTGATGTGGCACCAAGACAACACCACGCCGCTTAGGGAACCTCTGAACAAGTCCGGAGCCGCGACAGCCCCTGAGTCAGGGGGCGAAAAACCGCAGGTTTTTCGGGGTATGGCAAGCACCAAGCTGTGTAGCGAAGACGATGTGGTGACTTATTCAGTGGTTCCTTAGTACTGGTGCAGTTTGAATCTCCGTCTTTTTCATCGGACATGCCACCCATGTGGGAGCAACTGTCGTTGTGGGTCCGACCTGTGGTCGGACGCTTGGTGCCGACTCGGTCAGTCCAGGCGAAGCGTCCGACCACAGGTCGGACCCACGGTAGGAAGCGGCGGGACGCCGCTCCCACGACGAGGCGCTACTGCGCAATTCAAACTACATCACCACCCGTCGCTTTCAGGACATGCGCTCCATCTGAATGCCATCGCTCCGACCCTTGGCGTAACAGGCACTGCAGCACGGGCAGCTTGCCGACCTTGGCCCCTCACCCGAGCTTTTGCCGTTTCGGACACTGAGGGGCGAGGCATTGCGCCGCGCTCGAGTCCGAGGTGTCCGTCATGGTGCGCACGTTTCCAGAGTTGGCTACCCGGTTCCCGGTATCGCTAGGTATGTCGATTGCATCGGCCCGCTGGCTGCGGCCACTGGCCCGCGTTGCCGCGATTGCGCTGATCTGGAGTGCGATCCCATCTGCCATGGCCGGGACCATTCAGGCGGGCTTTCCTTTCTCTGGGCAGTGTTCTCTGCGCTCTGCGATCCAGACTGCGAACACCAATGTGCAGACTGGAGGATGCGGACGCAATGGCAGTGGCGAACCCGACATCATTCAACTGCAGGTGGGCGCGTATGTTCTGGAAGGTGGCTTGTCGCCGCCGTATATCGATGAAGACGCAAACGTCAAAGGTGACTACGACATCACCAGTGCCATCGTGCTGCAAGGCGTCAGTCCGGAACGAACCGCGATCGACGCACCACCACTGGACCGAGTGTTCGATGTCCATTCCGGCGGATCGCTGAGCCTCCAGGACGTCACCGTTTACAGCGGCAGTGTGAGCGCGACCGCCGCGCCCAATGGCGGCGCCATCCGCAAGAATGCGGGCGCAACTCTGAACCTGACACGCGTGCTGATTCATGGTGGCACCGCAACCCGCGGCGGCGCGATCTACGCGGACACGCAAACCGGTGTGATGAACCTCAGCGAGGTCACCATCAAGGGTGCCTTTGCCAGCAGCTTCGGCGGCGCCATCGCGGTGATCGGCTCCGGAACGCCGGCATTGTCGACGCTGACCAATGTCACCTTGAGCGGCAATACGGCACTCGGCGGCAGTGCTATCTATCTTTCTGCGACGCCGCTGCGCTTGCTCAGCTCGACGATCGCATTCAACCGCACTACCGGTAGCCAGGGCGCGCTCTACTACAGCGGCAGTTCGCCAGCCAGGACGGTGGAGATATCCAATTCCATCCTGACCGAAAACACGCGCAACACGGGTGCCGGAGCGGATGTCTCCTGCAGCAGCGGCATTCAACTCGCTTTGCGTACGCACGCGCTGATGAGCAATGTCGACGTCTGTACGTTCCAGACCACAACCACGGCCCCGTCCGGTACGAATGCGCGACTGCTGCCATTGTTCGATCATGGCGGCGGCATTCCGGTACATATGTTCGCATCCGGAAGTGCTGCGGCCAACGCGGGCTTTTTTGGCGCATTGGGCTGCCCTGTCGGCGATGCGCGTGGCGTTGCGCGCGCGAACCCCTGCGAGATCGGTGCCTATGAGGCAGCGTTCGACCTGATGGTCAATTCCACTGCGGACCTTCCCGACCTGACGCCAGGCGATGGCCTGTGTCGCGCCAGCGGCAACGTCTGCACACTGCGTGCGGCCAGCATGGAGGCCAATGCCAGCGGCGGTCGCTGGTTCGTGTTGCTGCCGGCGGGCACCTACTCGCTGAATCAGCCGACCACCAATGTCGACGATCTCGGCGGAGATCTGGATTTCAAGCCCAACAGCGAAAGCACGCCACCGCTGGCCTTCACTGTGCTCGGCCTCGGCACGCCGGCGAACACGCACATCGTCGGCAATGGCGGCGACCGGGTGATTGAAGTGCGAGGTCGTTACGACATGGAAAATTCCGGTCGGTACTACCAGCGCAATATCAGCTTCTCGCTGTTCAATGTGACCGTGCGCGGTGGCAACCTGAGCACGGATAACTACCGGGAGGATCCCGATCGGGAGCCGGTCGCCGGCGGCGGCATCAATGTCATCGGCGGGCATACGCTGTTCCACAATATCGTGGTCCGCGACAATCAATTGCGCTATATCGACGATCCCGATTCGCTATTCAATTCAGCGCGGGGTGCCGGCGTTAACATCGATGTATCCGGTTGGGATGCCGAGTATCACCGCTACATCAGCAGTTCCCGCTTCGATCACTTCGCGGTGATCGACAATACCGGACTGATCACGCCCGACACCTACTCTGTAAGCGCTGGTGGCATGGCGGTACAAGGCACATCCAGCGATGAACCCGGCATCGGCGGAGAGGCTGTACTGATCAACGGCACGATCGCGGGCAATCAGGCGTATTCCTATTCGGGCCTGTCCGCCTCCAATGTGCATAGTTCGTTCCTGACCATCCATGGCAACCAGGTCATGGAAACGTTCAACCCCAGCGCAGGCGCGGCTGCCGTGTCGTCGGGCGCCCGGGGTTCCATGCGCAACTCCATCATTGCGGGCAACGTGTTCGCCGGCCAGCCGCGCGATTGCGCCGGCACCATGAATACCCTGGGCCATGTCCTGGTCGGCAATAATGTGGATTGCGTTCTGAGCGGCGACACCACGGGCAACCAGTTGAATGTCGATCCGTTGCTCGGACTGCGCGTGATCAACGCCAACGGCATGCATTTCCACCGCGCATCGGCAACCAGTCCTGCGATCGACGTGATCGCATCGAGCCGCTGCGCCGACCATGGCAGCCTCGGTGTTTCCAGCGATGCCCTGGGTGCCGTCAGGCCCTGGATCGAGGATCCGCGTTGTGACATCGGTGCCGTCGAGGGTGCGGCGCTGGCCGATCTGATTTTTGCTGGCGGTTTCGAGAATTGATCGTTCCTCGCCGCTGAGGTGCCGCGAGGAGGTGCCGATTTGGTGGATACCGCTGGAGATCGGATAGCCGTTCGCGCGCAGGAGGGCCTCAGGATGTCGGTGCCCGCTGCCAATGCGGCTTGCGCGCCACGATGAAGAGTCGGATGTCTTTGCCCTTGCTGCCGTGGCGCTCTACGGACACGATGTCCAGGCCTTGTTGCGTAAGAGCCGCCTGCAGTTGTGCGGCGTTGAAACACAACACGTGCGGGGCCTTGCCGATCGCCCGCATCAGGGGCAAAGCCAGCCGGATCAACGGATTCATCTCGCCAACGCAGGGCGTCTTGGAGATGAACAGGCCACCAGGCTTCAGGGCATCCACCGCCGAACGCACGGCCTGCGCCAGATCCGCCACCAGGTGCAGCAGGTTGAACGCCAGCACGGCGTCATAGCTGGCCTGTGCAGCAAGCGGTGCGTCCGCATCGGCGATACGGAACTCCAGTTGCGGCATCGGTTGGGCAGCCAGTTTTTCGCGGGCGATGTCCAGCATCTCTGCTGACAGGTCGGTGGCCACCAGGCGTCGTATGCCGGGCGCCAGGCGCAGGGCGGTGCTGCCCGTGCCGCAACCGATCTCCAGCACCTCGTGTTCCGGCGACAGCAGGGCCTGCACGCGCTGCAGCGTCTTCTCGTAGCCAGCCATGTCCGCAATTGGGTCGCTCGCGTACTTGCGGGCAATGCGGTTCCAGAAACGGGCCTTGCTGCTTGCAACGGCGGAGTGATCGCCATTGGCGGTGACATGTGAGGACATGAGGGGTCGGCCTGTAGGTGGATGTAAGTGAACTTCGACAGCGGCCCTGATGCTATCCATGCGCGTTGCAAATGAGAATTGCGATAATCTGCAGGCAACTTATGCATTCACGTATGGATAGAGTCGACTGGAACCAACTGCGGGCCTTTCTGGAGACGGCGGAGTCGGGCACGC
>JANMUE010000288.1:0-1757 GCA_031391205.1 Lysobacterales bacterium | reverse complement strand
ATCACCGTTCCACCATACGCCTCTCTATCGAGCGATTCATCCGGACTGTGGAGGCACCAGGCATGACCTCGGAGGCGCGGCTTGAGGCGTTGCCAGCTTCGTTGGACGAGCTGGGGTACTCAGTGCATCTTGCAGCTTATATCTTCGATGATCGTGATTTCCCGGATGCACCACGAATCGACTTCAAAGTGAGGAGAGCATTAGTAGCGGCACACGTCCCGATGCTTGGTTACTACAACCTTGCAGACCCAACAACGCGAGAGATTGGCCAAGCATCCATCATCGTCGGAGATGGCATCGACGATATAGGCGACATCTATGCAGATCTAAAGGATGTGTTGTGGTGCTGGGATAATACCAGCGTGGATGACGCCCTTTGGCATCTCACCAACAGCTTTGGGAGTCACTGGGGTTTGCATCTGCGGTCCCTCCAATACTATCTACACGTGTTGGCGTCTGGAGTGGACGAAGTCCTGGCTAACAAGTCACTCAACACGGACGCGCCGAAAGACGGCGCGCCCGTTAGTTAATTCGTTAGGCGTCGTACCAACCACCCACCTCGCGAGTGCAGCGTGTTCTCACACATCTTCATTGGCGCAAGCGACTTCGACCGGGCGCTTGCCTTCTACAACCCACTGATGGTCGCCCTTGGGATCAAGGCCCGCTTCTGCGAGCATGGACGCCCTTGGGCAGGTTGGCAGTCCAGTCCTGATCCCAGACCCCTGCTCCTCATTGGAAAACCGTATGACGGAAATCCTCATGACTCAGGAAACGGCCAGATGGTTGCCTTCCTTGCGCCAAGCAGAGCTACCGTCGACACTGCGTACGCCGTGGCACTTTCGAATGGTGGCACCTCCGAAGGTGCTCCCGGATTGAGGCCCGAATACCACGAGAACTACTACGGCGCGTACTTCCGCGATCCGGACGGAAACAAGCTCTGCGTGGCCTGTCATGCACCACAACCTTGAATCCGCCCCGTTCGGCGCGGCAACGACGCCTAACGTTGGACACAGAAACCAGAAAGAGATAGATCATGATCACCGGCGGTTGCTTCTGCGGGCGCGTTCGCTACCAAATTGACTCGGCGTTAGGGCCAGGTCGCAGTTGTCACTGCTCTCGTTGTAGAAAGGCATTCAGTGGCGCTGGGTCCACCTACGCGGAAGTGACCCCCGGTTCGTTCTCCTGGGTTTCCGGCGCAGACAATTTGAGCCACTACGAAACCACTCCCGGATGGGGCTTGTGCTTCTGCAGTAGTTGCGGCAGCACGCTGTGCGGCACGGCCTCCGGAGCAGTGCACGGAATAACACTCGGCAGCGTGGATGGCGACCCAGGAGTTCAGATCGAAATGCACCTGTTCGCTGGGTCTAAAGCCTCGTGGGATCACATTGGCGGGCATGCGCCGCAGCACCAGGAGTTTCCTCCTCATGCGCCGGGTTAACACGCTGCTCAACAATGCGCTTTGAAAAACGCTTGCTTAACCCACCGCCGCCTTCGCCGCTGCCTCATGCGAGCTCATTACCCGCCAGGCAACCACCAACGCACACAGGAGCATGAAGGCCGCGACAAAGAATGGCGCACCTAGCAGGGGAATCGCAGGCGATACGTTGCCCTGCCAATCAATGGCGGCCGCGAACACCGTGGTGTACAGCGGCGGCGCGATGATCGAGGCAACACCCATCAAGCTGCCTAATGCACCTTGCAACTGACCCTGTTGCGATGGGCTAACTTGTTGGGTCATCAGCGTTTGTGCTGCTGGT
>JANMUE010000286.1:0-10299 GCA_031391205.1 Lysobacterales bacterium | reverse complement strand
GCGTCCCGCCGCGAAGCCTTGGCTCTGATGCTTAAAGGGAACAAGAGCTTCGCGGCGGGTCGCCGCTCCCACAACGACGGTCTACTCGTAACGCAGCGCCTCGATCGGATCCAGCGAAGCGGCCTTGGATGCCGGCATGATGCCGAAGATCACACCGACCATGGCGGAGAATCCTGCCGCTGCCGCTATCGTCCACAATGGCACGCTCGCCGGCGGAAAGTTCGGGATCACCGCCGCGATACCCATGCCGATACCCAGTCCGAGCAGGATGCCGACGATGCCACCGAGCAGGGCGAGCAGTCCGGCTTCGAGCAGAAACTGGATCAGAATATCTCGGCGCGTGGCCCCCAGTGCCTTGAGGATGCCGATTTCACGAGTGCGCTCGGTCACCGATACCAGCATGATGTTCATGATGCCGATGCCGCCGACCAGCAGCGAAATACCGACGATGCCACCCAGCACCGCGGTCGCAGTCGCAGTGAAGTCGCCGAAATTCTTGACCGCCTGGTCGGCTGCTTCGACCTTGAAGTCATCCTCCTTGCCGGGCTTGATGTCGCGTGAACGACGGATGGCGCGCTTGACGCGGGCGCGTACGGTCTCGACCTCTGCCAGATTGGTGACAGTGAAGGACACCTGCAGGAACGGGTCCTGATCGCGGCCGGTCATGGCGCGGCCGACATCGAAGGGCAGGAACACGTAGTTGTCCTGGCTGAAACCGAAGATCTCGCCGCGCTTTTCCATCACGCCAACGACCTTGAGCCATTCGTTGCCAAGCTTGAAATACTCACCGACCGGGTTGGTCGGCATCTTCAACTCGTCACGCAATTCGGTACCGATTACCGCAACGCGGCGATGGCCCAAATCGTCGCTCTCGACGATGAAGCGGCCATACTCCGGATAGCGTGCGCGTACGGCCTGGAACTCGGCAGTGACAGCGAATACCTGCGGCGTCGCGGTGCGGCCCTGGTAGCTGGCGCCTGTGGCCTGGATCTGCATCATCGGTGCGACGGCTTCGACTCCGGGGACGCGATGACGCAGTGCATCCACATCGGCAACGCGCAGGTTGTTGATGCGGCCGGTGCGGAAATTCTCGTTGGTGTTTTCGGCCACCAGCGTCAGTGTGCCGGCGCCGATGTCGGCGAATTGCGCCTTGATCGATTCGGAAAAGCCCTGCACCAGCGACACCACGGCAATCACCGAGGCGGTGCCGATCAGAATGCCGAGCGTGGTCAGAAAGCTGCGCATGCGATGCGCCATCAGGCTGATCAATGCGGCGCGGAATGCCTCGAGGAAAACGTTCATGCGGCGGCCTTTGAACGGATGTCGTGAATGAAGAAACGGTGCCAGACGCTCTTTCTCCCTCCCCGATGTTCGGGGCGGGTGGGGGAGGGGTTAGGAGACACTATCGGCGTTCGTGCGACAGGGAGGCTCCATCCCCTGTTGCACGAAAGTCTTGCACGATCTTCCCGTCCATCACGCGGATGGTGCGTTTGCAGTGCGCGGCGATATCGGGTTCGTGGGTGACTACGACCACGGTCTGGCCCTGGCGATGCAATTCGTCGAACAGCGCCATGATCTCGGCCGAGGTTTTCGAATCAAGATTGCCGGTCGGTTCATCAGCCAGCAGGATCGACGGATTGCCCACCAACGCACGGGCCACTGCGACACGCTGACGCTGGCCACCGGATAGCTGATTCGGACGATGCCCGAGGCGATCACCCAATCCGACGTTCTGCAGCGCCGCGGTCGCCAGCTGCGCGCGTTCTGCCTTCGGCAGGCCGCGATAAACCAGGGGCTGCATCACGTTCTGCAGCACGGTGATGCGCGGCAGCAGATGGAAGCTCTGGAACACGAAGCCGATCTCCTGGTTGCGCACGCGCGCGAGCTCGTTGTCGTTCATGGTCGACGTGTCGCGGCCGTTCAGCACATAGCGGCCTTCGGAGGGCGTATCCAGACAGCCAATGAGATTCATCAGTGTGGACTTACCCGAGCCGGATGCGCCGATCAGCGCCACGTATTCGTTACGGCCGACGTGCAGGTCGACACCGTTGAGCGCCAGAATTTCTTCCTCGCCCATGCGGTAGCGCTTGACGATGTTGGAGAGCTCGATCATTCCTCGTCATCCTCGTCTTCATCCTTGGACTCGGAATCGGCGTCCTTTTCCTTCATCTTTGTCAGCTGCTCACCAACCTTGAGCAGACGCAATGCCTTGGAGGGTCCGGTGACTACCTGGTCGCCGTCCTTCAAGCCTTTGGTGATTTCTTCCCAACGGTCGTCCGATATGCCGGTTTCGATCTCGGCCTTGTGCGCGCGGTTATCGCGCGACAGCCAGACGTGCTTCTCGACCTTGTCCTTGTCGTCTTCGCCCGTTTCGGAGATGACGGCTTCCACCGGCACGGCCAGGCGCTTGCTGCCATCGGTGAGGAAAATGTCGGTGCGCGCGCTCATGCCGGAGCGTAGCTGCATGTCGGCCGGGGCCTCCAGAACGACGGTGACCAGATAGGCACGCGCCTGGCCCTGTGCGTCGATGGTCGGCGCCAGTGCAATTTTTTCGACGCGGCCCTTGATGGCGCGCTCGGGATACGCTGCGGCATAGACATCGGCCTGTTGCCCGAGCACGATATTGGCGATATCGGCCTCGTCGACCTTGAGTTCGGCCTGGATAGCCGAGGTGTCAGCGATCTTCATCAGCTGCGCGCCGGACATCGCCATCGTCGACGGGATGGCGGTTTCGCCGACTTTGATCGGCAGCGCGACGACGGTTCCTGACATCGGTGCCAGGATATCGGTCTTGGCCATCTGCTCGCGCGCTTCCTTGAGCACGGCATCGGCACGACGCAGCGCTTCCTCGCTGCTCTTGAGTTCGACGCGGGCAAGTTCCAGATGATTGCGGTCCTCATCGAAGCGGCTCTGATCAATCATCCGCGCCGCAATCAGCCTATTGCTGCGCTCGAACTGCTTTTCACTGAGCGCCAGCGCCACACGCTGGCGTTCGATGCTGATCACGCTCTGGCGCCGGCTGGCTTCCTCACGCTCGATAGCGTTGAGATAGGTTTCCGGATCCAGCGTCAACAACACCTGGCCTTGGGTCACCGCATCGCCTTCCTTGACCGCGATGGTTTTCACCTTGGCGATCAGCTCGGAAGTGAGATTGACCTCAGTGCGATAAGCCAGCGTGCCCGAAGCCAGAATGGTGGGCCGGATTTCCTGCAGGGTGACGGTTTCGAGTTTGACCTCGGTGCCCTTTTTCCCGCGCGAGCCCGAGATGACAAAAACCGAGACCAGGCCCAGCAGCACGGCACCCAGTACCAGCCATTTCTTCTTGTTGGAATTCATGCGCGGATCTCAAATAGGGTGAAAGCAACGGAGGTGCAAGACACTACAGTGTCTACGTCGGTGCGCCCTCCCCGCGATTCGGGGAGGGCCAGTGTGGCAAAAACGTTGTGTACGCCGATTATGTTGCCTCGGGAATGTCACGCCCCGTGCCCATTGCCGACGCGGATTTCAGGACTTCATCATCGCCCAGGCAGCCATGCAGCCAAAGATAATCAAGGTCGGAATGATGGCGACAGTAATGGCCTGGCCCCAACCCGTCTTGCCCCAGGTGCGCCAGCCGATTGCCACCAGCAGCACGCTCCACAGCGACAGCAGGTTGAAGTTCTTGGCCAAGCTGCTCCAGGTGTGGTCGTAAGGCAACTGCACCAGCAAGGGGTCGACATTGGTCAGCATCAACGATTCCAGCGCGGTCTGCGGCGCCATCATCGCGATGCCGACTATGGCAACCACCATGCCGAGCAGCGACGGCACGCTCGACCAGGTCACCAGACTCATGGCGTGCTTGAACGACACCGCGTTGCCGGTGATCTTGCCGGCCACCAGGTAGTAGAGCGCCACCAGCATGGTGACCAGTACGATGAAGATCGGACCGAACACGGCACCGAAAATCCCCATCGTGGGTGCCGACGGCATCATCTTCTTGGCCTGCTCGATTTCAGCGCTGGACATTTCGTTGCCGGACATGGACAACTGGTGCTCGGTCAGCCAGGAGCCGTCGACTTTGTTGAAGTAGAACAGCGTCATCACCACCGTCAACACAATCATCAACGCCAATGGCAGCAGGAAACTCGGTTTTTCTTTCAGTTCGGCAAAGGTCTTGCCGGGTTCGACGAAGATATTGATCAGGTGACTCATGTTGTTTCTCCCCAAGTACCAGTGGACGCCCGCCCGGACACGCTGCCGAGTCAGCACAGATTGATTCCTGGACGCGATTGGAACAAGTGACGCCCGTCGAATACGGGTATGTCAGTTGTCATATGCGTTATTGTGGGAGCGGCGTCCCGCCGTGCATGGACGCACAAGTGTCGTCGCAGGCAGGATGCCGAAAGACGACCGCCGCGAATCTCCGGCATGCCGCGGAATCGCGGCGGGACGCCGCTCCCACAAGAGCCGCTCCTACAGGGGCCGCTATAGTGCGCCGCACCCGGGTCTGTGCCAGGAGTCATGCCGATGAGCCGTTCCGCATCCACCGACAATCGCACGCTGATCACGGGCCAGATGCGCGCGGCATTTCGCACCAACGCAGCGGCGGCATTGAAGCGTCGCAGCAATGGTTACCTGCTCGGCACGGCGATGAATGTGCTGCAGTGGCTGGTGATCGGTTCGATCGCGCTGTTCGGCCTGTATAGGTGGAACTGGCAACCGTTGCATATGCTGGTGGTGTTCGTGGCCGGTATCGCAGTGGCGGGGCTCGCTGACCTGCTGAAATGGTTGCTGACACGCCGCCGTCTGCTCGCCGACTACCAGAAAATGCTGGATGACCGTCTGGTCTGGAATATGGTCACTGCCATGCAGCAGGGACGGGATGAAGTCATGGATAACCCCATGCCCAAGCCGGGCGTGGCCATTCTGATGGATGTGGTGTTGGGTGGTCTGGGTATCTGGATTCTGCTCGGCGCATTGCGTGGCATGGGCATTGAACCGACGACGCTGTTTGAAGCCACCTCGGGATTGCGCGCAGCGTTGATCGCGGTCTGTGCGGCGCCGGTGATTTCGTTGATTTCCTCATTGTTCGCTGGTGGTGCCGAAGAGAGCGGTCACGACGATCTCGAATTCCGCGCCGGGGGCCGCGGTATCAGTCTGCTGATCATGGGCGGCATCTTCAGCTTCACCAGTGCACAGGGCGATCTGGCGCGTCAGATCATGGTTTTCATCAATGGCGCCACGGTATTTTTTGGCGTCCTCGCCGTGGTCGGGGTCTGGCTGATGTATCGCGAGCGCGAATGGCTGCGCGCGCATTTGCAGAAGGCGAATCTTCTGTAGGCCGGAGTCGGAAACCGAGCCGGGGCATGTAGGGCAAGCCGTGGCTTGCCGCCTCAAAGTTGTCGAGTTGTTGAGATGGCACGCGACACGCGCCCTACAGGAGTGTCGCTCGAGATCGTGACGTCGAGCCCGGCCCCGGCCTCCAGGTCATTCCTCGCGCACCACGCGCAACACTTCTTCGGTCGAGGTGCTGCCCGCGAGAATTTTCAGCCAACCATCCTGTGCGATAGACGTCGTGCGCGTACGCGCCAGTCTTTCCAGCGCGGCCTCGGCGGCGCCGTCGTGGATCAGCCGGCGCAGCGCTTCGTCGACCTGGACCAGTTCGTAAATGCCGCTGCGGCCTTTGTAGCCGGCGAATTTTCCGATCAGACCGGGGCGGGGACGTTGCAGCATCGGCCGGGTGCCTGTGGATGCACTCTGGCCGAACGCGGCGAGTTCGGCATCACTGGCTTCGTAGGTTTCACTCTGTGCCGGATCGAGCTGGCGCACCAGACGCTGAGCGATGACGCCGATCAGCGATGACGACAGCAGGAACGGTTCGACGCCCATATCTCGCAGTCGTGTGACCGCGCCGACCGCGGAATTGGTATGCAGTGTAGACAGCACCAGATGTCCGGTCAGCGAGGCCTGCACGGCGATCTGTGCGGTCTCCAGGTCGCGAATTTCGCCGACCATCACCACGTCCGGATCCTGGCGCAGGATCGCGCGCAACCCGCGCGCGAAGGTCATGTCGACCTTGGTATTGACCTGGGTCTGGCCGATGCCATCAAGGTAGTACTCGATCGGGTCTTCGACGGTGAGGATATTGCGGCTGGTGTCGTTGAGCCGGGTCAGCGCCGCATACAACGTGGTGGTCTTGCCCGATCCGGTGGGACCGGTGACCAGCAGAATGCCGTGTGGTCGATGAATGATTTCGTTGACCGCTTCGAGCATCGCCGGCGCCATGCCGAGCTTAGCGAGATCCAGCCTGCCTGCCTGTTTGTCGAGCAGGCGCAGCACCACGCGTTCGCCATAGCCGGCCGGGATTGTCGATACACGTACATCCACAGGACGACCGGCAATGCGCAGCGCGATGCGGCCATCCTGAGGCAGGCGTTTTTCAGCGATGTCGAGTTTGGCCATCACCTTGATGCGCGACACGATGGGCGCAGCGGCGGCTTTTTGCGGTGTCAGCACTTCGCGCAGCACGCCATCAACACGGAAGCGCACGACCAGACGGCTCTCGAACGGCTCGATATGGATATCGGAAGCGTTCTCGCGAATGGCTTCGGTGAGCAGGGCATTCAACAGACGGATGATCAGTGCATCGTCGTCGCTCTCGGCCAGATCTTCCGGCTCGGGCAGTTCATCGGCGAGCGCATGCAGATCGACGCGGCCATCCATATCGGCCACCATCTGCCGCGCGTCGCCGCCGCCTTCGTAGAGATCGCGCAGCAGACGCTCGAACTCGGCCGATTCGTAGCGCTTGAGTGTGATCTTGGTGCCGCAATAGCGGCGCAGTTCGATCAATGCCTCGGGTTTGACATCGGGGCGATGTGCGATTTCGGCGACACCGTCATTCCAGCCCAGCAGGGTGGCGCCGTTCTTCCTGGCAAAGGCGAAACTCGGCCGCGGCGGCAGTTCGCGGGCGGCTTCGCTCATTGCGCTTCGGGCTCTTCAACCGGCACAGGAGCCGACACCGCCGGCAACAGTGGCTGGTCTTCGTCGCGCACCAGGTTGCCGGCGCGCTCACGCACCTGAAGTTGTTCGGTGCGCAGGAAGTTGTACTTCTCCTGCGAGATGGTGTTCTCGGCATTGGCGTCGCGCAAAATCACCGGACGCAGGAACACCATCAGATTGCGCTTGAGCACATTGGACTTGCGGTACTTGAAGAGATTGCCGAGCAGCGGGATATCGCCCAGTGCCGGCACCTTGCTGACGCTCTCGGTGACCTCGGTGGTGGTGAGGCCGCCGAGCACCAGCATGGCGCCATCGCGCACCAGTACGCTGGTATTGATCTCCCGCTTGTTGGTGACCAGATCGCTAGCGCCAGTGGGCGTTGGTGCCAGTGACGACACGATCTGCAAAATATCCAGCGCGACTTCGTCGCCTTCGTTGATATGCGGCGTCACCTTCAATTCAATGCCGACGTCCTTGCGCTCCACGGTCTGGAACGGATTGGTCGGCTGCGACGCGGTGCCGGTACCGGTATTGGTGTATTGACCGGTGAGGAACGGCACTTCTTGGCCGACCTTGATCACCGCCTCCTTATTGTCCATCGTCACGATCGACGGCTCGGACAGGATATTGGTGCGGCCATCGCCACGAAGCAGTTTGGCGAGGGCGCCGATTTCGGTGAGCTGAATCGTTCCTCGGCCATCGGGGCCGGGCCGGGTGACCGTGCCGGTGACATAACCGAGATTGAGGCCACCACCCAATGCGCTGAGCGGGTTGGTAATAGCTCCAACAATACTGCCGCCACCGTTGGCACCGGGGAAATTAGTACCGCCAATCAAACCCTCGTTGCCCGAAAGCCCATCCGTTGCCTGCCACTGAATACCGATCTCTGCGGCCGCCTCATCGCTGACGTCAGCAATGATCGCCTCGATCAATACCTGTGCGCGGCGTACATCGAGCGAGCGGATCACTGACTGCAGCTCGCGGAATACCGCGGGCGGCGCGGTGATGATCAGCGAGTTGGTTTCGGCATGCGATTGAATAGTCGCAGACTTCACGGTATCGGCCTTGCCATTGGAGCCGGTCAGTGTGCCGGCCACGCTTTCGAGCACCGGCGCGAGGTCGCTGGCCTTGGCGTAACGCAGGTAGACCACTTGAGTGGCATCGTCGTTATCCAGCGGCGTATCCAGATGCGTGACCAGGGCGCGCAGCTTCAGACGTGAGGCTTGATCGCCGGACAGCAGTATGGAATTGGTGCGCGCATCGGCCACTGCCTTGCCGCCGCCATTGTTGTCCGGCACCAGGCGCACAATGGTGTTGGCGACTTCGGTAGCGCTGGCATGGCTGAGCGGAATCACTTCGACGCCGTTTTCGTTTTCGGTGTCGATGCGGCGAATCAGGCTTTCGATACGCGCGACGTTGGCGGCGCGGTCGATGACGACGATGGCGTTGCCCGAGGGGCTGGCCATCAGCTGTGCCGACTGCGGCTTCAGCGGCTGCAGCACCGGCAGCAGGTCCTTGGCGGCGACATGCTTGAGCGCGATCACGCGCGAGGTGATCGCATCCGGACCACCGCTGCTGGAAGTGATCGAACCATCCTGCATGGCGATCGCTTCGGGCAGGATCTTGACCATATTGCCGGCCGGCACCAGCGCATAGCCATGCACCCGCAATACCGACTCGAACACCTGATAGACCTCGTCGGCATCCATGGGCCGGGCCGAGACCACATTGACCTTGCCTTCGACGCGCGGGTCGACGATGAAGTTCCTGCCGGTGATTTCGCTGACTGTGGCGATCAGGGTGCGGATATCCGCGTCCTTGATGTTGAGCGTGTTTTGCGCGGGGGCTCCAGGTGGTCCACCTGCGGCGTCCTGTGCGTGCACCAGGGGCGCGGCAAAGGCGAGGGACATAGCCAGAGCGAACATTGTTTTGCGCATGCGCATTCGTTCCTGATCAGTTGAGATCGACACTGAGATTCTGCGTTTTGCCGTCGCGACGCACGGCCACATTGAGACTGCGGGCATTCTGCAGATTGGCTACGACACTGGCGATGCGCGTTGGATCACTGACGTCCACACCGTTGACCGCGGTCACAACATCATCGCCCTGCAAGCCGAGTTTGGCCAGAGCACCCGGATACTTGGAAGAGAACAGGCGCACACCGACGAATTTGCCGTTTTCCATCACCGGCGTCGCCGTCATGCTCTGTGCCAGATCGCGGGGATCAGCGCCGAGTTGCTTGCGCACGGCTTCCATATCGATGCCCTGCAGCGGCAGGTTGGGCGCGCTGATGGCGCCCTCAGGCGCTGTGATGGCCATGGGGCCGGCCGGTGTCACGACGCCAGTCGCTGCCATGAAACCCGGTTTGGCATTGGCGGCGCCAGCCGCTGCAGAAGCGCCCGGAGCCACAATACGATCGCGCGCCAGCAGCAGCACTTCACTGGCGCCGCCGCGCGACAGCACCACGCGGTCTTTGAGCACCTGATCGAGAATCACGCCGGGAGCGACTTCACGCCCGACGGAAAGGCTCATCTCCGCGCCCGCTGCATCGGCGATGATGGCGCGGCCAAACTTGGGATCCCGTCCGGCCCAGACGCCGAGCAAGGTCAGTTGCAGCTGAGTGTTCGGCGCGTCGGCAGCAAGATTGCGACCGTCTTCGAGCACCGCGGCATTGCCGAACAGATGCCACTTCGCCAGCGACGCGGCTGGCGCGCTGGTTGTTGCCGTCGAACTCATCTGCGGCAACGCTTCCGGCAGCGGCTCGTTCCACTGCAACAGCAGCCATGCGAGCTGGGTGGCGATCCAGATCAGAAACGCCGCGGCCAATGCCAGCGCCACCCAGGACAGCGGCGATGACAGGCGATGGCGATACAGCATTTCGGTCAGGCGGTTGGACATGCAGACGTCTTGAAAGGGCGGGCCGGCGGCGGCGATTATCAGTCGTCACCGCAAACGCCGCACAGGGTAGCAGTGACCGCCGCCGCATGGCGTGGTTCCGGCTGAATGGCCCGGGTGTCGTAGGGTGTGATGTAGGGTGGGTGAAGCGCAGCGCAACCCACCATTGCGTGGCGTTCGAGAGCGGTGGGTTGCGCTGCGCGTCACCCACCCAACAAAACTTGTTAAGAGATTATGTAAGTCAAAAATCGCGCCCGCAATCTCGCCAACAACCCCGACATGAAACCCGCGGGCGCCCTTCATGTGTCGGCGGACGTGAAGGAGGCGCTGATCGAAGAACTCGTCGATCAGACGGATCGGGCCAGGATCGACGTGACCCACGCGCGCGCCGTCCGGGTGGCCCGTGAGCGGGACGGCTTGCGTGTC
>JANMUE010000262.1:0-36276 GCA_031391205.1 Lysobacterales bacterium | reverse complement strand
TGCCAATGTTTGATCTGATTGGTAGTTATATGAGTAACAAGAATTTTCCCAAAAATTGGCAGAATGTGAGTATCTATGGTGTTTTTTGTTTCTATAAAGAACTCGTTCGCAAGCAAACGAGTTCTTTATTATAATATTTACTTTGCTTCGCACCTCACTTTTCCGCATCAATATATAAGAATTTACGCCTGTAATGCCTAGCCAAAAAATGCGCTAAACGGTATGATACGCCCTTCAGGAAAAGGAGGTGTGGCCGAGCGGTTTAAGGCAGCAGTCTTGAAAACTGCCGTGGGTTTACGCCCACCGTGGGTTCGAATCCCACTCTCTCCGCCAATTTCAAAGATAAGCCGCTGATTCAGCGGCTTTTTTTGTGTTCTGAGATAATCCTTCCCACAATGTTTCCCACATTATTTCACCGGGCAGGGACGGGAGTCTGCGCATGCGGCCAGATGCCTTCCGACAATGGTCGCTGTTACATTGCGTTCCGCCGACTAACAGTAGTTAGACTTCATCCATCATTGTTTCGGTAACGCGTTATTTCTAAAACCGGGAGTAGATATGTCTAGGAGTGCGGCCCTTCGAGTTATTTGGCGGAAGTTGCTCATTATTTTCGTAATTCTTTTTAGCCTGTCGTTATTGCTCGCATCGGTCGCGGGCTCATATACCGTTCCTATGCTCACCTTTGTCGCTGGTAATATTGGAGGGTATGTCGGCATTCACCGAAGCCTTGGTGAACTGAACGATGCTGAGCTCGTCGAGTTGGCATCGTCCTGGTTTGGCTTGGTAGTTCCATCCTTTGTGGGCGGCATTCTGGCATGTGTTTTATACTTGCTCTTCATTTCCGGCATTGTGAGCGGTGAATTGTTTCCAAAGATTGTCTCCGATAGCGAGGAAGTCCCGAAAGATTTCAATGCGATTTTTCATCATCACGCGGAAGGCGCTGCCGCTTATGCAAAACTGCTATTTTGGGCATTTGTCGCCGGCTTTAATCAAAAGTACGTAGTTGACGTGATTGAATCCATCAAGAGCCGACAATGAAGTCTAACTAAATGTTCAAGCGGAGTGCCGTCCCACCAGTTCGCCTTGACCAACCGTTATCGCGCGGCAACCGCTTAACATGGCGTTAGATGCCAATGAGGTACATTAGCCAAGCACTACATCTGAAAAGAATTGGCTGTTGCGACTCCGAGTAGTAACGAGGTCAATCTTGGGTGCCAATCCGCAAAAATTGGGCATACATTGGGCAGCGCTGGTCTGTTTCGTTTTGGCCATCGGTTTCTATCTGTTCGCTTCCTTTCGTGCAGCAGTTGCATGCACCGTCCTCGGTGTCGGCTTTGAAATCGCAATGTGGGTCCTGTTGTTAAACGCGCGTAAATCGCACCCTAGGTAGTCACGTGCAGATGCCACCAATTGCGTTTTCTTCATCTCTTTCCAGCTCAGTGCGCTTCAGCCAGCCAGCTGGTTCATGCATTCGTGCGTTGGCATCTAACTATGCGTCTATGGACTCCTCCCCCAAGTCAACTGGAACGGTGTTGATCGCGCTCTGAAAGTTGGGTCGGTGCATTCGTCTATCCGTCCTGTTTAACGGCGGTGTTACGCGCCTGGACATCATGGGATCCGCTGGTGTTGCGCCTATCGTTCAAGCGGCCTTGATGGCCAGCATTGTTATCGGCGTTTCAGCACCGCGGCCGAGCCGCTTTCATGAGATTGATGTTTGACCGCTCCGTTGGACTTGCCGCTGTTGATGTTTTTCCTGATGACGCTGTTGCTCTTGCTTACGCTGGTTGCATGCGCTGACTGAGCGCATGATCGGCGTTGAATACGCGATCGTGTTTCCACGTTGCCCAAACGATGCGCGCCAGTTTATTCGCGAGGCCGACGGCAGCCTTGTTGAAGCCGCGTCGATCGGCGAGTGTGATCGCCCATTGGCGCAGCGCATCGAGCGGCTTGCCGGATTGTGCCTTGCGTCTGGCCGCTGCCAACACGGACCGCGCACCCTGGATCAACAGAGTTCGCACGTACACGTCTCCGCGTTTACTCATGCGCCCGAGCGTGCGCGTCGATCCGCTGGAAGACTCTTTTGGCGTGAATCCGATCCAGCTCGATAGCGAGCGACCGTCTTTGAAGCGATGAATATCGCCGATGCTGGCGCGGATTGCTGTTGCTGTGATCCAGCCGATACCCGGCAAACTTTCCAGTTTAACCAGCACCGGATCGGACTGGCTCAACGCAGCCAAAGCGCGATCGAGCTGCACCACTTTCTGCTCGAAGCCATCGATCTCTTGCAGCACATCCATCAACAGGGAGCGGATGCAGGGGTTGAGCAGTTCGTTCGCGAGTTGTGCATGCATCATCTCTCGTCCGCGCTCGGCACCTTCCGGAACGACGACACCAAATTCCCGCAACATGCCGCGCGCCAGATTGATCCGCGCCGTGCGATCGTGCTGCCATTGCTGGCGCGTACGATGCATCAACTGGATCACCTGCTGATGCTCGGTTTTGATCGGCACCGGCTTGATATCGCTGGCGCGCAATGCTTCGAGCAAGGCCGCACAATCGGCTGCATCGGTCTTACTGCGACGTACGTAGGGGCGAACATACTGCGGTGGCAGCAACGTCACCCGATGCCCCATTGCACTCAACCAACGTCCGAAGTGATGCGCCGATCCGCACGCTTCCATCACCACATGCACCACCGGATGATTCGACCAGAACGAAAGAAAATCCGCTCGCTTCAACCGCTGCGAGCGCACGATGCGAAACGATGCATCGGCCAAAGCCAGCTGAAACACATTCTTGGCAAGATCGATAGCAATGGTGGTGACAGCAGCAGTAGACTTCATAACGGACTCCTCCTGGTGGACAGTGCTTTGAACATCAACACCTCACAGCGGGGCACATCGATGCCGTATGCGCCCCGGGAGGAGTCCATCCCATCATTCAAGCCGACCGCCGGGTAAGCTATTCGTTTCAACCGACCGCTGCCGTGCGGCGGCGGGTTAGCGCAGCGTTAGGCTCCACAGGAATGACCGTGCCATCCCACTACCGCTTTACCCACCACGAGTACCACCAGTTCTACACCTGGTGCAAAGCTACGGTTAGCGAAATGACTGGAGCAAAGGTGGCTCTCGGCGTCTACGGGCCTGAATATGAGAACGGAGACTTCCCTCGAAAGGTTTGGAAAGAGATTTTCGATCTGGAGGAGAAAGTCGAGCGAAATGCAGTGTTGGCGCCAATCCTTGCAGTCATGGCGGCCGAGCAGCTGATCGTGACCTACGCGATGCAACGCCTGTCACACGAGATGATCTCCGCCCTGAGTCATATCGATAGACTCGACACCGTTGCAAAATGGGAGTCCTTTCCACTCATGACTTGCGGCAAGCACTTGGGCGCCGACAGCGAAGCACTGCGCGAACTGCGGCTCCAAGTCCGTCAACGAAATGCCTTCAGTCATCCCAAGCCACTTATTGTCTCAATCGCGAGCGACGAACATATGAAGCGAGTGGAAGACAAGACCGAAGGTAATGCCAAACAACGGTTCAGCATCGCGTCTTCGGCGCCCGGAACCATTGACCTCTTGGCGAAGGAATTGATGGCACTCGACAAGCATCGGTCGACACGATTGGCTTGCAAGATGGCAGGAGTAATCCCGATGCGCCGCGGTGGAGCCTAACCCAGTGTTCAAGCGGACACGTTGCGACAGCCCGCCCTTGGCCTTCATTTCATTCTGGGCCAAGTGCGGTCTGCCGCAAGGCGCCGGTGAACACCAACGTTTGGCGTTTGTTGTAGTTCTAACCCATGCTTGCTCACTATACGCTGGAGATAGCACATGGTCTTTGACATCGTGTTCCTGCAAGTTTTACTCGGATTCGGCGCCGCTTGGCTATTGACAGAGAAGGAGACAAAGAAAAGGATCGGGTTGCTCAAGCAGCTTCTTGCGGCGATTGGCCCAATGATCATCTGCACTTTTACCACTCTCTTGCTTTTGGGAAAGTTCACACAGAACCAAATGATCGCTCTCGGCGCAATCGTGGCTTTCCCCGTCGCGATGCTATCGTTCTATGTATTAGGGAGCCGCACGTCAGCTTCCGCGAAGTCAACAGTCGAATAGGGAGTTGTTGAACGAAGCGATGGCGACGCTTGAGACCGGCCGTCGAGCCCTGAGACTTTCGCGCGCGCGTAGTTGTCGCGAAACTATTTCAGAAGCCCCCAAAAGTGCCCCCCGCAACCAAAAATAACGTTTGCAGCGTCGCAGGCGAATTGATGTCGAGTGAATCAGCTTTACGAAGCGACGCGATGATTAGCGACAGCTCGCGCGAATCCAAATTGCGACGTACCTTTCTACGAATGCGAGGCTTGGGCTTGATGCTTAGGGACTGCGGCTGCACTGCATTCAGGCGCGCCGTAACGGGGCCGGCTCTCAGGCGCGATCCGCGCTGAAGTCGTTCAGCCTCACGGTATTGACCTAAGAGTGCCGCCCCCAAAATGCTTATCGCTTCCCGGTCAGTGCTAGTCCAGAACGCATGTTCGAACTTACGGATTCGTCCCTGCCGACGGAACGGAACTTCGATTGAATCAGAGTTCACGGCAACACCAGTTATCACCTTGGTACAGTTTGCTGGGAAGCGACATATCTTGTGACCAATGAATCCAGCTTTGGCAAGTTCGCGTTTTATCTTTCGAGAGAATTGAAGATTGGCATTGGACCCTGAAAACACCATGTCATCCACATACAAAGTAAATTTCACATTGTGGCTGCTTGCTATCTCATCGATAACGCCAAACAGAGTAGAGCATGCAAAATAAGATAAAATTGGGCTGAGCGGACTACCTGTCGGTAGGGCGCCGTCGACACAGCAGATTCTTGCGATGAAATGAGCGACGTCAGGAGCGCACTTCATTTGACGTTCAAAGAAGTTCCTCACGGATTTCTGCTTTACCGAGGGATAGAAGCTCTTGATATCGATCTTGACAGCCGGATCATTACCGGTGTGTTGCTTGGCATTGTCTACGTAAGACAGGTTTTTAGTCGCTGAATACACGAAAGAAGGTTTTGCGATGCGAGCGAGCAGAACGGCCAATTTCTTGTGTATGGATCGAAGCAAAGGTTTCGGCTCCTGGATCAATCTAGGCTTGGCCGGCTTCAGCCTCGCTAGTTGCTCAGAGCGTTTCTGCGACAACTGCCACTCGCGATAATTTTGCAATCGGAGCAAGAAGCGCAGGTCACTTTGCGAGACACCCAGAAGCAAACCCAGTCGTGACTTTGATTGAACGTTGAACAGTGGCGACTGGTCCTTTGGGTAAAAATCTCGTTTTTTCATATATTTACGCCGCAGTCGTTAGCTTGGACCTCTTCTCTATCCACTGAAGGATAGCGATTGCTTTTTTCCCAAGCATGGTTTTGACTTTAAGGTCACGCTCTGATTCTCCGACATTTTCGGAAAATAGAATTAGCGATGATAACGGGATGTCAAAATTTGCGGAGTATCTCTGAAGCAGTTCAAGACTCGGAATCTTTCTATCGCTTTCAATTTCTGAAAGATAAGAGCGAGAGATTCCAAGCTGACCAGCAAGTTCAGACTGATTCACGTCATGGAAAGAACGAATAAGTCTAAGCGCTTCGCCAAACATTAAAACTCCTCGGTATTTATAAATGGGTTTGTGGAGATGAGAGGTCAGCCCTGCCAATCCTTCCAAACGGTCACAATCGACCGGATGAATTCATAAGCCTTGGACATAGCCCGATATGAGCCGTAAATCCAAGAGGCTCCCTTGAGTATCGCCTTCAGAAAAAACTGACGACTCTGACTCTTAGGGCGGGACGATTCGTGGGGGGTATCAGTACTACTCGGCTCAGTCATGGTGTTGCTCCTTCATAGTTGGCAAGAACGGAGCCCGATTAATTCGAACCCATCAATTCCTGCCTCACGGCAACCATGAAGAAACCATTACTAAAGGGCGCACCCTCGAATTATTTCCCTCTCACTACCAACCCGTACCCTCACGGGACGGTCTATGTCACCTAGCACTCCTCCGTTCGTCGGTCTTCGGACGACTGGATTCGGGATTTGGCGAAGTTAAGGACTGTGAAGTCCCCGCGAGTGCCAACATCAACACTCCTCTTTAAAACGCCGCGACTATCTGCCCGCACCTGATAACCGTGGCCGATTCTACACAATGTTCGCTGTAAGTCAACACTTTGTTGTCTGTGAGCGACATGACTACGTGCCAGACACCTCAGGTTCCGGAGCCGCGATTTCTTCCAGTGACTACGCATCGCGGTGCCCGCCTAAGTCGTCTGCGATCCGAAGCTAAGAAATTTCGTAGCCCCAAACAGGACGCATCCTAGGGCCGTGCCTGCCCATAGTCGGCACCATACCTGCGTGGATTCCGACACCCAACGGACACTGAGCTGGATTTAATGCGCGCGCGGCCACGTTGCCGACCTAGAGCGCAATACGTCAACCTCGAATGCTTGCAATGGCAGCGAATTAGCCCTGCGGCCGGCAATGCCTAGCCGTGCAGGGCACGATATCGCGAAACATCGCCATCCGACACATCATCTCGATAGCACACTGGCGACTCACCGCCGGGCTTTGAGTACGCCGAATTTCCGCCGCATTTCCGGCCATTGCGCATGACGCTGTAGGGGCATGGGCACGCACCACTGTAGTGGCTGATCGAATCCCGAATAATCTGGTCGCGCACTTCATCGTCTGTCATCGCGAGTGCCGGCTGCGCAAAAACCAAGCAGATGAACACGGCAACACTTCGCGTGGTCAAGCGTCCTGCCCAATTGGCTATGGATACGCCGCTGACGATTGGGTCACGAATCGTCTCGGTTAGCAGTCGTACTCTTCCCACTCTTCTTCATCCAAGTCCTCGTCCAGATTCTCGCATTCATCATCGTGTGAGCCGCCGTTTTCCTCAACCCACGATTCGCAGCCCTCGACGAAGGATTGCGAGTTACCGGAGCAATCGTCCGGATCGTCGATTCCGTTTTCTTCGGCCCATTCGTAGCCCGCTTCATGCCCCGAACAATCATCAGTGCAATCGTCGCCATAGAAGTCTTGCGCCGCTGCAGGCTCAATCATGCAAAGCAGCAACACCGTCAAGAACATTCGCTTTGCCGTCTTCATGTTCACCCCTTTTCGCCCTTAACTTCTATCAGGCCAGCCGATATCACGCGTGCCGCGTAAAGCAGCCACGGTGGGAAGTCTGGCTCTTTCGACAACTTTAACGCCGCGATCATTGATGTTCCCAAGCGTTCATCGAACTTTTCAAAACGCTCCTGGTCCCATTCGATTGTCCTGAGTACCCCGCGGATCGAATCAGCGGCCTCGTCTTCCGCAAGGTGTGCAGCAATTCCCATCGTCAGAGGTAGATGTTCGCACTCCTGAGCCAGCCCGGAGACTACAGTGGTGATGAAACAAACCCGCTGCCAGTTCTTCTCGTAGAAGGCTGGCTCCAATTCTTGAATGAGCCTAAATCGGTTCACGGCTGCCAATTCGTCAGCCAGGTCGAACTCGCGCACTTGCGGGGCCTGATCTTCGCTCATTTGCAAAGCTCCTTGGTATGCAAGAAGGCAAATCAAGATGCAGCGCTGTGTACCCGCATGCATTCTCGCAACGCATTGTCGTTTCAGAATTCACTTTCAGCGAGCGGGTACGTTTCCATATTTCCATTCTGAACCTTGTACAGCGTCATGGTGATCTCGCTGAACTCCCTGCCGCCTGAGACTGCCCTTTCCTCAAGATTGAATTGCTCGGACCGTGACAAGCCTCCGCTTTCCAGGTCCCGGTAGCGCACGTCATAAGCACCGGCACGCACCTTGTTGACGGTGAATTTCCCATGGGCAGGAATGAAAAAGATCCTGACCGGATAGGCCTTCTCGCTGCCAGTGGAAACCAGCTTTACGAACACATCAGAATCGTTTCTACCGTTGTCTACGGTCACCTTTGAGAGGCCATCAGCGTGGCGCTTTTCGTAGCCAACTACATATCCCGCCAACTTTGGCCAAGCAGCTCCATTTGGAGCGGACGCAGGCCTTACATAGTTGTCTCCCTCCTGCGGAAAGTCTCGGTTCAACTGCGCCAAGATTTCGGGATCGGTAACCGGCACCAGCTTGGGTGATTTCTTAGGCGGCTGGTCAATTGGCTCAAACTGCGACCAATCAACAGGTGCCGTCGGCACCGGCTCAACGGATACCACGACTTCAGGCGGTTCCTCGGGGTTGTCCCACACGATATCCTTCGGGTCAAAGCGAGGCTCAACGGGTGCGACGACTTCAGGCGGTTCCTGCTGATATGGCTTTGGTCCGGGGGCAGGACCATTGTTGCCATCGGCACCGAAGACGAGAAAGCCAGCTACCCCGACAACGCTCGCAAGAATCAAACCACTCTTCCATCGTGGAAGAGGTTGCGGTTCCTTATCAACGACAGACCGAGATGGCGGCTCTGCACTCGTCGGTGAATACTCCGACTTGGACTGCTCAACCCTTGCGATCCATTCATCATGTTCCCTGCGCGCCACAGGGTCAGATAACACCGCGTACGAATCGTTGAGTATCTGCATGATCCGCGCGGCGTCGGCATTGCCCGGATTTCGGTCAGGGTGATACTTCTGAGTTAGCGTCTTGTACGCCGCGCGCACAACTTCATCGGGCGCGTTCCGCGCCACCATTATGTTGTCGTAGTGCGTGTGAGCGCGTCTCATCGGCGCAGACTTCGCTTGACCGCCGCAGCCGCCAATACTTCGCGCCGACAGTGCCCAGCTTCGTACCAGCCTTTGCCTATGTGCATGGTGCATTGCATGGCCGTCGTTCCCCAATGACGAGCGCGATGCCGGTAGTCTGACATTAGTGCGCTGCCGCGCCAAAGCGGTCAAGAATCTCTAGCCGTCGGCAAACCCGTAATCTTTGGCAAACTCGATACCGAAGCGCTGCGCTGCCTCAGCGAATGAGGCCACTGCGCACGCATGGTGTGCGTTGCGCAACTTCCAATAGGTCCGCCAGTGCATTCCCTTGGGTTTAATGCCGGCGCCGTTCAAGATGCCAGGTTCCCAGCCGAGTCGTTCGCGAATCCTGTCAGCTCGCCTTGATGCTCGGTCCCCATACGTCTCGCGTTGGCTTTGATACGAGAGCCGATAGCAGCGACGGCATGCGAAGAGTCCGCCGCCAAAGAGTATTCCGACGCGACGTTCGCATCCACGCGCAGGGCAAAGAAACCACGCCCGACGGCCCCCGTAGTTGCATGGAGTCCAAACGACACGGACGCTGTAATCCTTGTCGATCCATTCGCTTCCGCGACTTCGATGACGATAGGAAAGGAAAACCCCCTCCGCCTCGGAATGAATATTAATGTAGGCGCGCGTTTCGCCATCCACTTTCCACGCCCACCTATACGCTTGGTTCGGTGCCAACAGCCCTTCGCGCTGCAAACTGCGTACGTCTAGCTTTCTGTAGTCGTCCGTCGTTTCGTCCGCATCGGTTCGCCAGCGTCTGCCGCTGCCAATTCCGCCCATGATAAACCTCTGGATTCTTCCGAAATCATTAGGGAACCTTGATCGACTCTGCTTCGCATTGCTGCGCGCCAGACACCGACTCGCAGCGATTCAAAGGATACGGACGCAACCCGTCTAGCCGCTCGCGGTAACGCTCGCGTATGTCGGCGATCAGTTCCGCTTCATCAGGCCCGAGTGCTGTACACCATGCACCGGGGGCATCGCCTTTTAGTCTGAAGTCGACTCTGCGAAGTCTCGCGTCGCGTATTGGTTTTGCAGTCAGCAACTCCAGCAAGGCGGGCTTGGCGGCAGTTAGCTCTTGACGCATGGCTGGAGTGACGACGCCAATGGGTGCCGTTACCAACAGGCGACCCCCTTTCACACTGAGGCTTACACCGGCACGCCTGACCTGAGTCAACAGCGCGGCGGCGCTCATAGTTCAAAGGTCTCTGTCTCGTCGCCTGCACCATGCACGCCATGCGCGCCAACTTCTGAGTCTGGCGCGGATGGCGCGCATGGAGCTATCTGGCGCGCATTACCGGCAAGACTCCATTGCTGGAATGAGTCCTTCCCGAATCCAACGCGCACGGACTGCACCTTGGCAGGCTTCATCGCTCGCTGCACAGTTCGCCACCCGTACCCGGATGCTTTCGCCGCCGCTTCCACTTGCTTGGCTGGCATGGGTCCGCCTTCCAAGAGTTCCCGAAGCCAGCTTGCCAAGTCTCGCCGCTCTTCAACTTGCTCGCTTGCTTCGGCCTCGGCATCTCCCAAGAGCGCGCGCGCCGAACCTTCAAGCGCCGCCCCCCATCGAACCGCCGAAGCTTGAATATCACCATGCGTCGTTGAAATTGGCACTTGCTGCAGTTCGTAGACGAAGCCACCGCCATCCGGCCCGATGTTGGACTTTGCACGCGCCAGGAGACGCCGCGCCTGTTCGCCGCCACTATCACCAGTCGAGTGCTTTGCAGTGACCATGACGACGCGCGCAATGGCACCGAAGGCTATGCTGCCGGTTACCCTTTCCAACGGGTCACGACCGATACTCCCTTTGCTGAAATGCGTGATGCCCAGCACTGCCGCGTTAAGCCTTGCCGCCAAGTCGACCAGCGGTTGCAGTGCCCTGCGAACCTCGGTGTTCTTGTGGGAGTCACCGGTTACAGCAGAGACCACCGGATCGGCAATCAGCAGAGAGACTGGCCCGATTTTCTTGGCTTCGCATTCCAGCTTTGGAATGTCGGAAGCAGGATCGAAGGCGCGCCGCTCGCCGTTTTCATCGGTCGCGTCACCAATCATATGGACGCGCGAAAGATCAGCACCCGCCGCTATTAGCCGTGGGACAAGCGTATCCGCGGCGTCATCCTCGCCCGACCAGATCAGCACGTTACCCGCTGGGGCACGCGTGCCGTCTGGCCATAGCCCGCCCCGCGTTACCACCGCCGCGAGCGCAATGGCGATGGTCGTCTTTCCAGTACCTGGAGCGCCCGCCAGAATGTGCAGCTTTCCACGCGCAAGCCATTCGAGCCAAAGCCAGCAAATCGGCACACATTCGATTTCGTCTGCGCGGCGCAGTTCGATCAGCGGCTTCCTGTGATCGGCTGGCAGTGTCGGAAGTGCAATCACTTCGGCCGCGCTCGCCTGTCGATTCGCTGCCAGTCGATCAGCCTTAGCCATGCGACCCCCTTGTCAGATCGGCTGCAAACCGTTCGATTTCGGAAGCTGCGATAAGCCGACGGCGGCCAATCGAGACAGAAGCGAGTTTGCCGCTGGCGATCAGTTCGTAAAGCGAAGAACGTCCGATGCCAAGCAATCGGCATGCGTCGGGGATTTGATGGAATAGCGGTGAAACGTGCGCGGTTGTTGCGGGTTTCTGATCGGACATGATTTTCTTACTCCGTTTGGACAACGGCGAGGTCGCCGTTGTTCGCACGTCAAATCATGGGAGTAAATTCCGCAGATCAAACCGGTTTTTTGGTCTTCGCTGAACTACCATTTTTCCGTTTTTTTTGCGTTCGCTTTAGCTCGGTCAGGTCTTTAACTGTCGATTCGCCGAGGGCTTTTAGCACTGCGTTTACGAATGAAAGCTTTTGCTTGCCTCGGGTTTGCTGTCTACGGACGCGTCCGTGTTCGGCGAAAAAGCCCTTCAAGTCTTCGACCAATTCAACTTTGTCTGCGCGCTGGTCTCTCCCTGCGACGCCCTTGCTTGGAAGTTCCTTGAGGTTCAGGTCTATCGCGTCAACCCAAATTTGCCGCATCCGAATTAAGTCTTGAATCAAGTCCATGTGGTGCAGACGATGCCTGCCCTCGGCTAGAAAGCTGGTCGCTTGCTCCCCAAGTTTTCCCTCGAATGTTTCAAGCTTCCGTTGAGTTTCATAGTCAAGCTTTGTCAGTGCAGCGAGCAACCCATTGAAGGCAAGCTTCGCAGCCTTAAGAGTTTGGCGTTTTCCGGATACGCGATACGGCTTGTAATTGCGAGTCGAATGGAACGAGAACATGCAGCTCTCGAAGTCGAACTTTACCTTTTCATTGTTGATATCGACAAAGCCGGCAATCGCTGCAGCAACATGGTCGAATTGCCCTTTCTGACCCATCCGGGCAACCGGATAAAATCTTGTCTTTTCCTTTGGGCACATTGCACCGTTTCCTATGCTCATGCCTTGCGTCGCAAGGGCTGGACGTTTTCGCGCTCGCTAGCGATATTAAGACAATGACGCTCCCAGTCCGCCATCATTCGCGCGCGTTTCTCGAATAAGTCGCTACGGCGATAGGCGGCCTCGGTCTTGTCGGCCAGGACATGGGCAAGCGCGGCTTCGGCTACTTCGCGCGGATATCGGGATTGCTCGGCAGCCCAATCACGAAAGGTCGACCGGAAGCCGTGACTCGTAATGCCGGGCGTGATCTCTTTGGCAAGGTTGAGCATTGAAGCGGTCGTGAGCGGCTTTCCCGGTTTGGCAGTGAATACAAAGCCGCTACCGTCGCGCGGCAACACGCGCAGCATGCCGACCAAGCCCGGAGCGAGTGCAACACGATGGTCGCGCTTGGCTTTCATGCGCGCGGCTGGCACCGTCCAGGTTCCCGCATCCAGGTCGAGTTCGTCCCAGCACGCCGAAGCGGTTTCATTCGGTCGGGATGCGGTCAGTATTTGCATGCGCAGTGCGAGTGCGGAAACCGACGTGCGGCCCACCAGCGAACCGAAGAAACCGCCGATCTCGCGATAGGGCAATGCGGGGCGATGTTCAATCGCTTTGAGCTTGCTGGGCTTGGGAAGCAGCTTGTCCAGGTGTCCGCGCCAGCGTGCGGGGTTCTCGCCATGTCGAAACTTGCGCGCGGTTGCCCAGTCCAAAACCGCCTCGATTCGCTGGCGAACGCGCGTCGCGGTTTCGGTCTTGTCGATCCAGATCGGTTGCAGTGCCTTCAAAACCAAATCGGTGTCGATCTCCGCGACCGGTAACGGCAGCAAGTCGGGGCAATAGGTGTTGATCGTGTTGCGCCACTGATCGCGATGCTTGGGATTGCGCCAGCTCGCCTTGTGCGCATCGAAAAAAGCCGCCGCACATTGGGCAAACGTCAGCAGCTTTGCAGCGGCCAGCCTTGCGGCGTCGCGCGCGCTGCGTTTGTCGTTGATCGGGTCGGCGCCCTCACGAATCGCCACACGCAAGCTATCGGCTTCTGCGCGCGCCTTTTTCAACGTGACGACTTCATAGCTCCCAAGCCCCTTCTCGCGCACCGTGCCCGCTGGATCGGTGTAGCGGAATACCCAGAACCGCGTTTCGTTCGGCAGCACGCGAAGATAGAGCCCGCGCCCATCGGCATAGCGACCCGGCTTGAGCTTGCCCAGATGTGCCGCATCAAGTCGCTTGTGTTCTCGTTTGGCCATGATCTGCTCCCACAATCCTTCCCACTATTGTGGACCGGATCGGGACGGACGACAACAACCAGACGCGAATCAGTGCATGCAGTCAAAGCTTGTAGAACAAGGGACTGGAGCCCGTTTAGCGTTCAATGGCGGACATGGTAGAACGTCTGCACATGCGAATCCCGCAGACACTCTCTCCGCCACATACCAAAAGGCCGCCCGCAAGGCGGCTTTTTGGTATGTGGCGGAGAGAATGGTTGTCTCGGATCGTGAACACAGAGCATCGCGGCGGGACGCCGCTCCCACATCATCAACCTGGTCTGCGTGCGCTTCACTACATGCCGGGAGTACCGCGCTTCACCCAGCGCTGCGCCATCCGACGCAGCGATTCATCGGCTTCGGCATCTGCCGCTATGGCGGGGATATCCTTCCACGCCAATGCCAGCGATTCCTCGCTGATCGCAAACTCCTCGCTGCCGTTGGCGCGCACCACGAAGCGCATGTCGTAATGCCAATGGCCGGGTTCATGGCCTCGCTCGGGAATCCAGTGGCGATCCAGATCGAAGATTTCGGGCTCGACGCTGAGATCGGTCAAGCCGCTCTCTTCTTCCGCTTCGCGCAATGCCACCGCGGCAAGATCAGTATCGCCATCGGCATGGCCGCCCAGCTGCAGCCAGCGGTTCAACTTGCGGTGATGGGTGAGCAGGACGCGCTCGCCATCCGCGCTGACCAGCCACGCTGACCCGGTGAGATGGCCGACCTGCAATTCGCGCCGGGCGCAGTCAGCGTGTTCATGCACGAAGGATTCAAACAAACGAGCGGCTTCGATGTTCTCTGCGTCGCGGACGCCAAACCGCGCCAGTAGCGCCAACAATTGCTGATATGCCATTCCTCGATCCTGTCAGACTGAATTTCGTAGGTGCCTGGCCGGGGCGGCTTGCCGCTCCGGACAGCGTCGCGTATCTTACCGGGCGCCTTGTGCCTGCTGGAGCGGGGCTGTTCAGCTTGGCCGCCTTCGGCAAGAGATGTTCCACCAATAGTAAGGTCCGCATCAAAGATCGATGATCGCGGACCGAGACGATCACCCTGGGGAGAACCGAATGATCTTTGACCGTGTCAAACCGCTGGACCAGATTCTGGCCACGGCCGAAAAGAAAAGCCTCAAGCGTCAGCTCGGTGCTTTCGATCTGACCATGCTGGGCATCGGTGCGATCATCGGCACCGGCATCTTCGTGCTCACCGCCGTCGCCGCCAACAAGGCCGGCCCAGGCATGATGTACTCCTTCGTTATCGCAGGAGTGGTCTGCGCCTTGACCGCGCTGATCTATTCCGAAATCGCCGCGATGGTTCCGGTCGCGGGTTCGGCTTACACCTACTCTTACGCAGTGCTTGGCGAGTTGATCGCCTGGATGGTCGGCTGGGCGCTAATCCTCGAATATGCCGTTGCTGCGGGGGCTGTGGCGGTGGGCTGGTCGGGGTATGCGAATGGATTTCTGGCCAGTGACATGTTCGGTTTGGTGGAAGCCGGTTCGTTCGCTCTACCGCTGGCGCTGACTGCAGGTCCTGCCGATACGATTACATTGGCTGATGGAACGATCGCCAAGGGTGGGTTCAATCTCATCGCGTTCCTCATCTCGCTGTTGGTGATGTGGCTGCTGATCATCGGCACCTCCAAGAGTGCAAAGGTCACTGCCGTGCTGGTGCTGGTCAAGGTTGCGGCGCTCACGGTCTTTGTCATTTTGGCGCTTCCTGCCGTGCAAATGAGCAACTTCGAACCGATGCTGCCTAATGGCTGGGGAACCCCACTGTCGGGCGTTGGTGTTCTCGGCGCGGCGGCATCGATTTTCTTCGCCTACGTAGGTTTCGATGCGGTTTCCACCGCGGCAGAAGAGACCAAGAACCCGAACCGCAATGTACCGATCGGGCTGATCGGGTCGCTGGCTGTCTGTACCGTCTTCTACCTTCTGGTTTCGTATGCGGCCATCGGCACCACAGGCGCACAGCCCGGCGGCGAGTTGTCACAATCCAAAGAACCGCTGGCCTTCGTTCTACGCAATCTGGGACACCCGAAAATCGGAGATTTTGTCGCAGGTGCCGCGATCGTTGCTCTACCCTCAGTCATTCTGATGATGATGTACGGCCAGACGCGCATCCTGTTCACCATGTCGCGCGACGGTCTGATGCCGAAAATGTTCTCGGATGTCCACCCGCGCTACTTCACACCGCACAAAGTCACCTTGGTGACCGGAATCGCGGTATCGCTCTTCGCGGGTGTGTTCCCGGTTGGCGCGCTCGCTGACGTTTCCAATTCGGGGACCTTGTTTGCGTTCCTCATCGTCGCCGTCGGCGTGATGATGCTTCGTGTCAAGGATCCGGGTCGCAAGCGCCCGTTTCGTACACCAATGATTTGGGTCGTGGGCCCTGTTGCCGTTGCCGGGTGTGCCTTGCTGTTCGTAAGCCTTGGTCTCTACACGATCCAGCTTTTCTTCGGCTGGGCAATACTCGGGATGATTGTGTACTTCGCTTACAGCCGCAGTCGCAGCCGCCTCGGTCGCGGTGAGACCGACTGACGTTCTTCCGCTTTGAGCATCGAGCAAACGGCGCGGATACCCCGCGCCGTTTGTTTTTGGCCAGGGACTTGGTCTGGCGGCGCCTCTTCGCTATGATGCGCGGCTCCACAATGCCGGTGTGGCGGAATGGTAGACGCGGTGGACTCAAAATCCACTGGCAGCGATGTCGTGTAGGTTCGAGTCCTATCACCGGTACCAAAACAAACAAGCCCGCTTTCGCGGGCTTTTTTGTTTTGGTACCGGTGAGATTTTCTTTACTGCCAGCTCCCTGGCGCGCTGTCGCTTGCCGGCTGCGCTATCCCTGCTCCGCAATCCGGGCCGCACATCCATGTGCGGCCGTTCAGCGGCGCTCGGCATGCCGAGCGAAATCCCGCTTCACCCCTCGACTCGATGGAGCTCGTGCATGATGTAGGGTGGGTGTAACCCACCATTGTCAAATGTTCGAGCATGGTGGGTTGCACCCACCCTACCTACATCATCGACAGAATGTCTTCGCCGTATCGGGCGAGCTTGGCCTGCCCCACACCGGAGATTTCGGCGAGTTCGTCGAGGGTTTGCGGGCGTTTGGCGGCGATGAGGTCCAGGGTGGCGTCGTGGAAGACGACGTAGGGTGGCACGCCGTGGGCGCGGGCGACGCCCAGGCGCCAGTCCTTGAGTTTCTGGCGCAGCGAGGCATCGATCGTTGTCGACGATGGTGATAGCGACGCGACTTTCTTGCGGCGATCCTTGCGTACTTCACGGCGTTGTTCGGCCGATTCGGGCTTGCGCATGCGCACCGGCAACTGCCCTTGAAATACATCGCGCGCCCTGGGATCCAGGCGCAGTCCGCCGAAGCCTTCCTGATCGGCACGCAGCAGGCCGACGCCGGTCAGGGTGCGCAGCAGGCCGCGCCAGGTCTCGACTTCGGTGCCGCGACCCTGGCCGAATACGGCTAGACGATCGTGTCCGAACGACTGCACGCGCTCGCTGATCTTGCCGATCAGGATATCGACGATGTACTGCGCTCCGAAGCGCTGTCCGGTCCGATAGACCGCGCTCAGCGCCATTTTGGCCAGGTCGGTCGCGTCCACTGTCTCGGGCGGGCGCAGACAGTTGTCGCAATTGCCGCAGGGCTGGGTGTGTTCACCGAAATAGCTGAGCAGCTGCGTGCGCCGGCAGGTGCTGGCTTCGCACAGGCCAACCAGGGCATCGAGCTTGCGCAGCGACATGCGCCTATGTTCATCGTTGGCCTCGGATTCGTCGATGAAGCGCCGCTGCTGCACGATATCGCCCAGGCCGTAGACCATCCAGGCCTCGGCCGGCTGGCCGTCGCGACCGGCACGACCGGTCTCCTGGTAATAAGCCTCGATGCTTTTGGGCATATCCATATGCGCAACGAATCTAACGTCGGGCTTGTCGATGCCCATGCCAAAGGCGATAGTCGCCACCATGACGATTGCGTCTTCCAACAGGAAGCGGCGTTGATGAAGCGCGCGCTGCTCGCCCGACATGCCGGCGTGATACGCCAGGGAGGCAATGCCATGCTCGTTGAGCAAGGCTGCCACTTCATCGACACGTTTGCGCGACAGGCAGTAAATGATGCCGGATTCGCCCTGATGTCCCGCCAGAAACGCCAGCAACTGCTTGGTGGGGTTCGTGCGCTTGGCTTCGATGGCGTAGCGGATATTCGGCCGGTCGAAACTGGAGATGAAGACCGGCGCCGATTCCAGATCGAGGCGCAGCCGGATTTCGGCACGGGTGATCTCGTCGGCAGTCGCCGTCAGCGCAATGCGCGGGATATTCGGAAATCGCTCGTGCAATACCGACAGCTGGATGTACTCGGGCCTGAAGTCGTGGCCCCACTGGCTGACGCAATGCGCCTCGTCGATGGCAAACAGGGCGATCTTCGAGCGCGACAGCAGGTCCATGCAGCGCGATGTGGTCAGCCGCTCCGGAGCGACGTAGAGCAGATCCAGATCGCCACGCAGCAACCGCGCCTCGACATCGGCGGCCTGGATCGCATCCAGCGTGGAGTTCAGAAACGCGGCACGCACGCCGAGCTCGGTCAGCGCCGAGACCTGGTCCTGCATCAACGCGATCAGCGGCGACACGACTACACCGCAGCCTTCGCGCACCAGTGCAGGCAGCTGATAGCACATCGACTTACCACCACCGGTGGGCATCAGCACCAGGGCATCCCCACCACTGATCAGATGCGCGACAATCTCGGCCTGGGGTCCGCGGAACGCGCTATAACCAAAGACGCGATGCAGGACTTTGAGGGCTTCTTCCATGAGGCCTCCGTTGAAAGAAATGTAGTCTACCGTCTGCGAAGAATGTGGGAGCGGCGTCCCGCCGCGAATGCCTGCATTGCCGCAGCGTCAATCGCGGCGGGACGCCGTGCATGGATGCACAAGTGTCGTCGAAGGCAGGATGCCGAGAGACGACCGCCGCTCCCACATTACTATGGCATCTGCCGATCCAGAAGGACCTAAACCATGATCTACAACAGTATCCTCGAAACCATCGGCCGCACGCCGATCGTGCGCATCAACCGCCTCGCCCCCGCCGGCGTGGACATGTACGTGAAGATCGAGGCCTTCAACCCCATGTCCTCGGTCAAGGACCGTCTCGCGCTGGCCATCATTCTGGATGCCGAGCAGCGCGGTGAACTCAAGCCCGGGCAAATGGTTGTGGAGGCGACATCCGGCAATACCGGTATCGCGCTGGCCATGGTGTGCGCCGCACGCGGCTACCCATTCGTCGCCTTCATGGTGGAAACCTTCTCGGTCGAGCGGCGAAAATTGATGCGCGCGCTGGGCGCCAAGGTGCTGCTGACGCCGGCTGCCGAACGCGGATCGGGCATGGTGAAACGCGCGCAGGAATTCGCCGCCAAGCATGGCGCCTTCCTCGCCCGCCAATTCGAAAATCAAGCCAACCCGGCCTATCACCGCAACACCACCGGCCCGGAAATCCTGCTCGACTTCGCCGGCCAGCGTCTGGACTGGTTCGTTACCGGCTGGGGCACCGGCGGCACACTCACCGGGGCGGGCGAAATGATCAAGCTGGCCCGGCCGGAAACGCGTATCGCGCTGACCGAGCCCGATGTCGCGCAGTTGGTTGCCGGTGGCGAATGGAAGCCGCACAAGATCCAGGGCTGGACGCCGGACTTTGTGCCGGCGGTGCTGAACAAGTCTGTCGCCGACCGCATCGTGCCGGTCAACGAAGTGGTGGCACGTGATACCGCGCGCGAACTGGCCAGACAGGAAGGTATTTTCTGTGGCATCTCCGCTGGCGGCACCTTCGCCGCTGCGCTGGAAGTGGCCAAGCATGCCAAGCCCGGTGAAGTGATCCTTGCGATGCTGCCGGATACCGGGGAGCGCTATCTCACCACCTTCCTGTTCGAGGGCATCAATGAGGGCTCGGACGACGAGTGGCTGGCGACGTTGGGGTAGAGATGTGGGTCCGACCTGTGGTTGGACGCCTTTAGATTCCCGGACGGGTTTGGACAAAGCGTCCGACCACAGGTTGGACCCACAAGGTAATGGCCATCGGCACTGTCGATAATCGCCATTCCCGCTAAGCTCGGCGGCTTCCTGATCGGAGTCGCCCATGCGCAAGCACGTCCTGCTCACCTTCGCCATTGCGCTCGCCCTCGCTGCCTGCGGCCAGGATGCTCCGGCACCAGCGACCGCTGAACAAACCCCGGCCGCTGTTGCGACGCCGGCCAAGGCGATCGTTTACCCCACTGCCAAGACCGTGGAGCAGACCGATACCTATCACGGCACCGCGGTGGCCGATCCGTATCGCTGGATGGAGGATCTGGACGCGCCGGACCTGGCCAGCTGGATCACTGCCGAAAACCAGCTCGTTGGCGAATATCTCGCCGATGTGCCGGATCGCAGCAAGATCAAGTCACGCCTGCAGGAAATCTGGAACTACGAGCGCTTTGGTGTGCCGAAGAAATACGGCGAGCATTATTTCTATACGCGCAACGATGGCCTGCAAAACCAGCCGCCGATCTATGTGCAAAAAGGACTGGACGGCGAAGCCCGACTGCTGATCGATCCGAACACACTGGGCAGCGACGGCACCATCGCGTTGTCGGAATGGGCTGTCAGCCCGGATGGCAAATACTTCGCTTACTCGTTGTCGGATGGCGGTTCGGATTGGCGCACGATCAAGGTGCGCGACGTCGCCAGCGGCGCCGACACCAGCGATGATATTCGTTGGGCCAAATTCACTGAGATCAGCTGGGCTGAGGATGCCAGCGGCCTCTACTACAGCCGTTACGACGAGCCCAAGGGCGAGAACGCGTTGAAGGCCGTGAACAAATTCCAGAAGGTGTACTTCCATCGCATCGGCGATGCCCAGGACCTGGACCGCCTGGTCTTCGAGCGCAAGGATCAACCCGACTGGGGTTTTGGCGCCGAAGTCAGCGACGACGGCAAATGGCTGGTGATCAGCGGTTCGCAGGGCACCGACGTGCGCAATCGCGTGTTCTACAAGAACCTTGGCAAGGCCGATGCACCGGTGCAGCCGCTGGTCGAAGAATTGGTCGCCTCGTACGAATTTATCGGCAATGTCGATGACATCGCCTACTTCCTTAGCAACGACGACGCAGCACTCAACCGCGTCATCGCCATCGATCTGAAGAAGCCTGCCAAGGCCAATTGGAAAACCATCATCCCGGCCGGCGATGCCCTGCTATCGAACGTGAGCCTGCTCAATCGTCAACTGATCGCACAATACCTGCGCGATGCACTGTCGGAAGTGAAGGTATTCGATCTGGACGGGAAGCTGGTGCGAGAGGTGCCGATGCCGGCACCGGGCTCGGCCAAAGGTTTCGACGGCGATATCGAAGACAGCGAAACATTCTTCGGCTTCGCCAGCTATGCGCTGCCGGAAAGCATTTACCGCTACGACGCGGCCACTGGCGCTACTTCGGTGTTTCGTGCCCCCGAGGTCAAGTTCAACAGTGCTGACTACGAAACGACGCAAGTCTTTTACAACAGCAAGGACGGCACCCGCATCCCGATGCTGATCACGGCGAAGAAGGGCGTCGTCAAGGACGGCAACAACCCGACCATTCTCTACGGCTATGGCGGTTTCAATGTGCCGGTCACACCGCGCTTCAGCCCGGCGACGATTGGATGGATGGAATTGGGCGGGGTTTACGCGGTAGCCAATCTGCGTGGCGGCAGCGAGTACGGCAGCTCATGGCACGAAGGCGGCATGAAGCTGAACAAGCAGAATGTGTTCGATGATTTCGCCGCCGCAGCCGAATATCTGATCGCCGAGAAATACACGCAGCCCAGCCGCCTCGCGATTTCCGGACGCTCCAACGGCGGCCTGCTGGTCGCTGCGACGCTGCTGCAACGGCCGGAATTGTTCGGCGCTGCGCTGCCCGCCGTCGGCGTGCTGGATATGCTGCGCTTCCGCGACTTCACCATAGGCTGGGCCTGGGAATCGGACTACGGCTCGGTGCTGAATGCCGACGAATTCAAGGCGATTCACGCCTATTCGCCGCTGCACAACATCAAGAGCGGCATCGCCTACCCACCCACCCTGATCACTACCGCCGACCGCGACGATCGCGTCTATCCCGCACACAGTTTCAAGTTCGCAGCAGCCATGCAGGCCGCGTATCCGAAGGGCAATCCGATCCTGATCCGTGTCGAGACGCGAGCGGGTCACGGCGCCGGCAAACCGACCGACAAGCAGATCGAAGAGACGGCTGATACCTATGCCTTTCTGAAGAAGGCGATGAAGATGTAAGGCGACGATTGTGGGTCCGACCTGCGGTCGGATGCTCTTATTGCTGGAGAGGCTGCACTCGGCAAGAAGCGTCCGCGCACAGCGCGGACCCACAAAGGCAGCCAATCCCACGATAATGTCGCCATGCCCAACACCTTTGCCCACCTGCATCTGCACACCGAGTACTCGCTGACCGACTCGACGATCCGTATTCCGGATCTGATGACGGCCTGCGTCAAGGCTGGGCTGCCGGCGGTGGCGATGACCGATGACAGCAATCTGTTTGCATTGGTGAAGTTTTACCGCGAGGCCGAAAAGGCCGGCATCAAACCCATCATCGGCTGCGATCTCTGGGTGGGGACACCGGGCGAGGACGAGTTCCGCGCCACGGTGCTGTGCCGCAATCGCGATGGTTATCTGCGCCTGTCGCGGCTGGTCTCAGATGCCTACCGTCGACGTACACGTACTGCGCGCGTGCATGTGCCGCGGTCTGCACTTCTTGCCCAGCACCAGGATCTGTTCGTGCTGCTTGGGCCGAACTCCGACGTGGGGCGTATCGGCGATGTCGGCAAGGCCGAGCGCAGCCTGCGCGAATGGCAGCTGGCCTTCGGTGATCGGCTGTATCTTGAGGCGCTCCGCCTGGGCGCTGCCGACGAAGACGCGGTACTCGCGCGCACCCTGCATCTGGCCGAACGTCTGGATGTGCCGGTCGTGGCCAGCAATAACGTACGCTTTCTCGAGGCGGATGATTTCGAGGCGCATGAGGCGCGTGTCTGCATCTCCACCGGGCGCGTGCTCAACGATCCAAAGCGCCCGCGCGAATACACGCCACAGCAGTACCTGAAATCACCGGAAGAGATGGCATCCCTGTTTGCCGATCTTCCCGGTGCAATCGAGAACGCGATCGAACTCGCCAAGCGTTGCAATGTCGAGATGAGCTTCGGCAAGTACTATCTGCCGGCGTTTCCGGTTCCGACCGAGCATACGCTGGAGAGCTTCATCCGCAGCGATGCCGAACGCGGCCTTGCCGAACGGCTGAATGTCCATGGCGCCGGGACAAATTTCAGCAACGACGATTATCGAGAACGCCTGCGCATCGAACTTGACGTTATCAACAAGATGGGGTTTCCCGGCTATTTCCTGATCGTCGCCGACTTCATCAACTGGGCCAAGCGCAGCGATATCCCGGTGGGCCCCGGGCGCGGTTCGGGTGCAGGCTCGCTGGTCGCCTATGCGCTGGGCATCACCGATCTCGATCCCCTGCCATACGACCTGCTGTTCGAGCGCTTCCTCAATCCTGAGCGCGTGTCGATGCCTGACTTCGATATCGACTTCTGCATGGAAGGCCGCGACCGCGTCATCGAATACGTGGCCGAAAAATATGGCCGCGAGAAAGTCAGCCAGATCATCACCTACGGCACCATGGCAGCGAAGGCCGTGGTGCGCGATACCGGCCGCGTGCTCGGTATGAGCTACGGCCATGTCGACAGCATCGCCAAGCTCATTCCGCTGACACTGGGTATCACGCTGGAAAAGGCCATAGCGGAAACGCCCGAACTTCAGCAGCGCATCGCTGCCGAGGAAGAAGTCGCGACGCTGATCGACCTCGCAAAAAAACTCGAAGACCTGACACGCAACGCCGGCAAGCATGCTGGCGGCGTGGTGATCTCGCCATCCGACCTGACCGATTTTTCGCCGCTGTACTGCATCGACGAGGGCGAAGGCGTCGTCACGCAGTTCGACAAGGACGACGTCGAGGCTGCCGGCCTGGTGAAGTTCGACTTCCTCGGGCTGCGCACGCTGACCATCATCGACTGGGCGGTGAAAGCGATCAACGCGCGGCGTCTGCGCAAGGGTGAAGACTCGATCGACATCAATACGCTGTCGATGTTCGACGAGCCGACATTTGCGCTGCTGAAGACGCATATGACTACCGCGGTGTTCCAGCTCGAATCACGCGGCATGAAGGATCTGGTGCGCAAATTGCAGCCCGACACCTTCGAGGACATCATCGCCCTGGTGGCGCTGTTCCGACCGGGCCCGTTGCAGTCGGGCATGGTCGACGACTTCATTGCACGTAAACATGGACGCAGCGCCGTCAGCTATCCGCACCCTTTGCTCGAACCCATACTCAAGCCAACTTATGGCGTGATCGTGTATCAGGAACAGGTGATGCAGATCGCCCAGGTGCTGGCAGGCTATACATTGGGTGGCGCCGATCTTTTGCGCCGCGCGATGGGCAAGAAAAAGGCCGAGGAAATGGCCGAGCAACGTTCCATCTTCGAGGTCGGCGCCACCATGAATGGTGTCGAGGCCGGCCAGGCCCGCGGCATCTTCGACCTGATGGAAAAATTCGCCGAGTACGGCTTCAACAAGTCGCACTCGGCCGCGTATGCACTGATCACCTATCAGACAGCATGGTTGAAGGCGCACTATCCCGCCGAGTTCATGGCCGCGGTGCTGTCGTCGGACATGGACAACACCGACAAGCTCGTCGGCTTTCTCGATGATGCGCGCGCGTTCAAGATCGACGTACTGCGCCCCGACGTAAATTCCAGCGGCTATAAATTCGAAGCCATGGATGATGGCCGCGTGCTGTATGGATTGGGCGCAGTCAAGGGCGCGGGCCAGGCCGCCTGCGAGGCGATTGTCGCGGAGCGCGATCGTGGCGGGAAATTCGCCGGCCTTGCTGATCTGTGCCGACGCGTCGATCCCGGAAAGCTCAACAAGCGCGTGCTCGAAGCCCTGATCCAGGCCGGTGCCTGCGATGGATTCGGCGAGACCCGCGCCACGCTGATGAATCATGCGCCCGAGGCGATGAAAGCCGCCGATCAGCATATGCGCAACAGTGCGGCCGGCCAGGTCGACATTTTCGGCGGCGCGCAATCCGAAGCAGCGCCGCTGAAGATCGCGCGTATCGCCGAGTGGCCACTGCTGCAGATTCTCAATGGTGAGCGCGATACGCTCGGCCACTATCTCAGTGGCCATCCCGCCGATGCCTGGCAGCATTGGCTGAAGCAGATGGTCACTTGCTCTGTCGGCGACATCGAAAGCTCATGGCGCACCGGGCAATCTCAGCTCGAACGCAATCGTGGCCGTCAGGAATTGCCGGTGATCCTGGGCGGCGTGATTCCGACCGCGCTGCGTCGCCGCGGCGAGAGCATGGCCTTCGCCCAAATCGAGGACGCCAGCGGCCGCGTCGAGATCGCGCTGTACCGCGAGGCGCTGACCGAATTCGCTGCACTGTTGGTGAAAGACACCGTGGTCATCATCGACGGTGCGCTCAGCCCGGATGAATTCAGCGGCGGTTTTCAGGTGCGCGTGCGCAATGTCTGGTCGATCGCGCAGGCGCTGGAACGCTTCGCCCGCGGCATCCGCATACGCATCGACAATCCCAAACCCGGCCTGGTCGACGAGTTGGCGCGTAGCCTCAAGCCGGTGCGCTTCGGCATGACGCCGGTGCGGCTGCTGTGCAATACACCGGGCGCGCAGACCGAGCTTCAGCTCGGTGACGACTGGCGCGTGCGCGTCGTGCCCGAGATCATCGATGTGCTGAATGCGCTGCCCGGTGTGCAGGGGGTTGAGTTGTCGCTGATGCGGGCGAGCAGCTGACAATGTAGGAGCAGCGTGAGCCGCGATGCTCTTGCTCTGGCCGTTGACTTTGTAGGGCGGGGCTTGCTCCGCTGCTTTTGATCTGTGAACGGTGACGAAGATCAAGAGCAGCGGAGCAAGCCCCGCTCTACAAAGTCAAAGGCAGGAGCATCGCGGCTCACGCCGCTCCTACATTGCTTATCAGACAAAGCAGGCCTCGATACGCTGCTTCAACTCCGCATCAATCTTGCCCACCACCGCCAACGCGCCCAGATTCTCCTTAAGCTGCGTCGCGCGCGTTGCGCCGAGGATCACGGTCGATACCCAGGGATTCTTCAGACACCAGGCAATCGCCAACTGTCCGGAACTGCAGCCGACCTCGGCTGCTATCGCTTGTAGTTGCTTGACCGCAGCGATGCGTCGCTCGGGATCATTCAGCACCAGCTTCTGCAGCCACTGGTAACCCTCCGTCGCCAGGCGCGAATCATCGGGAATACCGTTGTTGTATTTGCCAGTCAGAAGACCCGAGGCCAGTGGCGACCAGATCGTAGTGCCCAGACCGACATCGGCATACAACGACGCATACTCGCGTTCGACGCGCTCGCGATGCAGCAGGCTGTACTGCGGTTGCTCCATGGTCGGCAGCTCCATGTTGTGCAGACGCGCGATGCGCACCGCCTCGGATATCTCCACTGCGCTCCATTCGCTGGTACCCCAGTAAAGCACCTTGCCCTGGCGCACCAGACGATCCATGGTGCTGACGATCTCGGTCATCGGTACTTCCGGGTCAGGGCGATGGCAGAAGTAGAGATCCAGATAATCAACGCGCAGGCGCTGCAATGCCTGATCGCAGGCATCGACGATATGTTTGCGCGACAGCCCGTGCTGGGTGGGCCGCGGCGAATCCACCGAACCGAAAAACACCTTGCTGGATACGCAGAAACTGTCACGGCTCAGGCGCAGATCGCTCAGCACATCGCCCATGATGCGCTCGGACTCACCGTTGGAGTACGTCTCGGCGTTGTCGAAGAAGTTGATGCCATTGTCATAGGCCAGCGCGCACAATTCGCGTGCCTCATTGCGACCGGCCGCGGCGCCAAAGGTGGCCCAGCTACCGAACGACAGTGCCGAAACCTTGAGCCCGGAAACTCCCAGACGACGATATTCCATATTCAACTCCATTTTTACCAATGTGAGGGCGCTGCGTTCTACACTATATGCACGGGAGGCGAAGTGGAATCGGAACGGAGTCTCTTATGCAACGACTGATATGGGTAAAGAAGCGCTTCTGGTTCGCACTGGCGATGGTCGGCCTGATCATGGCCGGGCATTGGTATGCGGCTTCGCATCCGCCTCAGCGCACGGCGCTGAGCCCCAGCCTGCCCATGATGCCTGCAGTGACTTCGGTCGATGCAGTTTCTGGCGATGAAGCAAATCAGAACGTCGAAACGCCGGCGCCCGAATCCGACGCCAGCGACCAGAGCGCACAGCGGCGCCCTTGATCAGGCTGCAATGTCGCCCCCGTTGCCCCGCCCCCCGCTTCCGGCTAGCCTGCCTCGGTTGTCATTGTCGATTCATGCATCCATAAGAATTCGGGGAGAGTTCGCTTGATCATGTCGGTCCTGTTTGGCCTGTTCGGCCTGATGTGCCTGTTGGGGATTGCCTGGGCGTTTTCAAACAACAAGGGTGTGGTCGACTGGAAACTGGTCGCCACAGGCGTCGCGCTGCAGATCGCGTTTGCGGCGCTGGTGCTGCTTACACCGTTTGGCAGTGTGGTATTCGAGACCCTGGCCAGCGCCTTTGTGAAGCTGGCGAGTTTCACCAATGAAGGATCGAAGATGATCTTCGGCTCATTGGTCGATCAACGGGCGTTTGGTGGTGCCATGGCCCTGGGTGCCGGTGAAACCGACCCCAACGCTTGGCAACGCTATAGCTTTATTTTCGCATTCCAGGTTTTGCCGACGGTGATTTTTTTCGCCGCGTTCATGGGCGTGCTGAATCACCTGGGCGTGATGCAATGGATCGTCAAGTGGATGGCCTGGGCGATCACCAAGGTGATGCGCGTGTCCGGTGCCGAGACCACCAGTGTCTGCGCCAGTGTGTTCATCGGCCAGACCGAAGCGCCGCTGACGGTGCGTCCTTACATATCGCAGATGACAGAGTCTGAACTTCTGACCATGATGATCGGCGGTATGGCGCACATTGCCGGCGGCGTGATGGCGACTTATATCCTGATGCTGGGCGGTCCGGACATGGAATCGCAGAAAGAGTTCGCCAAGCACTTCCTCGCCGCGTCGATCATGGCTGCGCCCGCCACCCTGTTGATCGCCAAGATTCTGCGTCCCGAAGTGGGCGAACCGCTGACGCGCGGCAAGGTTCAGGTCGAAGTCGAAAAGACCACCGCCAACGTTATCGACGCCGCCGCCGCTGGTGCAGCAGATGGCCTCAAGCTCGCGCTGAACATCGGCGCCATGCTGCTAGCCTTCATCGCACTGATTGCTTTGCTGAACTACATCATCGGCTCCAGTGCCGATTTCGTCGGTCTCACTGCCTGGATCAATGAAGGCCGCCCGGCCGACCAGCAGATTGCAATCAACCTCGGCAGCATTCTTGGCGTCCTGCTGTCGCCGATCGCGTGGCTGATCGGCATTCCCTGGGACGACTGCATCATCGCCGGCGGGCTGATCGGTCAGAAGATCGTGATCAACGAATTCGTCGCCTATCTGCAATTGTCGGGCGTCGCGGTCGGCGAAGGCGTCGGCCAGATCGGCGCACATACCAAGTTGATCCTCACGTATGCACTGTGCGGTTTCGCCAACTTCAGCTCGATTGCGATACAGATAGGCGGCATCGGTGGACTTGCCCCCGACCGTCGAGCTGATCTTGCGCGACTGGGATTACTGGCGGTGCTCGGCGGTACCTTGGCAACCTTCATGACGGCGACCATTGCGGGTGTTTTGACGCAGTTCCAGTAACGCAGCGCACCTAGAGCGGCTGTTGTAGGAGCGGCGTGCGCCGCGATTTTCAACGATAACAGTACATTCGAAAATCGCGGCGCACGCCGCTCCTACACCAAGCTCCCATTCACCAACGAGGGGACCCCCTTGCCCTCCATCATCATCGTCGGCTCTTACAATCAGGATTTCGTCTGGCGCGTCACCAAGCTGCCGGCTCCCGGAGAAACGCAACTGGGCATTTTCTCCAGTGGCCCTGGTGGCAAGGGCTTCAATCAGGCGGTGGCTGCGCATCGCATGAGCGACGGCGTGGTGTTTATCGGTGCGCGCGGTGATGATGCGCCTGGCGAAGAGGCTGTGCGCACCGCAGAACGATTCGGCGTCGCAGCGGTCTGGCAGGTCAGTCAATCCGCGGCAACAGGAACAGCGGCGGTGCTGGTCGATAAACGCTCGCAGAATCAGATCGCCGTCGCGCTAGGCGCCAACGCGCAGTTGTCGCCCGACTTCATCGCACAGCATGCTGCGTTGATCAAAACTGCACGCGCAGTACTGGTGCAATGCGAGGTGCAACCCAGCGCCTCGGTACGCGCACTGGTGCTGGCCCGCGCGGCAGGCGTAACGACCGTGTTCAACCCGGCACCGGTGCATCTGGAATTGATCGCCGAACTACTCGACCTCGCCGATATCCTGACGCCGAACGAATCGGAGTTCGCCGCGCTGCTGTTGGCAACGCGCGGCACCAGCGTCATGGTCACCTCGCTCAGCCAACTCGACGACGCCAGCCTGCATGCGCTGTGCCGCAAGCTGCATCGCGGAACGGTGGTGCTGACGCTGGGCGCGCGCGGCGCGTTTGTCTCGCATGGCGATAGTGATCATCGCGGCGACGAGCTTGCCTGTTATCGCGTCGACGCCGAACAGGCCAACCCGGTCGATACCACTGGTGCCGGCGATGCCTTCAATGGCGGGCTGGTCGCGGCGCTGGCCAATTCAGCGGCCGGTGCGCCATTCGAACACAGCGTACGTTTTGCCGGTCGCGTGGCCGCACTCTCCGTCGAAAAGCACGGAGCGTCCACCGCCATGCCCAGCCGCGAAGAGCTGAACGCACGTTTTGGTGTTTGATGTAGGAACGGCGATCGTCTCTCGGCATCCTGCCTTCGACGACACTTGTGCATCCATGCACGGCGTGAGCCGGGATGCTCTTGCTCTGAATCTCAAGCAGTAGATCAAGAGCTTCGCGGCTTACGCCGCTCCCACATTTATTGTCACAATACCCTCATGCGTATCGGCCCCTACCTTATCCAACCCAACGTCGTGCTGGCGCCTATGGCCGGCGTCACAGACAAACCTTTCAGGCAGCTGTGCAAGCGCCTGGGCGCGGGGTTGGCCGTCAGCGAGATGACGATTTCCGATCCACGCCTGTGGCACACCAGCAAGTCGCAGCGGCGTATGGACCATGCAGGCGAGCCCGATCCGATCAGTGTTCAGATCGCCGGCTACGATCCGCAGATGCTGGCCGAGGCCGCGCGCTACAACGTCGACCACGGTGCCCAGATCATCGACATCAATATGGGCTGCCCGGCAAAAAAAGTCTGCAATGTCTATTCAGGCTCGGCGCTGATGCAGGATGAGCCCCTGGTTGCGCGTATCCTCAACGCCGTCGTGCGCGCGGTCGATGTACCGGTGACGTTGAAGATCCGCACCGGCTGGAATCGCGACAATCGCAACGGCCTGAATATTGCGCGCATCGCCGAAGACGCCGGCATCGCGGCGCTCGCGGTGCACGGACGCACCCGGGCCGATCAGTATCAGGGCGAGGCCGAGTACGACACCATCGCCGAGATCAAACAGGTCATCGGCATTCCGCTGCTCGCCAATGGTGATATTGACTCGCCCGAGAAGGCCGCGTTCGTGCTCGCGCATACCGGTGCTGATGCCGTGATGATCGGGCGCGCCGCTCAGGGGCGGCCGTGGATCTTCCGCGAGATCGCACATTTCCTCGCCACCGGTAAAAAACTGGCACCGCCGTCACGCGACTTCGTTCACGAAGTCCTGCTCGACCATATGGAAAACCTGCATGCCTTCTATGGCGAGCAACAGGGCGTGCGCATCGCGCGCAAGCATCTGGGCTGGTATGCCAAGGAGGACGCCGATGCCGCGCAGTTTCGCGCCCTGGTCAATCGTGCGGACACTGCGGCCGAGCAGTTGCGCATCACGCGAGCGCATTTTTCAGACAAGTCCGATATCGCGTGTGCGGCGTAGTTCGCGCGATTGCCGATACCGAATTGCTACAAGCAAGATCCCGGCCGGAGGCCGCTCCCATGGTGCGCGCTTATTCCAGCCCATTGGCAAAAATGGAATCCAGGGCATCGAATTCAAACAACACGCCGTGCGTATGCAGGGTCACGCTCGGCCCTTCGCGCCGGCCGCCAACGAACAACCGCCCGGCGCTGAAGCGCGGGACGGTAAATTCGAAGACCCGGCCTGCGCCAGCAGGCGCCAGCGCCGGAAGCAGCGACGATGCCTCGTTCCAGGCATTGCCATCGCGACGATAGAGCCGCAGCGGTACGACGAAGTTGTCAGCGATGGCATTCACCGGAAAGGACTCGACAACCAGCTTCCCGTTTTCAAGCGCAAGCTGTCGTCCAAAATCGGAAGTTCCGGGCGGCTGCGCTATGCGCCCGGTCTGCATCCAATTGGCACCGTCGAATCGAAACGCATGGATGCGCGACACCAGATTGTTTTGCAAAGTGTCGCCAGTGGTGAGCGCCAGCTCGTCGCCGTGGATCACCAGGCTTTGCAGCACCGTCGCCGGCGGGTCGTCGAGGTTTGGCCGCAGTGTCGTTTCCAGATTCCACAGGGTTCCGCTGCGCCGATAAACAAAAACCGCCCAGGCCCTGGGTTCGCCTGCGCCTGTGCGCACTTCCCCGCGCAGCAATGCAATGCGATCGCCTTGCATATCCAGACGACTGAGGTTGATCACCTGCTCTTCATCCTGCGCCGGCGGATGCAACAGGGCTTCGAGTTGCCAGGAATTTGCTTCACGCCGCAACACCGCGATGCGCGGCGAATTCCCACGCAAGCCGGGTACAAATCCCCACAACGCGACACGATCCCCGGACATCTTGAACGTCCGTTGCAGGGTCACGTCCTGCAACTCTGGCAGGGTGAAGACATTGAATTCATCGATGAAATCAATGGCACTGCCATTGCGCTGGTAGGTGCGCAAAACCACAGTGCTGCCGCCGGGAACCCGACGCTGCGCGGACAAGACCACACGGTTTCCGACCACAGCAACGTCAGTGGCAAAGCGTTCGTAGGTGTAGGGCTCGGGGGTGATCAGATATGCCAACAACTGCGCGCTGCCATTGGCGATATCAAAAAACCATGCAGCGCCCTCACTGAGGTGACCAGGAACCGGCATCTGCGAGTCGGCAGCGACCATTAAATCTCCGTCGACCACAGCGTTGAACGAAAAGCGCCATAGGCCCGCCGGCAGCTCAAGCAACTCGGGCAGCGTGCCAGGCATCGCCGTCTGGAAGGTACTGACCGATCCCGAGGACGGTCCTGCCGCCACGTCACGAAACGGATCGCCGACATGAATGCTCTGGCTGTCGGCAGCGATGGCAACGCCAAACCCCTCGAAGCCCACCTCCGGCTGTTGCAGATAGGGCGCATTCACCGTCCAACTCTGCGCACTTCGATCAAGCCTGAGCACGCATGACACGTTCCGCCCCGGTGTGGTCGAGGAAACACAGACCGGGCCTGCGACGAGGGCGCGGTCGGCGCTGAGCTGCAGGCTCACTGCAAACGATGGCAGAGGCTGCCGATGCTGCAAGGTGTGTCCGTTGGGATCCCGTCCGAAGATATACACACGACGCTGATTATCCGAAGCGGGATTGGCTAGCGCCGCCGCAATCATCACATGCGTTGGCGTTGCGGCAATCGCATAACCATACTCATCGCCGGATCCGACGTCGGAGACCGTGATCTCGCCGCCCAACGTCGCTGCCGTCAATCCGAGCTGATACCAAAATACGGCACCGGTATCGGCAAGCTTGGAATCGCCAAAACAATCGCCGATGTAGAGCCGATCGCCACCGATCGCCATGCTGCAGCCAAAAGCAAAACCGTTGACGCGCGTTTCGTCCGTACCCTCGATGCGCTGGACGAACGTCCACGTCGCGCCATTACGGCGATATAGGAATACAGCGCCGCGAATGCCCGTCTCGTCGTCATAGCGCGGCGCTGTGACCGCCAACCAATCACCCGATACGGCAACCGCCGACCCGAAAGCGTCGGCCGCATCGACATTCGGCGCCACCAATCGCAGCGGCGATTGCCAGAGCCCGTTGACGCGCCGATACACATGCGCGGAACCTGGCTCCAACCCATTGCCAAAACCCGCATCCCAGGAGCCTACAACCAGATCGTCGCCCGATTGCGCCAGGGCAATGCCGAATTTTTCATCGATTTCGTTTGCGATCGGCAGCAGGCGTTGCGACATCGCCCAACCGCCCGAGACAGGTGTGTAGATTTCCACCATGCCCGAACCAGGTGCCGTGGTCGTCGGTGCACCGGGGATTCCGACAATGAGCTGAGTCCCGTCTTTGACCAGCGCATAGCCAAACAAATCGTCTTCGCCACCGCGATCCCAACCCGGGGCTTCGATTTCGCGCTTGGGCAACAACTGGGCCTGCGCACCCAAACCAAGGCACAACAACAGACACGTGAAATAGCGTATTGATCTAGGCATGTGCCAAGCCTCACGGATGCGCAGGATCGATGCAAGCGGACGGCCTCAAATACGCGCCGGATCGCGGTCGTAGCTGAACGTAACACCACCATGGGAGCAGACTGTTAAAGTGCCTGCTGCGCGGATGAAAGTTTTCCCCTATGATGTGCCCCCTTTCCATCCTTCCATTCGGATACGAGGATATAAAACCGCAATGAGCAGCTACCTGTTTACGTCTGAATCCGTGTCCGAAGGTCATCCGGACAAGCTGGCCGACCAGATCTCCGATGCCGTACTCGACGCCATCCTTACCCAGGACAAGCGCGCTCGCGTGGCCTGCGAAACCATGGTCAAGACCGGTGTCGCCATCGTCGCCGGCGAAGTCACCACGGCCGCCTGGGTCGATATCGAAGCGATCGCGCGCAAGGTCATCAATGACATCGGCTACACCAATTCCGACGTGGGCTTCGATGGCCACACCTGCGGCATCCTCAACCTGATCGGCAAGCAGTCACCGGACATCGCCCAGGGCGTCGACCGCAAGAAGCCCGAAGAGCAAGGCGCTGGCGACCAGGGTCTGATGTTTGGTTACGCCTGCAACGAAGCGCCGGAATTCATGCCGGCGCCGATCTATTACAGCCATCGTCTGGTCGAGCAGCAGGCCAAAGTCCGCAAGGCCAAGAACAGCAAGTTGCCGTGGCTGCGCCCGGACGCCAAGTCGCAGGTCACACTGCGCTACGACGGCAACAAGGTCGTCGGCATCGACGCCGTGGTGCTGTCTACTCAGCACGGCCCGGATGTGAAGCAGAAGCATCTGGTCGAAGCGGTGATGGAGCACATTATCAAGCCTGTGCTGCCCGCCAAGCTGATCGACAAAAAGACCAAGTTCCACATCAACCCGACTGGCAAATTCGTCATCGGTGGGCCAGTGGGCGACTGCGGCCTCACCGGCCGCAAGATCATCGTCGACACCTACGGCGGCATGGCCCGTCATGGCGGCGGTGCGTTCTCCGGCAAGGATCCGTCCAAGGTCGATCGTTCGGCAGCCTACGCTGCGCGCTACGTCGCGAAGAACGTGGTCGCCGCGGGCCTCGCCGACAAGTGCGAAGTGCAGGTCAGCTACGCCATCGGCGTTGCCGAGCCGACTTCCATCTCGGTCACCACCTTCGGCACCGGCAAGATCAGCGACGACAAGATCGAAAAACTGATCCGCGCGCATTTCGATCTGCGCCCCTATGGCATCGTCAAGATGCTGGACCTGATCCACCCCATGTACCAGGCCACTGCGGCTTACGGCCACTTCGGTCGCACGCCCTACGAAATCAAAGGCGCCGACGGCAGCAAGTTCACTGCCTTCTCGTGGGAGAAGACGGATAAGGCCGAAGAGCTGGCGAAGGCTGGGGGGTTGAAGAAGAAGTAACGGACGTAGGCTGGGGTGAGCGCTTAGCAAACCCCAGCAAGCACTAAGCAAGGGTCGCGAAAGCGGCCCTTTCCTTTGCCTGCGACACGATGCATAGTCGCCGGATGCTACGTGTCTCGCTGATCTCCGACACCCACGATCTGCTACGCCCCGAGGCAATCGCCATCCTGAAAGGCAACGACGCCATCATTCACGGCGGCGATATCGGCAATGCCGGAATTCTGGATGAACTCACGGCCATTGCACCGCTGACCGCGGTGCGCGGCAATAACGACAAAGATGTATGGGCAGCGTCGCTATGCGAAACCGAGCTGATCCAGTTCGGCGAAATCTGGGTCTACGTCATCCACGATCTTGCCGAGCTCGACATCGATCCCGTAGCCGCCGGCGTGCATGTTGTCGTATCCGGGCACTCGCACAAACCGATGATTCAGGAACGCGACGGGGTGCTGTACGTCAATCCAGGCAGTGCCGGGCCGCGGCGGTTCAAGTTGCCGATTACTTTGGCGGAGTTGATGATTGATGGCGGGTCGGTACATGCCAGAATCATTGATCTGATGAACCCCCAGCAGGGCTTCTGAACGCGCCGCTGTTGTCGTTTCTCCGACATGAAAAACCGGCATCACAAGTAGATATGCGAGGGACCGTCATGGCCAAAAAAGTCGCGATACTCAACCGAAACGACATTTTTCTCATTGAGGATTTTCTTTCCGCGCAGGAATGCGCGGATTGGATTGCGCGCAGTGAAGGCACGGGCTATGAGGAAGCCAAGATATCGACAGCGTTGGGGCAAGTCGTTGCCAAGGATGTACGCAACAACGATCGCTTGATCTGGGACGACACCTCGCTGGCCCAATCATGGTGGGAGCGCGCGCATCCTTTCATGCCCGAGGCGTTTGGCCGTTGGAAATCTCTAGGTTTCAATGAGCGTTTCCGCTTCTACCGATATCGGCCTGGCCAGAAATTCGCTCAGCATTACGACGGCAGCTATCAACGCAGCGCCAGTGAATCGAGCTGGCTCACGTTCATGCTATATCTTAACGAAGGTTTCACCGGTGGCTGCACGCGATTTGATCTCGCGCATGAACCTGATCCAGTAAGCATCGTACCCAAGACGGGAACAGCGCTGGTCTTCATGCACGACCGGCTGCACACCGGAGATGAAGTATTGAGCGGCGTCAAATACGTATTGCGGACGGACGTGATGTATCGGCGCGAATAGTGTCCAGCAAGCGATCAAGCATTAGGCCCCTACGCGCTTAGGATTCTTCATCCGCCTCCGAAAGCGACGCAACCCGCCTCGCGATATCGGAAGGAAATCCACGCTGTGCCAGCCACGATGCACGCTTGATGCGTTCCTTGGCGTCGACAGCTTTGCCTTTTGCGTATTTGCGTCGATACTGGTCCGTGGCGATGGCGGCCCAGTCGGGGGATTCTTCTTCGAGGGCGACGCGGATGTCTTCGCGGCTTATGCCATGACTGGCGAGTTCGGCGCTGATGCGCATCGGGCCGTAGCCATCGGCGATGCGCCGGCGCACCATCATGCCGGCGAAGCGCTCATTGGATTGCAGTTTGGAATCGACCAGGGACTCGATGGCCTGATCGGCGTCATCTTTGGCGACGCCTTTGTGCACGAGTTTGCGCTTGAGTTCGCGCTGCGATTGTTCGCGGCGCGACAGAAGGCTCAGGGCGCGATCACGGGTGCTGATCGGTTTGGGGGGAAGGCGGGCCATGGTGATTCGCCTTGTGTAGAGCGGGGCTTGCTCCGCTGGTTTTGATCTTGGCTTTGCTTTTGCTGTTGTCCCGAGGGATGACCAGCTGCGCTGTTGAAAAGCCCCTTCGGTCATAGGCGGGGCTTGCTCCGCTGCTTTTGATTTCTGCCGAACAGGCAGAAAGATCAAGAGCAGCGGAGCAAGCCC
>JANMUE010000259.1:0-1241 GCA_031391205.1 Lysobacterales bacterium | reverse complement strand
ATGAAGCCCGAACTGGGCAAGCGCAACCTCACGCTGTCGCGCGAGCTGTGGATCGAACGCGAAGACTTCATGGAAACGCCGAGCAAGGGTTACTTCCGCCTGTACCCCGGCAATCGTGTACGCCTACGCTACGGCTACATCGTCGAATGCACCGGCTGCGATAAAGATGCCGATGGCAATGTCATCGCCGTGCATTGCAACCACCTGCCCGATTCGCGCTCCGGCTCGCCCGGCGCCGATCAGTACAAAGTGAAGGGCAATGTGCATTGGGTTGCCGTGTCGCAGGCCTATGCCTGCGAAGTACGGTTGTACGATCGTCTATTTGGTGTGCCGAATCCTGGCGCAGGTGATAAAGACTTTTTGCTCGACATCAACCCCAATGCCAAGCGCGTGATTCAGGCGCAGTTGGAACCGGCGTTACGTGATGCCGCACCGGAGGAGCGTTTTCAGTTTGAACGTCATGGTTACTTTGTCGCCGATATGAAGGACTCGAAACCCAACGCACCAGTGTTTAATCGCACGGTGACGTTGCGGGATTCTTGGGGGAAGGGGAAGTAACAGATTGAGATTATATGGTGCAGGTATATTCCCCTGCTAAGAACTAATCTCTCAGCATCTAGAACAAGAAAACTCGACTAAGGGGCGAAGTTTATGAGAAGCGTGGTATTGGCTTACTTGCTCACAGTTTTCTCTTATCAAGCATCAGCGATTGAACCCTGCTATGAAAACCCTTGTGCCAACGATTTAGTAGCTTGTACATCGAAGGTAGACTGGATTCTGGATGGCACCATAATTAGCGCAAGCAATGACACAGTGAAATGCGAAGATCCACCCAAATCGCAATCTCTGTCGCTGTGGGGATTGTGTTCGCAAAATTGGGATGGAGGAATAGTTGAATTCAAGATCGATCGAGCCGTTAAGGGAATCGTTCCAAAAGGAACTTCCAAACTGACTTTAAAAGCTGCTGATCACTGCTGGGAACAACATGCTAGGGTTTCAGAGGACATGGTGGGCAAAACTGTACGCATTTATGGCGTGAACCCTGAACACAGTCGCTCAGGTGCTTATCTAGGCATTGTTAGAGTCGTTCTCTTGTCGGATATTAACGGCTTCTGAATTGCAAGCTACGACCCATGAGGCCAGTTCGTAGGCTGGGATGAAATCCCAGCATCCGAGAACAAAGAGACTGGGATTTCATCCCAGCCTACAAACCAAACAACACGAAAACCCCTCACCGCAAC
>JANMUE010000222.1:0-2112 GCA_031391205.1 Lysobacterales bacterium | reverse complement strand
GTCCCGCCGCGAATCGGTGGCATACCGAAGGTTCGCGGCGGGACGCCGCTCCCACGACAGGAGTTAACGCATCCCACGCGAATTCTTGATGCGCTCGTAGGCAGCATTCAGATTGCGCGTGCGTTCTTCGGCCAGTTGGCGCTCGCCCGCTGTCGCGGTGCGCCCGGCGAGTTTGTCCGGATGATGTTTGGCCAGCAGTGTGCGGTAAGCGCGCCTGACCTCGGCATCGCTGGCGGCGGTACTGACGCCAAGCGCATGGTAGTCCGCAGTGCTGGCGACGCGGATTTCGACTGGCGCCGCCGCATCCTTCCCGCGATCGAACTTTGCCTGGGCCTGCTGCCATAAATCCGCCGGCACTTCGAGCAGCTCGACGATACGGCGATGCAGGCGCTCGGCATCCGCGTCGATGCTGCCATCGGCGCTGGCGATCTGATGCAAGGCGCCGAGCAGCATCAATTTCAGATCCAGGCGCACGATGCAGTGCGCGGCCAGTTCGCGTGCATGCGCGGCGGCGTTGAAGTCGGCCTGCTTCCCCGCCTCAAATGCGGCGATCGCCTGTTTGCGCTGGCTCTTGTCGAGATCGAGCCGGCTCATCCAGGATTCGGTGGCGGCAACCTCGGCCTCGGAAATCTTTCCGTCGGCCTTGGCCAGCGCGCCCGCCAACGCGAATAGTGGATAGAGCATTCGTGCTGGTGCGGTCTTGGGTTTCTCGTCGCCCCAGCGTGGACCGAGGAAATAGCCCGTGAGGGCGCCAATCAGCAATCCCCAGGGGCGGCGCACGATCGCAAGACCCACCAGCGCGCCGATGACGGCGTTACGCCAGCTCATGGGAAAGCTCGAGGGGATTGAATTGTGGGAGCGACCTGCGCTGTGCAGGGATGCACGAGTGTCGTCGAAGGCAGGAAGCCGAACGACGACCGGCCGCGAAAGGCCGGGGCGGCGGAACGTCTTTCGCGACCGGAGGTCGCTCCCACCAAGCAACTGCATAGATGATCGATCATGGCGTCATGATAGCAATCACCGCGGCGTTATCCGGCGGCAACCTGTGCATGGATACAATTGCCGCTCAATCGGAGTTCCCCCCGTGTCGCGAGCCCTTGCGCAAACCCAGCTGGCCGATCTCACCCTGGTCCACCGTGGCAAGGTGCGCGATGTATTCGCCCTGCCGCAGAACGAGTTGCTGATCGTTGCGACCGATCGCCTGTCGGCATTCGATGTGGTGCTGCCCGATCCGATTCCAGGCAAGGGCGAAATCCTGACCCAGATGTCCAACTTCTGGTTTCAGCAGACCGCGCACATCCTGCCCAATCACCTGACCGGCAAGCGCGTGCGCGATGCACTGCCGCGCGGCGCGGATGTGGCCTTATACGAAAACCGCAGCGTGATTGCCAAGCGCCTGAAGGCGCTTCCGGTCGAGGCCATCGCCCGCGGCTACATCGCTGGATCGGGCTGGAAGGACTACCAGGCCACCGGCAGTATTTCTGGCATCGATCTGCCCACCGGCCTGCAACAGGCCGAGCAACTGCCCTACCCGATCTTCACGCCCTCCACCAAGGCCGCGGTCGGCAGTCACGACGAAAACATCGGCTTCGATGCGCTGGTCGCCGCGATCGGTGGACCTTTGGCCGAGATGGTGCGCGCCGCAACGCTGCGCATCTACGATTTCGCTTCGCGGTTCGCAGCAGCACGCGGGATTCTGATCGCTGATACCAAGCTCGAGTTTGGCATCGACGCCGACGGGAAGCTGCTGGTGATGGATGAAATGCTGACGCCGGATTCGTCACGCTTCTGGCCCGCCGACACTTGGCAGATCGGCAGCAGCCCGCCAAGTTACGACAAGCAGTACGTGCGCGATTATCTGGAGACCCTGAACTGGAACAAGGCCCCTCCCGGCCCGCGCATCCCGGCCGGCGTGATCGAAGCCACACGTGCGAAGTATTCCGAGGCGTTGTTGCGCTTGACGGGTATCTCGCTGCCCTGATTGCAACGCTGGGATGATCTGTGGGTCCGCCCGGGGGTCGGGCGCGGATCGGACGAACCCAGCAGTAAAAAAGGAGCGGCCCACCCCCGGTAGGACCCACCAAAAAAAAAACCCCCCCCAAGACCCCACCC
>JANMUE010000201.1:0-6209 GCA_031391205.1 Lysobacterales bacterium | reverse complement strand
GCCGATCTTGGTGGTGCTGGGGGCGGCACTTCTGCTGGGAGAGCGGCTTGGAGCCCTCAAACTGGTGGCCATTGCCACTGGCTTTGCTGGAGCAGTGGTTATTCTTGGGCCGACAGGAACGGGTCTGACCTTGGCCATGGGGTTCGCGCTTATCGGTGCAGTGATGCAATCGGTGATCCAGCTGATGCTGAAATCCATGTCCTCTGGCGACAAAACCGCGACGCTTGTGGTGTGGAACCTGTTCCTGACGGTGCCGATGGCGGCCGTCCTGGCAGCTTTCGTCTGGACCACGCCGACGCTCAACCAGCTTGGACTGCTATCAGTGCAGGGCGTCTTCGGCGCAGCCTGCATGGCACTGATGACACATGCTTTCAGCCTTGCCGATGCCTCGATCGTAGCACCGGTTGATTTCCTGCGGCTGCCGTTGATTGCCCTGATGGGCTATCTGCTTTTTGCCGAAACTGCCCGGGTCAGCACCTGGGTGGGAGGCGGCATGATCTGTGCCGCTGCCCTTATGGCCTCGCGCGCGTCTGGGCGCGTGCGGGGTTCCAATTGACGTCTGAAACAAGAACGGGAGGAGTGAGATGAAAAAAGTATTGCTTTGGGGGACTTTGGCGGCGGTAACGGCGCTGTCCCCGGCCTATGCGCAGGATGTGAAGATTGTTCTGAGCGAAGAGGCGGATGTGTTGGAGCCATGCATGGCAACCCGGTCGAACGTTGGCCGGATCACCATGCAGAACATCAACGAAACTCTGACCTATCTGGACATCAAGGGCGGTTCGGGGCTGCAGCCCAAACTCGCCGAAAGCTGGGCGCAGAACGAGGATGGCTCGTGGCGGTTCAAGCTGCGTGCCGGCGTCACCTTCTCGGACGGCACGACCTTTGATGCAAAGGATGTGAAGCATTCCTTTGATCGGGCAATGAACCCGGCGATTACCTGCGAAGTGCCGCGCTACTTTGGCGGCATGACGATCAGCGCCGAAGTGGTTGATGACCTGACCGTCGACTTCAAGGTCGACCCCGTTCAGCCAATCCTGCCGCTTCTGATGACCCTTTTGACCATCGTGCCAGAGGAAACCCCGGTCGAGTTCGTACGCGAGCCGGTGGGCACTGGCCCGTTCGCGCTGACAGAATGGACACCCGGCCAGCAGATCGTGCTGACCGCGCGCGAAGGCTACTGGGGCGACAAACCAGCCGTGACCAGTGCAACCTATCTTTTCCGCTCCGATCCCGCCGTACGCGCGGCCATGGTGGCGACGGGCGAGGCGGATATTTCGCCGTCAATCGCATCACTGGACGCGACAAATGCGGCAACGGACTTCTCATATCTGGACTCGGAAACCGTCTATGCGCGGCTTGATCACTCGGTTGCGCCGCTGAACGATCTTCGGGTACGCAAGGCGTTGAACCTCGCCGTTGATCGGCAAGCGTTCGTTGGTACGCTGATACCCGATGGCGCACTGCTGGCGACTTCGGTCTATCCACCGCCGACCCTGGGCTGGGACCCGGACGTAAAGGTTTGGGACTACAATCCCGATGAAGCGAAGAAGCTGCTGGACGAGGCCCGCGCCGATGGTGTTGCAGTCGATACGCCGCTGACCATCATCGGCCGTACAGCCAACTTTCCCAACGTAACCGAGATTCTTGAGGCGGTGCAGCAGCAGTTGCAGGAAGCTGGTTTCACGGTCGAGCTGCAATTCTATGAAGTGGCAGAGTTCGAAAAGCTGTATTCCAAACCCTATCCAGAAGGCCGTGGCCCGATGATGGTGGTGGCGATGCACGACAACTCGAAAGGTGACCCGTCCTTCTCGGCATTCTTCAAATATGCGTCTGAAGGTCGTCAGTCTGGCATAGCCGATCCGAAGGTCGACGATCTGATCGCCCGGGCTTCGGCAGCGACCGGCGAGGAGCGTGTCGCTTTGTGGAAGGAGCTTCAGGGCTATCTGCACAACGACCTTGTGGCCGATCTTCTGCTCTTCCATATGGTCGGCTTCAGCCGCGTGTCCGAACGGTTGGACTGGGCGCCGACGATGGCCACCAACTCGATGCTGCCGCTTGCTGAAATCAGCTTCAAGTGACATCGTCACGGGGCGAAGGGAAATTCCCTTCGCCCCTGATTTTGCTCCACAGGGGGAACGATGGGCCAATTCATCCGACAGCGCGCGATTGCCAGCCTGATTTCGCTGTTGGTTCTGGTGGTGGCTGTGTTCTTCCTGTCCCGGCTGACTGGCGATCCGGCGGCACTTTACCTGCCGGTCGAGGCTTCCGAAGAAATGCGCCAGCAATTCCGCGAGGTGCATGGGCTGAACGATCCCGTGATGGTGCAATTCGGCCGCTACATCGGCGATCTGGCCCGACTTGATTTTGGCGAGTCGATCCGAAAGGCGCGCCCGGCTTTCGATTTGGTCGTCGAGGCCTTCTGGTGGACCCTGCAACTGGCGCTGATCACCATGACGCTGGTGACCATCGCCGCCATCGTGCTCGGCTCGCTGGCGGCCTCTCGCGCGGGTGGCATATTCGACAGGGTGGCAACCGTTACATCGCTCATCGGTGCCTCGGCACCGGATTTCTGGGTCGCGATCATGGCGATCGTCATCTTCTCGGTCGGCCTTGGATGGGTGCCGACATCGGGAACAGGTACGGCGGTGCATTGGATACTGCCCGTCGCTGTGCTGTTCATCCGGCCGTTCGGGCTGATTGTGCAGGTCGTACGAGGCGCGATGATTACGGCGTTGTCTTCGGCCTACGTGAAGACAGCCCGCGCCAAGGGCGTAAAATCGCGGCCGATCATCTTTGTTCATGCCCTTCGCAACGCGATGCTGCCGGTGATCACGGTCATAGGCGATCAGGCCGCTGCCCTGCTGAATGGTGCCGTGGTGATCGAAACGATTTTCGGCTTTCCGGGTGTGGGCAAGCTGATGATCGACAGCATCCTGCAGCGCGATTTCAACGTGGTCCTCGCGGCCATCATGATAACTGCGCTTGCCATTTTTATGATGAACCTGCTGATCGATCTGGCCTATTCGGCCCTTGATCCGCGCATCCGCCATTGAGGGGCGCAGATGACCCAGATCGACATCATTCCTGACGAGCCAAAGACCCTGACACGCTTCGGGCGCATGCTGTGGGCTGACAAGTTCGCACTTCTGGCGGCGCTTTTTCTGCTGGTGATCTTCGTGCTGGCATTCATCGGCCCCTGGTGGCTTGATACAGTCGCGCAAAAGCAGAACCTGAGGGGCCGCAATGCCCCCCCGTTCGAGTGGCATCGCGGCTGGCTTTGGGTGTTGGGTGCCGATGCGCTTGGCCGTCCGTTGCTGGCGCGGATCGTGGTCGCCTCGCAAAACACCATGATGGTCGCGGTCGGTGCGGTGGCCGGTTCCGCAATCCTCGGCACCGTGCTGGGTCTGGTCGCGGGCTATTCGGGCAAGCGGGCCAGCATGGTGATCCTGCGGCTTGCGGATGTGATCATGTCGTTTCCGTCGCTGCTGTTGGCGGTGGTGGTCCTCTATATTCTGGGGCCGTCCGTGTTGAACCTGGTCGTGGTTCTGGCCATCACCCGCATTCCGGTCTACCTGCGCACCACACGGGCCGAGGTTTTGGAATTGCGCGAACGGATGTTCGTGCAGGCAGCGCAGGTGATGGGGGCTTCCTCTGGCCGGATCATTTTCCGCCACATCCTGCCCGTGGTACTGCCGACGCTGATGACGATTGCGACCTTGGACTTTGCCTTTGTGATGCTGGCGGAAAGTGCCTTGTCCTTCTTGGGGATAGGAATCCAGCCTCCGGAAATCACCTGGGGGCTGATGATCGCGCAGGGAAAACAGTATCTTACTACGGCCTGGTGGCTGTCATTCTGGCCGGGGCTGGCGATTATCCTGACCACGCTTTCGCTTAACTTGCTGTCGAACTGGCTGCGCATCGCGCTGGACCCGATGCAGCGTTGGCGGCTTGAGATGCGTCAGACCGCAAAGGGACCGAAGTCATGAGCAGCCATCTTCTGGAGGTGCGCGACCTGTCGGTCGAATTTCACACGGTCACAGGCACGGTTCACGCCGTTAAGCAGGTGAGTTTTCATCTCGACCGGGGCGAGACGCTGGCGATCCTGGGCGAGTCAGGATCGGGAAAGTCGGTGTCGTCGTCCGCGATCATGGATTTGATCGACATGCCGCCCGGACGCATCACGAGCGGCGAAATCTGGTTCGATGGCAAGGATTTGTTGCAATTATCCTCAGCAGCCCGGCGTGAGATCAACGGGCGGCGGATCGCGATGATCTTTCAGGATCCGCTGAGCCATCTGAACCCGGTCTATTCGGTGGGATGGCAGATCGAAGAGGCGCTGACGGCGCATGGCGCGACCCGCGCCGCCGCCAAGGCCGAGGCACTGCGCCTTGTGGGCCGCGTTGGCATCCCGAATCCCGCAGCCAGCATGAAAAAATACCCGCATGAGTTTTCAGGCGGGCAGCGCCAGCGGCTGATGATTGCCATGGCATTGGCTTTGCGGCCCGATCTGTTGATCGCCGACGAGCCGACAACCGCGCTGGATGTGACCGTGCAGGCCGAGGTTCTGGCCCTGCTGAAGGAATTGCAGCTGGAAACCGGCATGGCTGTGCTGATCATTACCCATGATCTGGGCGTGGTTGCGGAAATCGCTGACCGCATCGTGGTCATGAACGCAGGTGAGGTGGTCGAGACAGGGGTAACGCGAGAGGTCTATCGCAACCCGAGCCATCCTTATACCCGAAAGCTGATTGGCGCGGCCCCCGGCAAGGGTGAGATGCACAAGCCGTTGCCACCCGTGAAGCCCGTTCTATCGGTGCGGAACGCACGCAAGACTTATGGCGCGTTCGCAGCCGTCGAAGATGTGTCCTTCGATCTGATGCCGGGCGAGACACTGGCAATTGTCGGGGAATCCGGGTCAGGGAAATCCACGATAGCGAAGCTTTTGATGCGGCTTGAAGCAGCATCCGGCGGACAGGCGCTGTGGCATGGGCGCGACCTGTTCACCATGCCACCAGCAGAGTTGTTCAAGCTGCGCCGTGACTTGCAGATGGTGTTCCAGGACCCGACACAGTCGTTAAACCCACGCATGACCGTCTGGCAATTGGTCACCGAGGCTTGGGTCGTTCATCGCGATATCTTGCCCCGCGACAGATGGAAGGACCGCGTGGCCGAGTTGTTGGTTCAGGTCGGGCTGAAGCCTGACATGGCGGGCCGGTATCCGCACCAGTTTTCCGGCGGCCAACGCCAGCGCATCGCTATTGCCCGCGCACTTGCCCTGGAGCCAAAGCTGATCATCTGTGACGAGGCCGTCTCGGCGCTGGATGTGTCGGTCCAGGCCCAGGTGATCGCACTTCTGGACGATCTGCGCAAACGGCTGGGGATTAGCTTTATTTTCATTGCCCACGACCTGCCAGTGGTGCGCGATTTCGCCGACCACGTGATGGTGATGCAGACAGGCAGAGTGGTGGAAATGGGGACTGTCGGACAGATTTTTGGAGCCCCGCGCGAATTCTACACACAACGATTGCTGGCAGCCGGGCTCGATCCCGATCCGGATGTACAGGCCGCACGCCGCGCCGCACGGTTGGCACTCGTCTGAACGTCCAAAGCAGACAATTCGGTTTGATTTAGGGTCAGGACCCAGTGATCTTGGTCTTGCGGCATGATTCAGGCTTTGCAAGGAGACTGACCTATGCGCGACCTTTTCTGGCTGATGGATGCGCAGATGTTCCGGCCATGAAACGAGAACGAGTGCTGACCCTAAACAGGTGGATTTCGCATGCCATAATGGCGGGGCCGCAATTTCCATCGAGACAAAGAAACCTGCGGCGACAGTAGAGCAATGCGATCGAAATCTCCCTTGCGGCGCGGGTGCCAGACAAACCACGCGATAGTGGCCATTTGGCTTGTCAGCTCAGTTCACCAGAAACTCAGCGTGCAATGCGCCGGCGGCGTTGATGCTTTTTAGGATGTCGATCATATCGTGTGGGGCGACACCCAACGCGTTCAGACCCGCGACGACCTCGGACAAATTGGTGCCGCCGGTAATCTCCGCCAAGCCGTTGCCGCCCTCTACCTCCAACCCAACGGTTGTGCGTGGCACTATAATGGTTTCACCGTCACTGAACGGGTTTGGTTGGACGGCAACCGGGGCTTCTTCGATCCGCAAGGTCAGGTTGCCCTGCGCGATCGCCACCCGGCTGATCCGA
>JANMUE010000188.1:0-1100 GCA_031391205.1 Lysobacterales bacterium | reverse complement strand
TAAATGAATTCGTCGCAGTTGTTGATGAACAAGTCGGAAGTGGAATTCTTCACGCCCACACCAATTACGGTCTTGGCGTTTTCGCGTAACTTGCTAACCAGCGGCGAGAAATCCGAATCGCCGCTTAAGATCACGAAGGTATCGACATGCCCCTTGGTGTAGCACAGGTCGAGCGCATCCACGACCATACGGATGTCGGCGGAGTTTTTGCCGGATTGGCGCACATGCGGAATTTCGATGAGCTCGAAGGCCGCTTCATGCAAGCCACGTTTAAAGTCTTTGTAGCGATCAAAGTCGCAGTAAGCCTTCTTAACGACGATATGGCCTTTGAGCAGCAGCCGCTCCAATACTTTTTGAATCTCAAAGCTGGGGTATTTGGCATCGCGTGCGCCGAGCGCGATGTTCTCCAAGTCCAGGAACACGGCCATGGTGGCGTCGGCGGTTCGAGTGTTGTTGCGGTTATCCATAGTGGCTGCATCATGACGTGTTCGGGGATGGCTTGCCAGCGTAACTAGGAAGCTGGAGGCCTCCCTCTAGCTCTCTCTTTGGCCCTCTCCTGAAACCGGGAGAGGGGACTTAGGCGGTTGTTTGCGTTTTTGAGCATGCCAGTAACGATAGCCCAGCAAAAATACCGTGATGCCCGCATAGATCAACGGCTCGGTGATGTCCTTTTTCACCAGCCAGTAGTAGTGCCACACGCCCAGTGGCACGATGATGTAGATCAACCGATGTAGTTTCTGCCAGCGTCGGCCAAGGCGACGCATCATGCCGTTGGTTGAAGTCACTGCCAGCGGAATCAGCAGCAGCAACGCCGCAAAGCCAATGGTGATGAAAGGTCGCTTGCCGATGTCTTCGAGAATACCGGGCCAGTACAAACCTTGATCCAGCGTGAGCCACACATTGAAGTGCAGTAGCACATAAGCAAAACCATACAAGCCCAGCATGCGGCGAAACCGACCTAGCCAAGGCTGACCTAGCGTCAAGCGGAGTGGGGTCACCGCGAGCGTGATGACCAGAAACCGCAGCCCCCATTCACCCAGTGTATGCAGCAGTTTGGCGACTGGATCGGCGCCCAACGACACACCTGCGAGCCCCAAGGA
>JANMUE010000127.1:0-3689 GCA_031391205.1 Lysobacterales bacterium | reverse complement strand
ATCATATTTGCCACCTTACTCTTTTTAACACCAATGGCCCCGCGTTATATTTTTGGTGTTGGGGCTCCGGTGTCGGCGCTCCCCCCGCTAAGCTTGTTCATTCACCACATGTTAAACCAACTCCCTGCGGGCCACCCCCCGCTCCCACATTTTCCGTGCCCGCTCAATCAAAGTCCAAACGCACCCCCAACGAAAAGCGATCGTCTTCACCAACGCCATCGAAGCCGAGGATCTTTTCGTACTCGGTGCTGAGCATCACCTGATCCGAGACGCGAAATTGCAGGCCCGCGCCCACCACGGCATCGGTACCGCGTTCCGGCCCGTTGGCGACCTCATCGGTGCTGCGCCACTGATAGGCACCGGCCTTCGCAGTCAGCCCAAGCCAGTCGTTCAACGCGTGACTGCCGCGCAGCGCCAGCTCCACACCATCAATTCCCCTGCTGCCGCCGGTCAACACTGCAACTGGATCGAGATGGGTTTTCTTGTAGCTGGCTTCGACGCCGAAATACGCGTTCAGTCCGAACCCCAGGGTAACGCCACCGCTGACATCGCTATCGCCCGAGGCGTGGCGGGCGCCGAATACCTGGGCACCGACATAAACACCGCGGTCGTCGGCCACAACGGCCGTTGCCGCGGACAACAGACTGATACCGACCAGCGCCGACAGACACCACTGGCGCAGTCGCGGTGCGGAACCCACCGATTGCGACGCAGTCAAATGACGGCTGTCCGCGCGCGCTGCACTGGCGCTGTTTCGCTTCTCTGCATGCATGTTATTCTTCCTCTAAATGCTACAAATGTAGCAGTCATTCCAGGATAGTCATGAAGGTGCTACATTTGCAACACCTGTTGCTGAATCGATGATGTATGAGCGACGACAAACTTGCAGCGTTAAGTAATCGTGAGCGCCAGATCGTCGACATCCTGTTCAAACGGGAAGTTGCCAGCGCCCGCGAAATCTGCGACGACATGCCCGATGCGCCGGGCTATTCGGCGATGCGTTCGATGTTGTCGCGTCTGGTCGAGAAGGAAGTGCTGTCTTCGGAAATGCAGAACGGGCGGCTGGTATATCGCGGTCGTTTCTCGCGCAAACGCGCGCAGAACCGCGAGCTGCAGCGCCTGGTCGACAAGTTCTTCGGTGGTTCGTCCAAGGCCGCGATCATCGGCCTGCTGGGCGATGCTGAGGAGGGTCTGAGCGCGCAGGACATGGACGAAATCGCGCGGCTGCTGCGCAGGAAGAAGAATCCGGGCGGCGCGTCGTGAGTGCCGGCTTCCTGATCGAATCCACGGTGTTGCTGCTGCTCGCGTTGGCGCTCGATCGCGTCTGCACACTGCCCCGGCAGCGGGCGGCACTGGGGTTTATCGTCGTCTGCGCCCTGCCCCTGCTATGGCTGGCCGATACACTGCAGCTGGGCTGGCAGCCGATTGTTCAACGCCTCGCGATCTCTTCGGTAGCGGAGCCTTCGCCCGCTGGCGAATGGACGTGGATGGCCGTGGCCAGTGCTTACATCTGGATCACGCTGTGGCATCTGCTGCGCTGGCTGGTCGCGCATGTCGCACTGCGCCGATTGACACGCGATGCGCAGCTTTGCCGCAGCGATCGCTGGCAACACCTGAGTACCGAAGTGGCCGCAGCCTGCGGCAGGCGGCGACTGCAGGTACGTGTGCACGCTGCCGTCGGCGCCCCATTTCTGGCCGGGCCGCTGCGGCCTTTTATCTGTATCCCGGCGCATCTGGAATCCTGCTCCGAGGCACGGGCGCGTCTGGTGTTGCTGCACGAATACGCCCACCTGCGCGCCTATGACGGCTGGCGTGTGCAGATCGTCGATCTGGTGGCCTGCCTGCTGTGGTTCCATCCGTTGCTGCAGATTCTGCGCCGACGCTTCCTGCGCGACATAGAACTGGCCTGCGATGAACAGGTGCTGCGCGCCGGTGCGGATGCACACGACTACGCCGCGACCCTGGCGTACTGCGCCCGCCGGCATCGACACCTGGCCGCGGCTGAACTTGGCATGGCCGTGCGGCATTCGGACCTGGTCCAGCGCGTACGTCAGATTCTTTCCGCCGATGCCGCGACGCCGGTGCCCGTGCGGCGCTGGATGGCGGTGGCATTGGGAGCCGTCGTGCTGGGACTGTCGGCGTTGAATCTGGCGCCGCGTACCCTGGTTTCTGTCTCTGGAACGGATACCGTCGAGTCTGTCGTAACGCCGCGGCCAGACGTCGCCGCTATCAAACCGGAAGTTGCAGAGGGACGCGAGGCAATCCCCGTGCCGTCGATCAAGTCCGCATTATCCGCGCCATCGGCCCCGGATCGCGGGCGCGAGACCATACCTGAAGTGGATGTGGGCATCGCTGCCACAGAGCCTGCAGCGCCTTCATCGGCACTGCTTTGGAAATCGATGCAGACCGTCGCCGCCGAGGATGCTGCTGTGTATGCGGCGCAGCACGCCGAACCCGAGATGGAGGTGATCGCTCTCGATCCGCGATTCGAACGCGGCCTCACGTTGGGCCGCGCGGAGCGCAGCGAACGGCGGCAACGTGTGATGAAGCGTGTGTGGCCGCTGCTCGGTCGCGTGCCGTTGTAGAGCGGGGCTTGCTCCGCTGCTTTGGCGTTATATTGAACAACAAGATCAGATCAAGAGCAGCGGAGCAAGCCCCGCTCTACACAGCAGGGATCAGCTACGCGCAGCCAGCAACGCAAGCACCACAATGCCCAGCGCGACGCGATAGATCACGAACGGCAGCATGCCGGCACGACGCAGAAAGCCGAGCAGGAAGTGGATGCAGCCCAGCCCTGCGACAGCGGAGACGATGGCGCCAACGACAAAAGCCGTCATGTCCACCGACTGGGTCGATTGAATCAGATTGAGCGCGCCGTGCGCACAGGCCGCCGCCGTGACCGGTACCGACATCAGAAACGTGTAGCGCGCCGCATCGACACGACTCAGCCCCATCGCCAGCGCCGCGCTCATGGTGATGCCGGAGCGCGACACGCCCGGAATCAGCGCCAGCGTCTGCGCTAAGCCGATCATCAACGCATCGCGAAAGCTCAGGCTCCAGATATCGCGCTGCTTGCGCCCGAAATGATCGGCAACGCCCAGCACGGCACCGAACACGATCAGGTTGATCGCAATCAGCAACGGCGCGCGCAGCGATTCGGCCAGCGCATCGCCCATCGAAACCCCGGCAATCAGCGCCGGTATGGTGGCGATCACCAGACCCCAGCCAAGGCGGCGATGCAGTCGGTCTGATTCCGACTGCCCGGTGCCGAGCACGGCGACGCCCATCCGCCACAGATCGCTGCGGTAATAGATCAGCACCGCAGTCAACGTGCCGAAATGCAGCGCGAGGTCAAAGGTCAATCCCTGATACGGCCATCCCAGGAAGAAGCCGACCAGGCCGAGATGGCCCGAGCTTGAGACCGGAAGAAATTCGGTGAGCGCCTGCACCAGGGCGAGGACGATGACATGCCAGAGTTCCATCGACGGAATGTTAGGGCGAGTACGGCGAAGTCCCTATTGCATTCCGGTGGCAGACAGGCCTTGATGTGGAGTGCGGCAGCTTGCTGCCGCTGTTCTTCGTTACGCGTGGCAGGCTCAGTAAAGAACTGCGGATGAAAGCTGCCGCAGTCCACAGGATTTTCGGGTGCCAGACAAAAGTTGGCCCCGGGCACTGGGGGAGTGCCGGGG
>JANMUE010000086.1:0-3319 GCA_031391205.1 Lysobacterales bacterium | reverse complement strand
CGAGTTCAGCAATGTGCTGCTGACCAAATCGGGTGGTGAGACCGAACGCCAGGTCTATTTCGTGCAGTCCACGGGCAGCCTGAAGCAGGGCGACGAGCCGGATCTGGCGTTGCGCTTCGATTTGACCGTGCCGTTGGCGCGCTATGTGGCCGAGCACGAACCCAGCCTGACGTTTCCGTTCCGGCGCTACCAGATGCAGCGTGTCTACCGTGGTGAATCCGCGCAGCGCGGGCGCTTCCGCGAGTTCTATCAGTGCGACATCGACGTGATCGGCAAGGATGCGCTTTCGGTGCGCTTCGACGCTGAGTTGCCGGCAGTGATCTATGCGATCTTCCGCGAGTTGAAGATCGGGCCGTTCTGCATCCAGATGAACAACCGCAAGCTGATGCGCGGCTTCTTCCAGGCCTTGGGTGTGGCCGAGGGCGAGCAGCAGATGCTGGTGCTGCGTGAGGTCGACAAGCTCGACAAGCGGGGCGAACGTCATGTGCGCGAGACGCTGATGGGGGAGGCGTTTGGCTTGAGCGCCGATACCGTAGCCAGGCTGTTGGCTTTCGTGGCGATACGCTCCAATGGCCACGACGATGCCATGGCCAAGCTTGCTGCCGTCGCCTGCGAAAACGAGCAACTCAGCGCTGGCGTCGCCGAGTTGCGCGAAGTGCTGAATCTCGTGCACGCATTGGGCGTACCCGAATCCCATTACGCGCTGAATTTTTCCATCGCCCGCGGACTCGATTACTACACCGGCACCGTCTACGAGACCACGCTCAACGAGCATCCGGAAATCGGCAGCATCTGCTCGGGCGGACGCTACGAAAATCTGGCGAGTCACTACACCAAGTCGAAGTTGCCCGGCGTGGGCATCTCGATCGGTGCCACGCGTCTGTTCTGGCAACTGCAGCAGGCCGGGCTGGTCGCCAAGGGGCGCAGTCATGTGCAGGTGCTGGTGGCACAGATGGATGAGTTGCATCTGCCGCAGTATCTCGAGCTTGGCATGCAGCTGCGTATCGCGGGGATCAACACCGAGGTGCAGCTGGAATCGAAAAAACTGGCCAGGCAATTCCAATACGCCGATCGCGCCGGCATCCGTTTCGTCGCGGTGCTCGGTTCGGACGAAATCGCCAAGGGCAGCGTGTCGGTGAAGGACCTGCGCCGCCAGGAGCAATTCGAAGTGCCGCGCACCGAGTTGATCAAGACCCTGCGCGTTGAAATCGAACAGGGCGAGATCATGGACTCGTTACCGGGACAGGCATCGCCATGAGCATACGCATCACGCTGGACGGGCAGGGTCTAACCCGGGCGGACGTGGTCGCGATCAGCAAGGGCGCGGGCGTTGAACTGGCGCCTGCGGCGCTGATCAAGGTCGAGCGGGCGGCGGCTTTTTTGGCAGAACAGGTGCGCCGCGAAGAGCCTATCTATGGCGTGACCACGGGCTTCGGCAGCAATGCCGACAAGCTTCTGGGCGCGCGCCGCGCCCGCGACGATCTGCCCGGCGGCAATCCTGAGCCACGCAGCGATTCTCTGCTCGAAGAACTGCAGCACAATCTGATCATCACGCATGCGGTTTGCGTAGGCGAACCTTTCGCTGAAGATGTCGTGCGCGCGATGCTCGGCATTCGTATCAATACCTTGCTGCGCGGGCATTCCGGAATTCGCCCGGCAACTTTGCAGACCCTGGCGGATATGCTCAACGCTGGCATCGTGCCGGTGGTGCCCAAGATGGGGTCGGTAGGTGCCAGTGGCGATCTGGCGCCGTTGTCGCATCTGGCGATCGTGCTGCTGGGCGGCGGTGAGGCATTCTTCCGCGGTGAGCGGCTTTCTGGTGCGGAGGCGATGGCACGTGCCGGGCTCAAGCCGGTGCGTCTGTCATTCAAGGAAGGCCTGGCGCTGAATAACGGCACCACGCAGATGCTGGCCTGTGCAACTCTGGTGCTGGCGCGGATGGAATCGCTGCTGGAGACCGCGGACCTGGCCGCCTGCATGACGTTGGAGGCTTTCGCCGGGCGCAGCGGGGCTTTTGAGGAAGATGTGCATGCGTTACGTCCACACCCGGGGCAGGTCGCCACCGCGCGCGGCGTGCGTGCGTTGCTCGAAGGTTCGCGGCTTGTCGATATTCCCTACCATCTGGTGCCGCGTTTCCGCACATGGCTGCCCGACAGCTGGAGCGAACCGGCGGATCAGGCGCATCGTTTCGATATCTGCTGGGACTATGTTCCGCCGGCGCAGCGTCACGGCCGCGAGAATTTCTACAAGCGCTTCATGCCATTCAAGGGCGGCAAGAAGCATCAACCGCAGGATGCCTACTCGCTACGTTGCATGCCGCAGGTACATGGCGCCGTACGCGACGCCTATGCACAGGCCTGTCGTGTCATCGATATCGAATTGAACGCGGTTACCGACAATCCGCTGGTGTTTCCGGATCGGGCGCACGCGCGCAACATCGAGGATCAGGTCATCTCGGCCGGACATTTCCACGGCATGCCGCTGGCGTTGGCGATGGCGTATCTGAAGGCGGCGATTCCAGTGCTCGCCAGTATTTCCGAGCGGCGTTTGAACAAGCTCGTCGATCCGGCCACCAACGATGGCCTGCCAGCATTTCTGATCGGCAATGAAGACGCCACAGATTCGGGCTTCATGATTGTTCAGTACACCGCGGCGGCCGTCATCAATGACCTGGCGACGCGTGCGCATCCGGCGTCGGTGTATTCGGTACCGACCAGTGCCAATGCCGAAGATCATGTATCGATGGGCGCCAACGAAGCACGTCACGTGCTGGAGATGAGCGCGGATCTGTCGCGGGTGCTGGCTTTGGAGATCTATACCGCAGCCCAGGCACTTGATTACCGCCAGGAAATGCTGAATGCCGCACGCACATTGGCGGCGCGCGGTGATGTCGATGCCTTCATCGCCAAGATTTCCAATGCGCCCGCGGCCAATACTGCTTCATATGCGCAATTTCGCGACGAGGTCGGGGCTTTGATGCGAGAGCTTGCAGTGGCGCCGGCATTCACGCCATCGACGCGGATTGCCTCGACGCTGGCGAAGGTGCGTGCTGCCATTCCCTTCATGGATCGCGACCGCGCCATGGATGGTGATGTTGCGCGCATCTGTGCGATGGTTGAGAGCGACGCGCTGCTGTAGGACCTAAAATGTGGGAGCGACGGTCGTCTTTCGGCATCCTGCCTCCGACGACACTTGTGCGTCCATGCACGGCGTGAGTCGCGATGCTCTTGCTCCCGCCCTTGATGTTGTAGAGCGGGGCTTGCTCCGCTGCTTTTGATCTGGTCTCAACGTTGGCAAAGATCAAGAGCAGCGGAGCAAG
>JANMUE010000085.1:0-25573 GCA_031391205.1 Lysobacterales bacterium | reverse complement strand
TGTGGTCGGACGCTTTCGCCAGAGTGGACCGAGTAGACAAAAAGCGTCCGACCACAGGTCGGACCCACAAAGACAGTTGCTCCCACAATACCGGCCATGACTTTCGGCACGGCTTGACGCCCTCACGGTTCAGCACGTATTTGTTGCAGGTTGCATTCCCCGCGCCACGGCGCATTGTCCTAACGATGGAGTCACCATGTCCGCTACACGTATGGGTCTTTCCGTTTTACTCGTCATGTTGGCTGCTTGTTCCAAAGAGCCAGAAGCGCCTGCCGCGCCGGAGCCCGCAGTTGCGCCAGCTCCTGTTGCGGAACCCGCGCCCGCGGTCGCCGCATCGCCCATTGAGGCAGCCGTCGCTGGCACCTGGCGCAGCGCCGATGACCGCAGTCGCGACGTCTATCGTCATCCTGCAGAAGCGCTGGAATTCTGGGGCCTGGCGCCGGGTATGGCGGTACTTGAAGTGCAGCCGGGCGGCGGCTGGTGGACCGAAATTCTCGCTTCTTATGCGCACGCCAATGGCGGCACGTTCTACGCCACCGCAGCTGATCTCGACAATCCCGAATTGCCCGAAGCCGCACGCAAGTCACGTGAGGAATTCGCTGCGCGCTTCGCCGCCAAGCCCGAGGTCTACGGCGCTGTCAATCTGGTCAACTTCGGCGCCAAATCCGCACCACTGCCGGCAGCCACGTTCGATTTCATCCTTACCGCGCGCTCGACCCACGGCTGGGTCAATGGTGGCGTTGCCGACAAGATGTTTGCGGACTTCTTCCAGGCGCTCAAGCCCGGCGGCATTCTTGCGCTGGAACAGCACCGTGCCAACGAAGGCAGCGATCCGGCGGACAAGATCACCGGCACCAGTTCGGGCTACGTGATGCAGTCGGCAGTGGTGGCCCTGGCCGAGAAGGCTGGCTTCACGCTGGAGGCCAGCTCCGAAATCAATGCCAATCCGACCGATACCAAGGATCATCCGTTCGGTGTTTGGACCTTGCCGCCAGTCGCGCGCACGCGTCCGTACAGCGAAGGCCCGGACGCGAACGATCCCGCATTCGATCGCAGCAAGTATGACGCCATCGGCGAGTCGGATCGCATGACCTTAAAGTTCCGCAAGCCGGCAGCACCCTGACAGATGGCTTGAAGTAGGGGGGTGCAACCCACCATTGCGTGGCGTTCGAGAATGGTGGGTTGCACCCACCCTACGCCGCATCGGACATTGCTCTCAATCTCACCCTCTCCCGCATAGCGGGAGAGGGAACATGCGATCAGGGTTTCGCTGCTGGTGCCGCGCCCTTCAAATGCAGATCCAGAAACTCCAGCACCTTGCCGTAGCCGGCGATCTGGTTGGGCTTCTTGCTGAAGCCATGGCCTTCATCTTCGAATACGATGTATTCCACCGGCACGCCGCTCTTCTTGACCGCGGCCACGATGTCATCGGACTCGGCCTTGATCACGCGCGGGTCGTTGGCGCCCTGCAGCACCATCAGCGGCTTCTTGATCTTGTCGGCATGGAACAGCGGAGAAGTCTCGACCAGGAAGTCGTGCTGGGTTTCGGGATTGCCGACTTCCTGATACAGCGCGAGGCGGAAACTCTCCCAGTACGGCGGGATGCTTTCCAGCGTGCGCACCCAGTTGGATACGCCGAAGATATCCACGCCGACCGCAAATTCGTCCGGCTGGAAGGCGAGGGCAGCCAGCGTCATATAACCGCCGTAACTGCCACCGATGATGCCGATCTTGCCGTCGTCGACATAGTCCAGCGATTGCAGATATTTCTTCGCCGCCACGGTATCCCACAACGGTTCGCGGCCATGCTTGCCGTCGTCGGCGGCGAAAAAGGTCTTGCCGTAGCCCGAACTGCCGCGGTTGTTGATGCCCAGCACCACGTAGCCATGATTGACCAGGTACTGAATGAAGGCGCTGTGCCCGCGCGTGGTCTGCCCACCCGGACCGCCATGCACCCATACCAGCGCTGGGGCTGGCGCCGCGGCCGTAGCCTGATGCGGCTTCCACAGGATATTGGGGATGGACATCTTGTCGAAGCTCTCGAAGCGCACCACCTGCGAGTCGACCAGATCGGCCGGGTCGATCGCCGGATTCAACGACACGGTCAATGCCCGCGGTTCACCACCGAAATCCAACACATAGAGGTCATTGGGTTGGCGATCGCCGTTCACATAGAACGCTATGCGCTGTTCTGAACGCGCAATGGTCAGGCCGCGAATCTCGCCTGCCGGTAGCTCGGGCAACTGCAGCGGCGTGCCGGTAGCTGCCTCAACTACGCTGATGCGCGTGCTGCCGTCCTCGTTGATCGCGGTGACACGATATTTGCCGTTGTGCGAGAAGTAGGAATACTGGATATCCCAATCGGCCTTCTGCACGCTCTCGTGTTTCCAGTCGGCCAGACTGACGCGGCGCAGATCGGAAAATTCGCCGGCATCGTTGGCGGTGTAATACAGCCACTGCGAATCGGTTGAAAAATCCTGTGCAGCGAAATTGGCCTGACCGGTGTGCTCGGACACCTTGCTCACCTTGCCATCAGCCAGCTTCACCACGAACAGGTCGGAATCGTTGGTGGTATGAGTCTTGCTCAGTGCCAGCCACTGACCATCACCGGAAATCGCACCGAACTCATAGCCGACATCGTTCTTGTACAGCAGCTCGCGCTCGTAGCTCTTGCTGTCGTAGCGATAAAGATCGAAGAAGCGCGGGTCACGCTCGTTGGTGCCGATGTAGAAGTGTTTGTAGTCATGGCTGAACCCGGCAAAATCCGCGCGCAGGTCTTTGCCCGGTGTCAGATCCTGCTCCACGCCATCGCTGCCGATCACATAGACATGTGCCAGCTCATTGCCGGCCTGATCGCGCGTCACCAGCACGCGCCCATCCTCGGGAAAATGTGCTGCAGCGTAGTTGTTGTCGGTCGTCGAGTGGGTGATCGCCGTCCACTCGCCGCCAGCCACCGGCATCGAATAGGCATTCCACACACCGGACTTGTTCGACGAGAACAAAATCCTTGTCTCGTCATTCGAGAAGAACGCGCCGCCGAGGTTGGTGCTCTCGATGAACTCCTCGATCGTGTACTGCCGCGAAGGCCGCGCCACCTCCGTCACCTTAGGCGCTTCCACCTTCGCCGGCTCCACTGGATCGGAAGAACCTCCGCAGCCCGCCAACACCGCGGAAATCAGAACCACAGCCCAGACGGGCTTCAACATAAATCCATTCGGTCGATACATGCCAGAGCGCTCCTTGGGACAGTCGCGCAAGATAGTCGCCAACCCTGATAAAGCCAAGGGCCGGAAGGCACACGTACCGGGTCAAACCGCAGCGTCGGAGATTGGTTTCTCAGGCGAGCTGTTGCAGCCTGGCTCGGTCGATCGATTGATTCATCGAGTGCCTGTGCATCGGAACCTTATGGACACCGCTAAACTCGAACGCTGTATCGCCGGAACTCTCCCGTGCACCACGTACTTTTCATTTGCAGCCAGAATCGTCTGCGCAGCCCGACCGCCGAGCAAGTTTTCGCTGATTGGCCGGGCATCGAAACATCTTCGGCAGGGTTGAACCACGATGCAGAGAATCCGGTGACTGCTGAAGTCCTGGCATGGGCGGATGTCATCTTTGTGATGGAGCGTGCGCATCGCGCCAAACTCTCGGCGCGGTTCAAGGCGCACCTGGATGGGAAGCGTGTGATCTGCCTGGAAATTCCTGACGAATACACGTTCATGGATCCCAATCTTGTTCGCTTGCTCAAGGCGAAAGTGCCGCGTCACTTGTCGACTTCTTGAGGGTTGCCTTGCGCTTCGGCCACTCCACAATACTGAACGCGATCAGCAATGCCCGAATCCGAAACGGACAGAAGGGAGGGCGCGGTGAAGACGGGCGCTGGCGGTCGGTGATCCGAAACGATCGCTGGAGTTCTATCGTCAGATTCTGGGTATGTTTCCGGTCTATGAGGATGAGGGCACGATTCAGGCGCAGACGCCTGGCACCCGCGACGTTCTGGTGTTCGAGCGCAATCCGGCGCTGGCCGGGAAGCCGGGCGGCGTGGCGCATTTCGGTTTTCGGCTGGTCAAGCCGGTCGCGGTGTCGACATTGGTCCGTAAGGTGCGGCGTGCGGGTGGCAAGGTGCTGAGCAAGGGTGAGTTTGCGCCTGGGCTTCCGTATGTTTTCTTCACCGATCCTGACGGCTATGAAGTCGAGATGTGGTTCGAGAGGCCTACGTCGCTGGACCCACCATAGCCGAAGATCGCCACGTGCTGGGACACCCCGATCCTGATGGTGTCGCGCAACGAATCACCTACCGAAGGTTCGGTATTGAGGTTTGTGCGTCTTCGTACAGAGCGCGATCCATCTCCCGCCTATATTCCAGTTGTCGCTGGCGGCGCCGCATGTTTTGGTGCCGTCCGCTAGCAATACTGGATTATTGGCAGGAGAAATGCATGAATCAGAATCTGGTGTCCAAGGCTTCGATTTCGATCGAAGCGCCCAAGCAGGCGGTGTGGCAGGCGCTGGTAACGCCGGAGGCAATCAAGCAATACATGTTTGGTGCCGATGTGACGTCCGACTGGGAGAAAGGAAGTCCGATCACATGGATGGGTGAAATGAACGGAAAGAAATATAACGACAGAGGCGTAGTCCTCGAGGCGGAGGCGGAACGATCGCTTCAGTACACGCATTTCAGCCCGCTGTCCGGCAAGGCGGATGTCCCTGAGAACTACCATACCGTTACCATCGATCTTGCAGACAGCGCAGACGATACCGTGGTGTCACTGATGCAGGATGGCAATTCCGACGAAGCGGCGCGTGCCGAATCCGAAAAGAATTGGGGCGCAATGCTCGAGGGCCTCAAGCAATACGTTGAACGCAGCGCGTAGTCGCCGAACCGGGGACGATTGCCTGATCGGGCGGCGTATGCGCCGGATCACATCGAGCCTCCGCAGGAGTCGATCATGCGGTCGTCGTGGCCTCGTCGACTAGTAACCGAAGTCTTCGGCACTGCATAATGACGGTGTCGAATGGCGGAGGGGATTGTGCTGCAACTTGCTGCGATACTTACGTTCACACTGGGATTGGCGCATTCGATTCTCGGTGAGCGCTATATCCTCATCCGGCTGTTCCGTCGTGATGATCTGCCAAGATTATTCGGCGGCACCGAGTTCACCACGCGTACATTGCGCTTTGCCTGGCATATCACCACAGTTTTATGCTGGGGTTTTTCTGTGCTGCTTTGGCAACTCGCCAGTGGCCCGGCCACGTCTTCACTGGTGCTGAATGTGATCGGATACACCACCATTGCGGCGGCGTTGTTGCCGCTTGTCGTCACGCGTGGCAGGCATCTGTCCTGGGTTGTGCTGATGGTGGTCGGCGCTATTGCGCTGTCGAAGGCTGCTGCCTGACAATTTGGCTGAAGCTGCGCCTTTGCCGCGTACCTGCAGGAGCTTATGTTCTACCTATTGATCTTCGTGGGGATCAGCCTCGGCCTGTATCTGGCTTCCAGAATCGCCATTCGCCGAGTCACGAACAGTCTCGAGTACCAGGCGGAAATGGCCAGGCTCAGTGCAAGCTATGCCGCCGAGGAAACGCTCATCGAAGCGGCCGATTGGATCGGCACGACGAGCCTGGACGAGGATATCGAGCGCGAGCTTCCGAAGTACCTGCGGCGGGAGTTCGGCGAGCGGCTGCTGGATGAAGGGTCGCTCAAGGCCAGGGATCTGGTCTATCGCGGGGCCTATTCCGAAGAGGACGCGTTGGTGCATTACTGGAGTGTGCCGTCAAGCGATGGCGAACCCGTCTACGCCTATGTCGAAAACGATTCGTCTGGCGGAAGCTGCACGGGCTGGGGGAATCGTAAGCCGCCCAGCGGATCGACCGCATTGCGGACCGAAGCAGAAATCTGATCGCCACATCACGTTTCGCCAGCATGCAGCGTGTGACTGAGCAGGCGTGCGTGCCGGCGAAGGAAGGCATCACACATTGTGACCACCCCTCGATAGACAGTGCGCGCCAACGCCTATCTTCGCTATTGTAGAGTCGGTGCTGGTGGAGGCTGGGATGGGTGAGGTCACCGAGCTGCTGGACAAGGCGCGGGCCGGCGAGGCAGGTGCCTGGGATCGAGCTGTGTCTTTGGTTTATCAGGACTTGAAGCGGATTGCGCGCGGGGTGCTGGCGGGTAGCAGCAGTGCGACGCTGGATGCGACCAGCCTGGTACACGAATGCTATGAGCGGATGGCGCGTCAGGAAGCCTTCGCGGTCAACAATCGCGCGCATTTTCTGGCGTTGGCGGCGCGTGCCATGCGCCAACTGATGCTGAACCATGCGCGCGACAGGATCGCAGCCAAGCGTGGCGCTGGTGCGGTGCATGTCGATGTCGATGACGTGCAGGATGCGGCCTTCAATGAGGCGCGGCATCTGCTGGAGCTGGATTCCGCGCTGTCGCAGCTGGAATCTGAAAACGCGAATTGGGTGCGCGTGGTCGAATGCCGTGTCTTCGCCGGCTTGACCGAACAGGAAACCGCCGATGCACTGGAGCTGCCGCTGCGCACTGCGCAGCGCGCGTTCGCTGATGCGCGTTCGCGGCTGGGTGAATTGCTGGCGGATTGATTCTGCATAACCCGCGCCAGCTGGGCGGTCCGCGTCAGTGCGACGGGTAGGTTTCGGCTGTATCCGATCGACTTGGCGGGAATACGCGCGGTTGGGGCTTTCATCGGTTGCCCCCCGCGATTCATCGCGACAACAGAGGAACCGTTCATGGCGACAATCGGCCGTTTTTAAGTGGGTTTGAATGTTCGCGGTGGCGACGGGCATTGACCACCGATGCGCGCTTGCGGCTGGTTGCCGCACAGCAGCCTCAATCCGCACTCACGGCGCATGCCGAAACCGCTTTGCATTCAGTGCTGGCGGGGTTGGCCACGATTTCGGGTTCTTGAAGTACATCACCCCTACGGCTATCACGATGCGCATACTGCTCGCACCTTCCGCACCAGCGTCTACCAGGCACGCACTTCGTCGCTGCCGCACGCGCACCGTATTCGCCATGGGCCTGATCATTCTGGCTGCGAGCACTCAGGTTGTGGGGCAATTGACGGCAACCGGCAGCGCGGCCTTCAACTACACTGATGTCCCCGGTGCCGAGCGGTCAGGCGGGGCTCAGGATGTCTCCGCCACCAGCGGTGATTTCAACTGCGATGGTTTTGCCGACGTCGCCATTGGCAATCCAATGGCCGCCATCAACGGTGCGCTGGAAGCGGGGCAGGTGATGGTGCTGTATGGCGCCGCGAGCGGATTGCTGGCGACGCGCTCGGAAGTCTGGTCGCAAAGCTCGCCCAACGTGCCTGGCGGGTCCGAAGAAGAAGATGAGTTTGGCACTGCACTCGCAGCAGGAAAGCTCAGCAACGACGCCTGCGATGAGTTGGCGATTGGTGCTCCTGGCGAAACGCTCAACAATGATCCCTTTGTCAGCGTCGATGCCGGTGCCGTGACCATGTTGCGCGGCGGCAGCAACGGGCTCACTGCCACTGGTGCCGTGTTCCTGCCAGAGGATTTGGGAGCGGGTGGCGACGACGGTGTCGATAAATTTGATCGCTTTGGCAGCGTGTTGGCGATCGGTTCGATCGTCAGCCAGGCCAACTCCTTTGAAGAATTGGTCATTGGTATCCCGCGCGATAAACGTGCCCTGTCGGCACCACGAGCGGGCAGTGTGGAAATTCGGCGCGCGACACCGACGCCGCTGGGTGCGAAGGTTGGTCGCTTCGACCAGAACGACGCGGGAGAGTTGAACGCTGCCGACGATGACTTCGGCACGGCGCTCGCCATCGGTGATTTCGACAATGACGGTGTTGCCGATCTGGCGATTGGCGTGCCTGGCGAATCACCCGACGACGTGGTATCCGCTGGCAAGATCAACGTGCTTTTTGGTTCCTCCCCACCCTTCACCAGTGGTGGCGCGGTCTCGATCAACCAGAACACCGGGAATGTACCAGGCGTCAATGAGGACGATGACCGGTTTGGTAGCGCGCTTGCCGCAGGCGATATCGACGGCGATGGCGACGATGATCTGATCGTGGGCGTACACAGTGAAGACGTCGGCGACGGCTTCAACGAGGGCATGATCATGTTGCTGGAAGGCCGCAACGATGGCACCAATGGATTTGCGGATGCCACTGCGCTCACTGGCGTGGATGTAGCCGTGACGGCGCCGAATACCCCGGAAACGGATGAGTTCGGGCGCAGTCTGGCGATCGGTGATTTCAATAACGACGGATTTGCCGACATAGTAGCCGCTGCACCCAGTGCCCCGGGCACAGCCGCAGCCGGCGCGGCACGGGGCGGCGCCGTCGTTGTAATCTACGGTGGCAACAGCGCACTGGGCAACCTCAGTCGCCAGATATGGACGCAGGACACGCCGGGAATTTTCGGACAGAGCGAGAGCAGCGATTTCTTCGGCCGCGCATTGGCCGCCGGAGACTATAATGGCGACGGCAACGATGATTTGGTGATCGTCGCGCCCGGAGAAGATATCGGCAGCACCCTTACCGGCAGCATTCATGTACTTTACGGCAGCCAACCGCCATTGCTGATCGATGGTTTTGAATGAGTGCGAACAGGAAAGTCTGATGAGAACTCCAGTCGATGCCGTGCATGGGTCCCGCTGCCGCACATTTGCTTGATGCGGTCGGACAGCATTGTTCCGCGCCTGTGCGCGCCTTGACTACGGAATGGTCGCCAACAGCGCTCGCACCGACTGTGCGCGCGCCGTCGAACCTTCACCGCGTGTCACATAGATGGCTTCGGACTCCTTGAGCGCGACCACGGCTTCATCGTGGCGACGCTGGGCCTGCAGGATCTGTCCATAGCGATAGAGAGCGGTGGCCAGTTCGGGGCGATCGGCGGCGAGGATGCGACGGGCGCTGGCGATGGCATCGACAAGATAGCGTTCGGCAGCATCGAAATTGCCACGCTGGCGTTCGGTATCGCCAAGCATGATGCGGTTGGTGATGACATCGATGTGTTCGTCGCCAAACAAGCCCTGGCGAATGTTCAATGCTTTGCGCAGGGCGTCGACTGCAGCGTCCAACTGCCGCGCCTGCACCAGGGTGCCGCCGAGATTGACGTAGCTGAAGGCGACGTCGTCGTGCTGTTCGCCGAACAATTCGATGCGACCGGCGAGCGCTTCGCGCTGCAGTGCAATCGCGGCATCCAGTTGCCCAAGGTCGGAAAGAATGCGACTGCGCGCATTCAGCGCGTGCAATGCGGCGATGCTGCGGTCACCAAATATCTTGCGCAGTCCGATTTCGGCAAGCTCAGCTTCGCGCAAGGCCTCCTGCGGCTTGCCGAGCTTGCGCAGCAGCACGGCGTAGTTCAGTTGCCCGGTCAACGTGGTCGAGTGATCGGCGCCGTAGGTGCGGGTCGCGCGGGCCAAATGTTCTACACGTGCAATTTGGGTTTCCTTCAGTTGCTCGACGGAGTTCAGCATGATGGCGCGGCGATTCAGCGCATAGATCGCGAGCGCGGAATCCACACCCAGCACACGATCGAGCCGAGGCTGCACCTGCGTCAGCGCCGCGATCGCTGCCAGTTGCTCCTTGCCGGCTTCGAATCGCGCCGCCTGCAGACGCACTTCGGTTTCGAGCACCAGTGGCGCATCGGCGCCCAACGCGGCAGTGGCGCGCTCCCTCAATGCGCTCAGGCGTTGTTCTGCCGCCTGTGGCTGCGAACGTGCCAGATCGAGATCGGCATGCCAGAGATCAAGTTCCATGCGGCGCAGATCGGTTGCCGGCAATGTTTCGGCTGCAATCGCCTGTGCGCGCTCAAAATGCGCTGCGGCGTCTTCGAGTGCGCCGAGTCCGCGCAGGCCGCGGCCCAATGTGGTGTGGATCTGCACGGCGATGTCGGGACGTTCGCCAAAGCGCGGATCGACATTCTTTGCAGCTCGGGCGAGCAGGGTGCTGACCTTGAGGTCGGGTTCCTGAGATAGATTCGGGTCGGCCAGGGCGAGCAGGTCGTCGCGCAGAAAACGAGACACCGCGGTTGCCGTTGCCGCTTCGCGTTCGGCACGCAGCGCGGCATCGCGCGCCAGGTCGCGTTGCTGCGTTAGCCGCCAATTGAACACGGCAGTTGCTGCGATGGCCGCAATCAACACAGCGGCGATTCCGCTCGCCACCAACGGGTGGCGCCGCAATGCACAGAAGAACGTGTAGCCAAGGCCACCGCCGCGCGCGGCGACTGGGCGTCGTGCGAGCCAGCGCTGAAGATCGGCGCTGAATTCTCTGACCGAACCGTAGCGCGCTTCGACCAAAGCCGCTGTGGCCTTGGCTACGATCGCTGTCAGTTCGCTATGTCTTGCATTCGGAAGTCGCGTCCATTGCACTGGGTCGATGCCGCGTGCGCCCGTGGTGGGATTGGCGATATCTGTAGCTGTAGCAGCAATTTGGGATGGCGCCGCGTCGCTCAGCATGGCGTCGAGCAGAAGCCCGAGTTGGTACTGATCCGAAGCGGGACCAACGTGTTCGCCGGCGCGTTGCTCGGGGCTGGCCCAGCCAGGCGAATAGGCACGCGCGGCCTCGTTGTCGTCGATCAATGCCGCGATACCGAAGTCCAGCAGCTTGGCTCGGCCATCGGCATCGACCAACACATTGGATGGCTTGATGTCGCGATGAATCAGCAAATGCGCGTGCGCAGCCTCGACCGCGGCGATGACTTCCGCGAATAGACTCAGGCGTTCCTCGATACTGAGTTTTTTCGCCCGTGCGTGCGTATCGATGCGCTGGCCCTCAACCAGTTCCATCGCAAGCCACTGTCGGCCGTCATCGAGATGCCCGCCATCGAGCAGCCGTGCGATATGCGGATGTTTGAGTTCGGCGAGAATCTGCCGCTCACGCCGGAACAACTCGGCGCTGCGCGCACTTCCCGAATCGATGACGCATTTGATCGCGACCTGCTGCTGATAGGCGCCATCGTCACGTTCCGCGCGATACACCACGCCCATGCCGCCATGGCCGAGTTCGGCGACGATACGAAATACGCCCAGGCGCGTTCCGGATGACAGACGCTCGATCTGCACTGTCTGCGTTGCCAGGCTGCGAAACAGGGCTCCGCCCAGCAATACCCCGGGCTCGAGCAGGTTCAGCACTTCGCTACGGGTCATCGGCGGCGACATCCGGACAGTGGCTTGATCATCACAATACCCGCTTTGCAGACCGATGCCGCCACGCAGGATGTTTCTTTTTGATCGCATGATTGGCGGGTTTGATGGTCAATCCGGGTTCCTGAAAATATCGATGAACTCGGGGTGACTTATGTGCTGGCGATACCTGGCTTTTCTCGGATTGGTTTTCGTCGGCACCGGTAGTGCGCAGGTGATCGAACGACTGGCAGATATCGAAACCGGCGCGGGGCCGGCGTCGTCGAGTTATCCGGCCGGATTCAGCAACGTCAACTCGGCAGCATTGGGGGATGGGCGGGTGCTGTTTGCAGCCAGCAATCCAGAGAGCGGCCGCGAACTCTGGCTGTCCACGGGTGCCAGCGCGGTGTTGGTGAAGGACATACAACCAGGGCTGCTGTCGGGCAACCCTGATCGATTGGTCGCATTTGACGGACGTGTCTGGTTTACGGCTACGACTCCAGAACAGGGCCGCGAACTTTGGGTCAGCGATGGCTCGCCCGCAGGCACCCTCATTGCGGTTGAAATCGTTCCGGGAGTGGCGGGCAGCAACGCCGAAGCATTGATCGCACTCAGCAGTACGAAATTGCTGGTCAGTGCGAGTGATGTCCAGGGTATTGGCATGTTTGTCGTCAGTCCCAGCGGTGTGGCGACACGGCTGGGGTCGATGACCTATTGCGCACTGGCTGGTCTGCCGCAACGCCTGGTGGTTGTTGCATCGCGTGTGTTTTTTGCGGGCCGCGAAGCCAATGGTTGCGAGCCCTATGTCAGCGACGGCACGCCTGCCGGTACTTTTGCGCTGGGCGATCTTGCCGTAGGCAGCGCCAATAGCAGCCCGCAGCGTTTCACGGCCGTTGGGTCGCAGGTCTTGTTCACCGCAACCACGACAGCGACTGGCCGCGAACTCTGGGTCAGCGACGGCACCGTCGTGGGCACGCGACCCGTCGCCGATTTTGCCGCCGGCCCGACCGGTTCCGATCCCACTGGCCTGATTGAACACAACGGCCAATTGCTTTTTGTCGCCCGTGATGCGGCTGCTGCACGCAGACTGCGCAGCAGCGATGGCAACGTGATCAACACCATCGAGCCCGGCGCCGGATTTGTAGTCGGCAACGAGACGGTGCGCTTCGGCAGCGAAATCTGTTTTGCGGGCAATGATGGCAGCACCGGCACCGAGCTTTGGTGCAGCGATGGCAGTGGCGTGGGTACGCGCAGAGTACGCGATCTGTTTGCGGGTACCGGCAGCACCACACCCGGAAATTTTTTGGTGACCAATACCGCGTTAGGTTCCCGGTTGTTCTACACCAGCACGAATAGCGCCGACTCGATGACCCGCCTGGCGATCAGCGATGGCAGCAGTGCGGGAACCTTCATTCTCAGTCCAGCCGGCGGTTTCTCCTCGGTCTTCTTTGCCGCCGTGGGTGGCCAGGCGCTGGCGCGCCACAGTGATGCCAGTGGCGATATCGAGCTATGGCGCAGCGATGGCAGCGCGCTTGGCACGGGACGACTGGCCGACATCGGCAGTGCCCCTGGTGGCAGCCTGATCTCGCGTATCGTGCCCAGTGCTACGCACAGCATCGGATACTTTTCTGCATTCCAATCGGCGACCGGGTATGAACTCTGGCGCACCAATGGCACCGTTGCCGGCACGCAGCTGGTCATCGATCTTGCGCCCGGGCCGAGCAGTGGGGTGCCGTTCGAGCTGTTCGCAAGCTTCAGCGAACCGGCGCGCACGGGTGCATTCGGTGAGCGGTTGTTGTTCGCCGGCACCGATGGCAGCAGCGGTGAAGAGCCCTGGATCACCGATGGCACTGCCGCCGGCACGTTCAAACTTGCCGATACGCTGGCCGGCAACAATGAACCTGGCTCCGGGCCGCAGCATTTCGGCGTCGTCGGCAACAGCGCATACTTCCTGGCGCGCACCTCGACCAGTCTCAGTTTCCTGAAACGCGTGTTTCGTACCGATGGCACGGCGGCGGGCACGTTAGAGCTGTCTGTCCCTGCCGATCTCACCAAACTGATCGGGCCATGGATCGCCGCGAGCGGCACGCTGTTCATTGCTGGTGAGCGCGCCAGCGAAGGCGAGGAACTATGGCGCATCAACGCCGCCGGCGACGGGCTGGAATTGGTTGCTGACCTTGCGCCGGGCACGGCATCTACTCTGATGCGCGGTGGTGTGGCGCTGGGCGAGCAATTGCTGTTTGCAGCGGCGCAGCAGGGGCGTGGCGTGGAACTGTTCGTCAGCGATGGCAGTGCCGCGGGCACGCTGCCCTTGCCCGATATCGCAGTCGGCTTCGCAGGCAGCCTGATTCAGTTGTCGCCCGAGCCGCAGTCGAATTCACGTGCCCGCAACACGGTAGTGTTCGGCTCGCGCATGTTCTACGCCTGCGATCCGGAGGGTGCTCAGACCAATTTTGAACCCTGCCTCAGTGATGGCACAGCAGCGGGTACTGGGCGTCTACTGGATTACGAATCGGGCGATGCAGGTTCGAATCCGATCGAGCCGGTCAGCGATGGCGCGAGCGTGTGGTTCATCGCCACGCAGGGCGGCGAGCGTGGTGTGCATGTCAGCGATGGCAGTGCCGGCGGAACCGCCGCAGTGATCGAGACCCAGGGTATTGCTGCCGACGCGTTGACGCTGCTGCCCAATGGCGAGCTGGTGATGGCTGGCAATCTCCGGCTTGGCGCCAGCGATTTCGGCCGCGAATTGTTCGCCGGTACACCCGGCAGCATTCGCGGCTTCAATCTGGCGGCGAGTGAATTGAGTTCCACTCCCGCCAATCTGGTGCGCATTGGCGATGCCGTGGTGTTCAGTGCGAATACGGGTAGCGCCGGTAACGAGCCGCATGCCTACCGATCGGAAGTGATCTTCGCTGACGAATTCGAGTAGCGCGCAGCGGACATTGGCGGGATTGCCAGCGGTTGCGGGTTTCAAAGATGGAGCACCAGCTGCAGGCCCTCCGGCCTTGCCCATTGGGGGATCAAGTCATGAGCCGATTGCGCTATCGCTGCTTCGTTACATCGTGTTGGGCCATGCTGGCAACGCATATTCTGTGCATGCTGTCGATGCTGGGCGTGCTGACCGCACATGCCGCGCAGATCGATATTCCTGGCCCTGCCGGCAGTGGCGCATTTGGTTCCAGCGTCACCGTGCTGCCCAACGGCAACATCGTGGTCACCGATCCGACGGGGCCGGTGTCGAATGTGGGCGCGGTGTATCTATACAGCCCGGCAGGCGTGTTGATCAGCACGATCACCGGCAGCAGCACCAATGATCAAGTCGGCAGTGGCGGCATCACCGTGCTGACCAACGGCAACTTCCTGATCCTCAGTCCGAATTGGCGAAACGGAGCGGCAGCAAATGCCGGCGCGGTGACCTGGGCCAGCGCCAGCAACGGCGTTTCGGGTGTGGTGTCGTCGCTCAATTCGTTGACCGGAACGCAGGAGCGCGATCTTGTCGGCTTCATCGACAACGCCGGTTTCGATGGCGTTACGGTGCTCAGCAATGGCAACTACGTCGTGGTCAGCCCGCAATGGGACAATGGCAGCAGTGCTGACGTCGGCGCCGTTACCTGGGGCAATGGCAGCACCGGCACGTCCGGTGCCGTGGCAGTTGCGAACTCGTTGATCGGGCCGACAGCAGACGCGTTGGTGGGCTTCTACGAGGCTATCGCACTGAGCAATGGCAACTACGTGGTGGTCAGTCCCTTCTGGCGACACCCCGATGTCATTCCGCCGCAAAGTGTGGGTGCTGTGACCTGGGCGAATGGCAGCAGCGGACTGGTGGGTGTCGTCTCCACCGCCAATTCTCTGGTGGGCGCCAGCGCGGGTGATGCCGTCGGGATGGGTAGTGAATTCAGCGCGAGCGGTGTCACGGCACTCAGCAACGGCAACTATGTTGTCGCCAGCTCGCGTTGGCATAACATTACAGGTGTGAGCGTAGGCGCGATCACCTGGGCGAACGGGGCCACTGGCCGGGTCGGCGTGGTCAGTGCCGCGAACTCGCTGATCGGATCGACCGCAAATGACTTCCCGGCCGGTAATGAACCGGTGACGGCACTCAGCAATGGCAACTATGTCGTCCCCAGTCCTTTCTGGAACAACGGTCCCACGGTTGATGCAGGTGCTGTGACCTGGGCAAACGGCACCACCGGGCTGATTGGGGTGATTTCGGCCAGTAATTCGTTGGTGGGTACTGGCGCACAGAATGACGTCGGACAGGATGGCGTGGTGGCGCTGACGAATGGCAATTATGTGGTGCAGAGTCCGGGGTGGGACAAGATCGATGCGATCGACGCAGGTGCCGTCACCTGGGGAAGCGGCAGCAGCGGAATTTCCGGCGTGGTGTCGCCCGCCAATTCACTGGTCGGCACGGAAACCGCTGACCAGATCGGCAGCAATCAGAGCGGGTCTGTGGTGGGTGTCGTCGCATTGACCAACGGCAATTATGTCGTCGCCAGCACGCGCTGGAACAACAATGCCATCGTCGACGCCGGCGCAGTGACCTGGGCGAACGGCGCGAGCGGGCGCACAGGCGCGGTCAGCGCAGCCAACTCGCTGGTGGGTACCAGCACCAGTGACTTCGTCGGCAATAACGGCGTGACCGCACTCAGCAATGGGAATTACGTGGTCGCCAGCAGTGCCTGGGATGGTGCCGTCGCCAACGTCGGCGCGGTGACCTGGGCGAATGGCAGCTCGGGCCGTAGCGGGCCAGTGACCACCGCCAATTCGCTGGTCGGAACACAGTCGGGCGATAGTGTTGGCGGTGGCCGCATCGCCGCGATCGGCGGCGGCCACTATGTGGTATCGAGTCGTCTCTGGAACAACGCTGCTACCGCAGACGTCGGTGCGGTGACCTGGGCGAATGGCGGAACTGGACTGGTCGGCGTTGTCTCCGCTGCGAATTCGTTGATCGGCGTCACCGCGAATGATCAAGTTGGCGGCTTCGTCAGCGCGCTCGCCGATGGCAACTATGCAGTGCTGAGTCGAGAATGGGATCGCCCCCCTACCGTCAACGCCGGTGCCGTCAGCCTGGGGCGCGGGGATGGCGGCCTGGTCGGCACAATCGTCGCAGTCAACAGCGTACGCGGCACGGCGACGAACGCCAGTTTCGCGAACCTGCCATTCGATTACGATCCGGTGCGCCAGCAGCTGGTGGTGGGCCGACCCGCCAGCAATATCGTGAGCTTGTTCACGCTGCCGCCGGGGCTTCCGTTCGGCAATGGCTTTGAGTGAGTGCCCGATAGGCGTGCTGAAGCAGTTTCACGGGCCACGTTTTGCCGCTGGGGAGTGCCAACCCGAATCAGTGTTCCACAACGGCTTTTGAGTAAGCTCTACCGGCGCATGCTGATGAAGTGCCAGAAGCCCAAAAAGAAGCCCGCCAACCGACCGGAGGGGAGGGATCTACCGGTTTGTTCGGATGGCGGGCTAGAGGTTGCGATGCCGATATCCGGCATCGCTTTTGCGTTGGAGAAAATCAGGCCCTGCCGAGTCGGGTTTTCTTTGCGACCGGCTTCTTGGCGCGTGCGGCTGGCTTCCTGGTCTTGGTGGTTCCGGTCATGGTTTCGACCACAGCGTTGATGCTGTCGCGGGCGGCCCTGCTGACGGTGTTCTTCAGGCTGGGTTCGCTCTTGGCGTTGAGCTTGCGCACGGCGCGGTTGAGATCCTCGACGCGATCGATCAATGCTTCCATTTCTTCGCGGCCGGGAACGCCGAGCTTGGACAGCGCCTTGGACACGCGGTTCTCGAATACGGTTTCGAGCTTGTCCCAGGTATCGGCGGCGCGTTCTTTCACTTGCTCAACCTTGTTCTCGACCACATCACGCACGTCGCCGACTTTGCCGGCTGCAAACCTGCGTGTTTTCTGTTCCAGAGACACGCCTTCCTTGACCAGGGATTCAAACAGTTTGCCACCTTGTGACTGCGCGCGCGTCAGCGCGTCGATTCCAGCGAGCCACACCTGCTGTGCGGTCTCGACCAGGGCACCGGTTTTGTCGGACGCCGTGGCCGACGCCGGTTTGGATTTGAACTTGGGCTTGCTCATCTGCACTCCACGATGATTGATTCGAAGCTGCGTTGCGCTTTGCGCGCGGTGCAGCAGTGACCGGACTCTAGGTAGCCCAGCTAGAATAATCACACTATGTAGAGGCTTGATTTGCGAGGTAATTCAAGCGCGATTTAGCGTACAACCCGAATATCAGTGGCGCGTGCTGATGCTGTGATCAAGCTCATCGAGTGCACGACGCAGACGCGTGGTGGCGTCGGTACGACGCGGCGGACGCATGCCCAGGCTTGCCATCAGCTCGCGATTCAAGTCGCTGATGATTTCCTTGCGCAGACGAATGCCATGACGCGCGAACATCGGTGCCAACTGGTCATAACGTGCATTCAAGTCACTGAGTGTGGCCCGATAAGCATGCTCGGCGACGCGCACGCGACTCTGATAACTGAAGGCATTGGTGAAAAACATTTCGACGTCATCGGGGTCCGGTTCGAACAGCACCAGGTCGGATTTTTCATACTGACGCTGATACTTTTCCAGCCCTACCTGCATGCGCGAGCGCAGCAGCGTGCGGAAGGTCTGCGACAACACCGCGGGCAGACCGCCTTCCATCAGACTCTCAGGCACCGCGCGGCCATTGCGCTGAGCGAGACCGGCGTCGAACGGCACCAGGGGGTTGACCCCGATCACCAGATCGCAGCCCTCCTCCAGGGCGACCGAAGCGTGCAGGGTACGACGCAGTGCACCGTCGACATACCAGCGCCCGTCGATTTCTACAGGGGGATACAGGCCAGGCAGTGCGGCGCTGGCCTGGACCGCTTTGGAAATCGGAATATGGTCGAAGCCTTCCGAACCGAAGCGCACGGTCTGACCGGTGTCGAGGTCGACGCTGACTACGTACAGCTTGCGGCGCAGCTCGCGGAAGTCGTTGGTACGGCCATGGCTCTCGAAAACCCCGCGCAGGAATTCCTCGACCGCGCTGTTGTTGAACAGGCCAGTGGGGATCAGCGTACCCAGGCGTCCGAGGACATCGCTCAGGTCGGTATCCAGGGGGCGGGTGATCAGGTCGCCCAGCCAGCCCGCCAGCACGCGCGGCACGCCGAGCAATCGGCGGCCATACTCGGCGAACGCGGGGCGTAGAAACACCTCGGGACGGAAATGCGCCTGATCGGAATCGTGGGTCAAAAAGATCCGGCACATCTCGGCGGTGCTGAGCCGATTGGCCAGGCCGGCTGAAAGGAAGGCACCGGAGCTGACGCCGACATACACATCGAGCTTGGTCAGATCCAGGCCATCCAGCGCCTCTTCCATTGCGCGCAGCGCGCCCAGTTCGTACATGCCGCCGATCGGCCCGCCACCGGCTACGGCCAGGCCGATGCGTGACTTGGGTTGCTTGCCGCGCGGTTTGAGCGTGCTGGGTTGAACGATGAGCATGGAGCATCCATATACATTGGCGAGGGCGACGCCATTCGTTCGATTGTAGCGATGCGAGGCGGATGCTCAAGCTAGACTTTCGGCTTACCCGGTCGCGCCGCAGCGATCAATCGTCAAAACATGTAAACGCCCATGGCATCCAAGTCGGTCAGTTCACGTCTGCACGGTCTGCTGGAGACCTTGCAGACCGTGTCCAACCCCATAAAGAACCCGATCAACACCTCGCCCGAGCTTGCGTTGCTCAAGAACTGGCAGGCCGAGCGATTGGGGTTGAGCTTCGCCCCGCTGCGCAAACACGCCCGCTTTAGTCTGGCTGCGGAGTTTTTCCTCAGTGATCTTTATGGCGCCGGCGACGTGAGCTGGCGTGATCGCGATGTCAGTCGCATCATGCCCGTTATGACGCGCTGGCTACCCGATTCGGTGTTGCTGACGCTTGCCGAGGCGCTGGAGCTTGATCTGCTGTCGCGCGAATTCGATATCGAGATGACGCGCGCACTCGATGGTCCCAAGCTCGATGTCGTTCGTTACACCAAGGCCTATCGTAGTGTCGGCGACGCTGTGAACCGGCGTCGCCAGATCACGTTGATACGCGTGGTAGGCGAGGAGCTCGAACGCATTGTGCGCAAACCCTTTGTACTTGGGGTGCTCAAGCTGGCCCGCGGGCCAGCGCGTGGCGCCGGTCTGGCAGGGCTGCAGACGTTCCTGGAGCGCGGCTTCGCCGCCTTCCGGCATATGGGGCCGGCGAAGGAGTTTCTGGACATCATCGTTGACGGCGAGCAGCGGGCCATGCAGCGGCTGTTTGCCGGTCATGCCGATCCGTTCGGGTTCGAGTTGACGCGGACGATGAAGAAGTAGGTGTAAATCGAGTTGAAAGTAGGCTGGCGGTGAGCGCAGCGAACCCCAGCAAACACGCTGACCTGCGGCTGCCATTTGCGGTTGGTTTGAATGCGCGCGCAGAAACCGTCCCTGGTGCCGGGCGCCGTCCCGCCCATCCCTGCGCGTGCGTTCAGAGTGGCTCGGCATGCGCTTCAACGCATGCCCAAAGCGCCACTCTTCACCCAAACTCTTCATCAAGCACGCGTTCGATCTCGGCTTCCACCGGTCCGCGCAGCATCGCCAGCAGGAATCCGAGCTTGACGTTGACCGTTACCAATCCTTTGCTCAGGGCGATGTGTCCATCCACGCCGCTGCGGGTGAAGTGCAGGGTATCGCCTTCCCATTCGTGATCGACGGTGAATTTCTTCGCAATCGCCTTGGCCACCTTGTTGACGGCGGTGTGGGCGTCATTCATCGACTTGCCGTGCTTGCGCGTGATTGAAATACTGCTCATGGCTTCCCTGTCTTTAGTAAGTGGTTGCAGGCAGAGCTTGAGTTAAGATGATGCCAGATATCAGGTGGGATGGAGCCTTGGCCATGTGGAGATTGATGTGCGTGGCGATCTGCCTGTGCATTTCGGGTATGACGCGCGCTGGCGACCTGACCGGTGAGCTCAAGCTGAAGGCGGGCGGGGCTGCGCTGCGTGCGTCCGAGGCTCAGGAAGCCGTGATCTATTTTCGCTCCACCCAGCCGGTCGTGGCGACGCCGCGACCGGAGCCCCACTTGATGACGACCCGGCGCAAGCAGTTTGTGCCCAGGGTGTTGGCAGTAAGCGCCGGTGAGACGGTGCGCTTTCCCAATGAGGACCCGATCCTGCACAACGTGTTTTCGCTGTCGCCGGAGAGTGCCTTCGACACCGGTCAGTATGGCCGTGGTGATGGCAAAAGCACACGTTTCGACAGGCCCGGCCTGGTGCGCGTCTATTGCAATGTGCATCACTCGATGTATGGCTTCATCCTGGTTCTGGACACGCCCTTCCACACCCGGCCGGATCTGCAGGGCCGTTTCAAGCTCACTGGGCTTCCGGAGGGCGAGGGCGAACTGGTGATTTATCACGACCGCGGTGCACCGCTGCGGCAGAAGATCGTTATCGGCGGACCGCAGCAGCTGGCGTTGACGTTGGAGCTCAATCGCCGCAAGGTGCCGACGCATACCAACAAATTTGGCAAGCCCTACGCACGGAGCACCAATGCAAGCTACTAAGGGCGGGTTTCGGCTTTCGCTGGCAGTCAGGATATTCGCGATCTGCGCAGGGTTGATTGCCGTATCGGTGGCGGCATCGCTGTTCATTACCTGGAGTCAGGGCCGGCGCATTGCCGAAGACAACGTTGAGCGTTCGCTCAATACCAGCGCCAGCGTCCAGGACGAGTTCCGTCAGTCGCGGCTCGATTTGCTGCAGACGACGATACAGAACATTGCGGAAGACACCTCGGTGAAGGCCTACTTCGAGAGTGCCGTCGTCGACAGCGAACTTGGCCTGGGCGAGGACCCGCTCATTACCGGAGGTATTTCTCTGCAGGACCTGCTGGTAGAACGCCAGGATCAATACAGCTTCGACCTCGGCATCTTCATGGATGCGGAAGGCAACGTCGCCGCGCGTACCGACGAGTCGGAAGCGGTAGAGCAGAATCTCTCGGGTGACATCTTCATCAATACGGCGATCGAGAGTGCGACGCCGGTATCCGGTTATTGGCGTCAGGGCGATGTGCTGTATCAGGCGGCGGTGATGCCGATCGTTCGCGATGAGAACCTGCTGGGGTTCCTGTTGCTTGCGCGCACCGTCAATAACGAATTCGCTACCAAGATCGGCAAGGTCAGTGGTGCCGATATTGCCTACGTGGTCGCCAAGGACGGTCAGCCCATGTTGTTCGCCAGCTCTCTGGACGCGCGAAATGGCGAAGCGCTTGCGCAGGCCCTGATGAAGGACGCCGCGTTGGAAAAGATGCTGACCGAGGGCACGGCGGTGGAGCGCATTTCGCTCTCGTTTGCCGGGCAGACCTGGTTGGGTCGTGCTGCGCCCGTGGACGCCGATGCCGGTCCACTGCTGGGCAGCACACTGATTCTGACTTCGGCCGATCGTGCTTATGCGGGCTTTCAGCGCATCCTCAATCTGGTGCTATTGACCGGGCTTGGCTCGTTGTTGGCAGCATTGCCGATTTCCTATCTGCTCGCCAAAGGCGTGTTGCGTCCGGTCAAGGTGTTGGCAAAAGCGGCGGAGGAAGCCGCTGCCGGCAACTTCAAGACGCATCTTTCGGTGACCGGCAACGACGAGTTGGCCAGTTTGTCGCGTTCGTTCGACCGGCTACTGTCGGAACTACGCGAAAAAAGTGATATCGAGGGCTACGTATCCAATCTTTCGCGCTTCCTGCCCGAGCCGTCCAGCGAGCGGCCAGCGGGATTCAGCACGCCGCAACAGGGCTCCCAGTCCATTATGGTGCGTACACCGATACTGGTAACGCGCGTGTTGCTGGCAGTCGAATGTCGAGCCCTGGCGCGACCAATGAACAAGGAGCAGAGCATCGCCACTGCCGACGGCGTGCAGGTGTTCGCTCAGGCCATCGACCAGGCCGCCAAGCGCGTGAACGCTCAGGTACTTACTTTTTCAGGCGCGCGTGCCGTGTTGGGATTCTCCGGTGATGCGCCTTTGAGCCGGGCGCTGCGTACCCTGCGCCACCTGCGTCGCGACAGCCATTTGAGCGACGCGCTGTCCAGCAGCCTGGCATTCGCCCTGCATGAGGGCGACGTCGTCGAAGGGCAGTTACCGGTCGCCGGCGGCAGTGTGCCGGTCGCGGGTGGTGGTCCGATCTATCAACTCGAGCGGCTGCTGTCGGAGTCGGGCGAAGCCACCTTGTTTATTGCCAAGCCGATGCTCGATGCAGTGCGCGAAGTGCAGCCGGTGGAGATCAAACCAGTGACCGGTATGGTTTCGGGCAGGAATTTTCCCGGTGTGGCCGTGGATCAACTCGACGAGCTTGAACCGCTGCCTTCGACCAACGTCAATATGCCGACAACTCGTAACGACACCGTGATGACGCCGCAGACCGCTGCCGCACAGACGCGGCGGGGCGGCGCCGATATCGCCCTGGGTACGGTATTTGGTGGCCGCTACGAGATTCTGTCCGAGCTCGGTGCGGGCGGAATGGGCGTGGTCTACAAGGCGCGCGATCTGGAGCTTGACGATCTGGTCGCGATCAAGATGCTGCGTGGCGCCGCGCTGATGGATGCCGAACAGTTGGATCGGCTCAAGAGTGAGTTGAAGCTGGCGCGCAAGATCACTCATCCGAATGTGCTGCGCACTTTCGATTTTGGTGATCACGAGGGCCGACCGTATATCTCGATGGAATATGTGCGCGGCATGACGCTGCGTTATCTGATCAAGCAGGCCGGGCGCATTCCGTTTTCGGCGGGGTTGCGCATCGCCAAGCAGCTGTGTGCCGGATTGGGTGCTGCACACGAGGTTGGCGTGTTGCATCGGGATATCAAGCCGGAGAACCTGATTCTGGAACAGAGCGGCAATGCCAAGCTGATGGATTTTGGCATCGCCCGGCCCATTCGGCGCATGGAACCGGGGCATACGCAGCCGGGTATGTTTGTCGGCACACCTCACTATTCTTCACCCGAACAGTTGGCCGGTGACGAGGTGGATCATCGTGCCGATATCTACTCCAGTGGCGTGCTGCTGTCGGAAATGTTCTGCGGCAAACTGCCGTTTACCGGTGCCAATACCATGGAAATCTATATGGCGCAGATGCAGCAGTCTCCGATACGCCCATCGGAGTACTGGCCCGAAATTCCACCGGAGCTGGAGGTGGTGATTCTGCGCTGTATCGCGCGATCGCCCGAGGATCGCTTCCCGAGTGTGGGTGATCTTGGCGCGGCGCTTGCGGCCATCCGGGCCTGAGCAGGTTGCTACTAACTAATCGATGGAATGATGGGAGGCTGCGATGTTGAAGGCAAAATGGATAACGGTGTTGCTGATCGGCGCATGCGTGAGCGGCGTGGCGCGTGCCGACGACCCGATCGCATTTGATGAATCCGAGGAGTCGCCGGGTTGGAGCTTCTACGGCGATGTGCTGCTGCGCGCCGAACGCACTGCGGATATTCCTGGGCGCGTGGACGACCTGGAACGCGAGCGCCTACGCCTGCGTGCTGGTGTGCGTCGCGACTTCGACAGCTTCGAGTTCGGGGCTGCGCTGGAAGGCACCCTGGGCACTGATCGCAATCAGGACAACAGGGTCAACAACGACAACGAGCGCAGTGACTCGGTCAATATCGATGAGTTGTTCCTGCGCTGGCGAGCGGGTGAATCGACCAGCCTATTGCTCGGCAAGACCGCTTTCCCGATCCAGACCACACCGTTGACCTGGGACGACGACATGCGTCCTCTGGGTATCAGCGCCAGTCACTCCATAGCGGTGGGTGAACTCAGTCGCCTGTCCCTGGTTGGCGGCTATTTCACAGGCGATCATCTCTACGATGACGACTCGCGCATCGCCGCCGCCCAGGTTGGCTGGCATTGGAACGAAGGTGCCGAGATAAGCGGCGACGTGCAACTGGCCTGGTTGGATTTTTCCGATCTGCAGACACTGGTGGATCGTGGCCTGGGGCGTACCAACCGGCGTTTCGCGGGTGTGTTGGTCAACGACTACCAGTTGCTCGACCTGCAGGTAGGACTGCGTGCCACCTTTGGCGAAGCGCTATGGCGAGCGCGTGTAGACGTGGTGCGCAACATGGACGCCGATGTGGATTCAGACGGCGGGCGCCTGAGTGTGATTTATGGTGACAGCCGAGTCGCTGGCGGACTGGAGGTTGGTTATGCCATACAGCGGTTCCAGCGCGATGCGGTGGTCGCAGCATTTACGTCCGACGATTGGTGGTTCCACAGTTTCGCGCGCGGCTATATGCCCTGGGTGGCTTATGGAATCAATGATCGCTGGAGCGTGCAGCTCTCTGGATTCAAAGAAACGCGCGATGGAATCGCCGAACCGACAGATCGGCTGTTGCTGGATGTTCGTGCATTTTGGTAGCGCCGCAGGTCAGGTCTGGTGGGGCTGGCAGCAGGGCTGCAACCTGCTAGAGTCCCACCGTCCATTAACCTGAACGATATGCGGCTACATTTTCCGCAAGGCGAACGCAAAGACGCACTTCTCAAGGAGGGCGAAACCAGTATTGGTTTCGCCCCAGGGAGTGATGTCGAATTGAAAGCGGACGGTGTGGTTGAATCCCACGCTGTCATTACTGTTGACGCACGTGGCCCTGTGCTTTGGGTGCGTTCCGCAAATGCCTGGACCCATGTCAATGGTCGCCCGGTGCGTGAAAAAGCTATCCTCCGCGTCGGCGATTTGATCAGCCTGGGCAGCATTTCGGTCTTGCTTAAACCCGACAACGACGCTTCGATCACGCAGCACACGCCGCCGGCCGCAGAGCCGCAAGAAGCCATGAGCGAATCCGGAAACGAAACCCGCTACCGCATTACCCCCCCAAAGGCTCTGTTACGCGGCGTCTCGGGACCTTACTTCGGCAAGGTGCTGGCGGTGCCAGGGCGGTTGGTGATCGGTCGCGGCAGTGATTGTGACCTGGTGCTCGACGAGCCGGAGATGTCGCGCAAGCACGCTATGATCGAAGTGACGCCGGCAGGCATTTACCTGCGCGATATGGGTTCATCCAACGGCACCTTCGTCAATGGCGTGCAGGTGCGCGATGCGGTGTTGTATTCGGGCGATCAGATCGCGTTCGATCGCAATCGTTTCCTGGTCGAAGCCCCGGGTATGCCGACGCGCGCCGACAGCCAGTATCAGACCGAACAACAGGCGCAGCACTTAGGCTCGACCCAGGCCATGCAGGCCATCCCGCCTCAGCCGTTGACGTCAGTACCGGACGTGCCAGCCCTTCCTCCCGCTGCCGCGAACGGCAATTCCCATAGTCCGTGGTTGCCGCTGCTGATCGGCGTTGCCATTGCGGCGGCGCTGGTGTTGCTGCTGCTGGGTTTTCGTCAGTCCTGAGGGCGTTTTTGTCGTCGCTTGCTCTGGCTTGATGTAGAGCGGGGCTTGCTCCGCTGCTTTGGCGTTGATCCCAACATCAAGAGCTAAGGGCAAGAGCAGCGGAGCAAG